>ALAO01000330.1 GCA_000307955.1 Solidesulfovibrio magneticus str. Maddingley MBC34 | reverse complement strand
GCCTCCGGCGGCTGGAGGCCTGAGGCCCCCAGACCCCCCAGATGAAGAAAGGGGTTAAGGGGTTCCGGGGTCAATGGGCTTCTGGCCAGTTGGAAAGCCCTCGCGGCCATCAATGGGCTTTACCGGGAACGCCGTTGCTTCGGCGGCTGGGGACCGCAGGTCCCCCGGTTCGAGTGGTTCTCCGGGTTGTTCCCGTCTTGCCAAGGCCGCGCCAAGCCGTTAGCCTGCCCGTCCTATGTCGAAAAAAGACGACCCCACCGCCTTTCGCCCCTTTGCCGACTCCCTAAAGGGCGTCAAGGTGGCCCGGAAAAAGGACCTTCCCCCGGCCGTGTCCAAGGCCGTGGCCGCTGCCGCCGCCAAGCCGACCGAACCCGAGGAAATCGACGAATCGGATTTCCTGCGGGCCATGTCCGGCGTGGCCAAGCTCGATCGAGACAAAATCGGCGGCCGCGACGTGCGCCCCGTGGCCCCGCCGCCAGCCCCCCCCTCCCCGGCCGACGAAGAGCAAAACGCGCTCACCGCCCTGCGCGATCTGGTCGACGGCAAGGTGGAGTTCACCCTGGAATACAGCGACGAATACGTCCAGGGCTTCATCACCGACCTCGACCCCAAGATCTACCGCCAACTGCGGGCAGGCCAGTTCTCGCCCGAGGCCCACTTAGACCTCCACGGCTTTAACGCCGACCAGGCCAAGCTCACCCTGTTCCATTTCATGCGCGAGCAGTATCTGGCCGGCAAGCGTTGCCTGCTGCTCATTCCCGGACGCGGAGCCAACTCCCCGGGCGGGCTGCCGGTGCTCAAGGAAGAGCTCAAATCCTGGCTCACCCACGACCCCTTAAAGCGCGTGGTGCTGGCGTTCACCACCGCCCTGCCCCGCCACGGCGGCGCGGGCGCGCTGTACGTGCTCATGCGCAAATACAAAAAGACCAAGGGCAAGGTCCGCTTCGAAAAGGACTGGCCGGACTTCAGCTAGGCTCACGTCCGGCCACGCCCGCCGTCCTTCCGTCGGACAGTTTTCCGCCAGGGATGCGCCACAGTTTCCGGCAAACTGCTTGCCGACCCTGGCCGGCAGTCGCCGGAGCCGCTTCCCGCCCTGTCTTCCGGTCGCCTTTGCCGGTCGCCAAGGCCGGTTCCCCCCTTTCCATGGCGCAAGCCCGCTTCTGGCCAACGACGCCCCCCTGCCCCGGACCACGAAAAAACGCGGCCGCGCCCCTTTCGGAGCGCGGCCGCGCGTCGTTTCACGTCAATTGCCGTCTCAGGCCGCCCAGGAGCCCGAGGGAGCCAGGAAGGCGTCGATTTCCCGGGTCTTTTCCAGGATGCGGCCCCGGATAGCCTTGAATGCCGTCAGTTCCTTGACGCCGTAGCGTTTCTTGGTCTGCACAAGCCCGGCCAGATCCATGATTTCGTTGTAGAGATAGGGCATGTAGAGCGGATCGTGGCGGGTGAAGAACTGGATCTGGGAGAGCAGGTCCTTGATCTCCCGCTGATGCTTGTCGGCCTTACGCATGAGCTTTTCCAGCCGCCGGGAAGCGTTTTTAAGCGACGTCGCCCAAGAGTCGGCCTTGGGGGAAAAGATCGGCCGCGGGCGCGGGCTGGACGCCCGGGCCAGAGCTTCAAGGAACACGTCCTTGGCCGCGCCCCGGCTGGCGAAAAGCTCGCCCGAGGCCAGATCGGCCGGCCCCACGTTGACCGCGCCGTCGATGACCACGCCGCCGCCGTAAAGGTTGAAAAACCCGGCCGAGGAGGCGGCGATGTCCTTTTCGATGTCGCGCTTGGCGGCCAGAAAGCCCATGTGGGTGTAGATGGTCCCACCATGCAGGTTGTTAAGCTTCACGTCGTCGCGGGGGTTGTAGGTATGCACCCCCATGGCGCTGTGGTGGCCGTCCACGTGGGTGCGCTCGCCCTGCCAGGACAAGTCGCAGCCGACGAACACAAAGCGTTCGGCTCCGGCCCAGCCAAGCAGGCGTTCCAATGTGACCGACACGTTGCCGCCGGCGTCCAGCACCAGCTCCTGATCCTTGAGCACATAGGTGCCGATCCCGCCCTGGGTCCACAGCGGGATGCGCGGCCCGGGGTAACGGGCCACCACCGCTGGGGACATCTTGGTGGAATAGATGAACGGGATGTCGGCCGCAAACGACGGATCGGCCAGATTATCCAGGCTCTGCATCATGTTGTCGTTAAAATCGATGGCCAGGCACAGGTCGGGCTTGATGCCCAGCCGCTCCAGGGCCGGCAGGGTCTGGAGGGCGGCGGCGTAAAAGCCCTTGTCACGGTGTTCCCGCAAAACCGGCGCGAAATCAGCCAGGGACGGCCCAGCCCCGAGCAACACGGTGGTCAGGCCCTTGGCCATGCCGGCCATGCGGGCCAGACTGCCCTCGTCCATGGCCCGGGAATAATTGCGCAGTTCGTTGCCGACCATCACTTCCTGCTTGTGGCGCAGCGTGGTGAGCTCCACCGACAGGCTTTCCATCTTGGCTTTGACCAGCGCCCCAAGGCGCGGATACTCCGGCCCCATCTGCTGGCAGGCCAGATCGTTTCGCAGCCAGACACGGGAAAACAGAAAGCTCACGTCAAAATTTTGGATGGCCAGTTCGATGTCGGCCGCCCGGGGTGGCACGAACCGCAGCTTGCCGTGGCGCAGATAGGGCCGGTAATCGGTCTGGCCCAGGCAGGCCAGGAGCATTTCCGGCCGGGGTTCGACCACCAGCACCTTGTGGGAATCCGGCGTGCCGGTCAGCACATGGTTGAGCCCATAGCCGATGCCCACGCCGACAATGATGGTGCCCGCGCCCTCAAGCTGCTCCTTGGGCCGCCAATCGCGGTAGAAAAACGGCGGCGGCAGTTTCTCAAAGAGCCCCACGCCGTCGTCCATGCGCCAGTCCACGATGCCCGAGGCGTTGTGGTGCAGCCGCTCGTGGACAATGGCCGGATCGGGATTGGCCTCGGCCAGCCAGCGCCCGGCCGGGTCGCCGGTCTCGGCCAGATAGGCCAGATTGTCGGCAAGGTACTTGTTGATCTCCATGGCCCCTTCCTTGGTTGAACTGGCCAAGCTCAAGCAAATTTCCTGCCACTCTTGCCGGTTGGCGGTTTTTTGCCTACCACGGACCCTGCCCGGACGATTGCGGGCCAAATTTCCGTGAGGCTCCCCATGATCCACGATTCCGTGCTGTCCCTGGTCGGCAAGACCCCGTTGGTGCGGATGCGCCGCCTGTGCCCCAATCCCCGCGTGACCCTGTGCGCCAAGATCGAGGCGCGAAACCCCGGCGGCTCCATCAAGGACCGGGTGGCCCTGGCCATGATCGAGGCGGCCGAACGCTCGGGCGAACTCACGTCCGGGCGCACCGTCATCGAGGCCACCTCGGGCAACACCGGCATCGGTCTGGCCATGGTCTGCGCCGTCAAGGGCTACAAATTAAAACTCCTCATGCCGGCCTCGGCCTCCGAGGAGCGCAAGCGCATCATGCGGGCCTACGGCGCGGAAATCGTGCTCACCCCGGGCAACCGGGGCACCGACGGGGCCATCGAGGAAGCCTACCGCCTGGCCCGGGAAGAGCCCGACCGCTACGTGCTCATGGACCAGTTCAACAATCCGGCCAGCATCGAGGCCCACTACGCGGCCACGGCCGTGGAGATCTTCGAGTCCACGGGCGGGGCCGTCACCCATGTGGTGGCCGCTCTGGGCACCTCGGGCACGGCCATGGGGCTGGTCAAGAAATTGAAGGAGCTGAGTCCCGCCATCACCGTGGCGGCGGTGGAGCCAAGGCCCGGGCACAAGATCCAGGGACTCAAAAACATGCAGGAGTCCTATCCGCCGGGCATCTTCGACAAGCACGCCCTGGACGCCATCGTGCCGGTGGAGGACGAGGACGCCTTCGCCATGGCCCGGCGGCTGGCCCGGGACGAAGGCATCCTAGCCGGCATGAGCGGCGGCGCGGCCATGGCCGCGGCGGCGCGGCTGGCCGGGGAGCTGGCCGAGGGGCTGATCGTGGTCATCCTGGCCGACAGCGGCGAGCGCTACCTGTCCACCACCCTTTTCGCCGCGCCCGAGAAAAAAGGCGTGGCGCTCACCAGCGTCGGCCAACCCGGCCCGGTCTACCTCGATCCGGCCGCGGCCGCGCCCGGACTTTTCACCTTCGGCCCGCCCCTGCCCGAACCCGGCGACCTGGACGCCTGGCGGCGCATCGTCACCCTGGACGTGCTGCGGCGCACGCTTTCCCGCTCCGGCGGCCGGCCCACCCTGGCCGTGGGCCTGGCCGACCTGGACGACCGGTGTCTGGAAGCCTCGCGCGCCGCCGGACGCAAATGCCGGGAATACGCCGAGGCCGCCCGGGAAACCGTCGCCGCCCTGGCCGGGAGCCTGGGCGTGGCCGACACGGTCTTCCCCCTGGCCGGCGAGGCCATGGACGAGGCCATGGCCCTGGCCCGAAAGCTCATGGACAAGGGGCTGGCCTACGAAAAACTGCGCAGCGTCTATTTCGACGTGGCCCGGGACAAGGCCTACGGCGGCCTTTTAGGCCTCGACATGACCAAGCTGTGCCTGGGCAAGACGGTGGACCTCGACTCTTACGCCAAGGACCATCCCCGGGACTTCACGCTTTTAAAGCGCGTGAGCCTCAAGGATCTCAAGGCCGGCGACGTCTGGGCCACGGCCTGGGGCAACGTGCGGCCGAGCTGGTTTCTCCAGATGGCCTCGGCGGCCGTGCGCGCCCTGCCGGCCGTGACGGTGGTGGCCACCGACGAGGACAAGACCTTTCCGCACATCGAAAACCTGCGCGCCGTCTGGGCCGGCGGGGCCGGGATGGCCCCGGCCGCCTGGCTGGCCGGCGGGCGCATCTGCGGCCGCGAAGGGGCCGAGGCCGTGCCGACCCTGGCCGATCTGCTCGGCTACGGCGTCCATCCCCTGGCCGTGCGGGCCTGGCTGCTCTCCACGAGCTACCACAAGCCCCTTTGCGCCGCGCCCGAGGCCCTGGCCATGTGGGAACGCAACCGGGCGCGCATCCAGGAACTGGCCGCCGGCCTGACCCTGGCCGCCGGCGAGGGGCAGCCCTCGGGCTCGGCCGCAGCCGAGGCCGAGGGTCTGGAAGCGGCCCTGGAGGCGGCCCTGGCCGAGGATCTGTCCGTGGCCCATTTCTGGCCGGCCCTTTTCGCCTTCGCCCGCCAGGCCAACGCCGGGCTGGCCGGGGGGACCTTGGGCGGCGCCGACGCCGCCCGCCATCTGGCCGCCCTGGCCGCCGCCGACGCCGTCCTGGGCCTGCTTGACCCGGCCGGCCTGCCGCTGTCGCGCCCCCACTGGCCGGCCGAGGCGAACCGGCTCATCGAGGCCCGGTCCAACGCCCGGGCGGCCAAGGACTTTGCCCGGGCCGACGCCCTGCGCCGCGACATCGAGGCCATGGGGCTGCGTCTGGAAGACGCCCCCGAGGGGGCGCGCCTTTTCGCCGCCCGGCCGGCTTCGGGCCAGGGCAAGCCATGAGCGACTGCCTGGCCACGGGATTCGCCGGCTGCGACAAGACCGAGGATCCCGACGTCTTCGTGCGCTGCCTGCGCTATCTCGCCGCCGCCCCGGGCATGCGGGCCATCAAGGACGAAAGCCTGGCCTGGCTCGGCCTAGCCCCCGGCGACGCCGCCCTGGACCTCGGCTGCGGCCTGGGCGGGGAAGCGGCGGCCATGGCCGGCGGCGTCGGGCCGTCCGGCCTGGCCGTGGGCCTGGACGCCAGCCGGGTGATGCTGGCCCGGGCAGCCCATGAGGCCGGCCAAGCCGCCGTGCGCCCGGTGTTCGCGGCCGGCGACGGCGCTCGCCTGCCCTTTGCCGACGGCGTGTTCGCCGGTTGCCGGGTGGAGCGCACCCTGCAGCATGTGCCTGTCCCGGGGGCGGCGCTGGCCGAGATGGCCCGCGTGACCCGGCCGGGAGGCTGGGTCGTGGCCGTGGAGCCGGACTGGGGCACGTTCGTGGTGGATTCCAGCCGCACCGTCGAGGCCCGGCGGCTGGCGGAATTTTGGTGCGACAGCTTCCGTTGCGGCTGGATCGGCCGAGGGCTTGGCCGGTTGCTGGCCGAGGCGGGGCTGGACGGGATCGAGGTGGTCGGGCGGTCGCTTGTGCTGCGCGAACTGGCCGCCGCCGAGGCGGTCTACAGCCTGTCCGACACGGCCGACCGGGCCGTGGCCGCCGGGGCGCTGTCCCAGGGCGCGGCCGCGTCGTTTCTGACGGAACTGCGCCGGCGCGACGCGGCCGGCACATTTTTTTCGAGCCTCACCTTCTTCCTGGCCCGAGGCCGCAAGCCCCGGCCCTGACGCCGGCTATTTGGGCAAGGGCGCGGCCACCAGGAGAATCCACTTCTCGCCAAAGGTCTTTTCAGCGAAAGCCTTGCGAAAAGCGGCCATGCCGGCCGGCTCGGACAGGATCAGTTCATGGCTGCCCCGGCCCGGGGTGGCGTGGGCGAAGCGGACCTTGCCGGCGGCGTCGCGGTAGAGGATGCCGACGTGGTAGTAGTAAAGCCGGCCCTTGATCTCCTTGCTGAGCGCCGCGTAGGCGACCTCGCCCGGAGCAAGCCTGGGCAGCACGGCGGCCCAGGCGGCCGGGTCGTGGAGGGGAAAGCCGCGAAACCGGGCCGCGTCCACGGCCTCGGGCGCCGGCGGCAGACCCGGGCCGGGCAGCAGCAGCCGGCGGGGCAGGCCGTCGGTGACGTTTAAGATCAGGTCGTAGCCGAAGTCCCAGTCCTCGCCGGCCGCCGCGCCCGGGCCGGAATCGCCCTTGCGGTCGCGGCGCATGGCGTCCAGCGGCAGGGGGCGGCCCAGGATGCCCCGGGAGGCCGTGACCACGAAGCCGCTGCAATTAAACCCCTGATCCGGGAAGGTCTTGGCCTGGTCGGCGAACAATGTATGGCGGCCGGCCGGGTCGTTCACGCCGTCGTCGCGGTAGGGCGTGCCCAGAAGCGGAGCCACGGCGGCGGACGGCGCGGCGGCCAGGGCGGCGTCGATGCCGCAACAGATGGCCAAAGCGACGAACACGGCGGCCAGGATAAATTGACCGCGCGTCAAAAGCCGCGTAACATCCGTAAGATAATCGGGCCGCAAGGACTGGGGCCGTTTCCCGGACAAGGCCGGAACACCACGGAAGCTGCTCAGGAGGCGGAGCATGAAGTTTACCATTGAGATTAAGGGTTTCGGTCAGCGCGTATTCTATTCCTACATCGAGAAGGAAGTGGTGCGGGAGGCCCGCGAAGCCAACCGGGAACGCTACATCGAATACATCTACCACGGCGTGGACAACAATCTCCACTCTTCGGGCGAGGACCTGCTGGAAAGCAACCGCCCCGTGGTCTACATCATTGTCAATGAAAAAGAAAAGCTTCGGGTGAGCCTAAGCAAGATCAATTGCGAGGTCAAGAGCTACCCGGCCAAGAAGATTTTCCAGCCCTACGTGAAAAACAATCTGTTATATTGCTTCGGCTACAATGAAGAATACATCCACACGTATTCTTTCAGCGACGTCGAGGAAATCGACATCGACAAGATCACCGCCCGCATTGTGGAGACGGAGATCCCCAAGACCATCGAGAACAACGTCTGGATGCAGAAAATCATCCACATCGAAAGCATGTTGTACGACGGCAAGGAGATCAAGCGCGAAGAGTTCCTGTCCCGTCCCATGGGCACGAACCTCGGGCCGGTCATCATCGATCTGGAGTAAGCGCCGTCTGTCGGCGATGCAAAAAAAGCCCGGCCCAGCGCCGGGCTTTTTTTGTTGGGGGCCTGCGGCCCCCGCTGTCGGAGCAACGGTGTTTCCCGCCAAGTCCAAGCGATGCTTCCCAGCCGACTCGTGTCGCGTCCGCGATAAGCGCATATGGTGTTTTATAGCCAACACGCTGAAACCATTTGCTTTTCAAAAAAATACTATCGTATTTTCCAGGAACGCGACATGAGAGAAGCAATTCACGCCGGGAACCCTATCAACACTTTCTCCATGTGGGGGGTCTGGGGGCCTCAGGCCCCCAGCGGAGAGGGTAAGGCAGAGGCAGCGCCTCTCCTGGCCGC
>ALAO01000329.1 GCA_000307955.1 Solidesulfovibrio magneticus str. Maddingley MBC34 | reverse complement strand
GGGCCTCAGGCCCCCGGCCGCCGGAGGCATGTCTTCCTCTTATTGCGCTAGGCGTTACGTCGCCGAGGCCACGAGCTTTTTGACGCCTTCCAGCTGGGGCAGGAACTTCTCCTCGGGCGCGATGACGATGACGAGCAGCAGGTCGCCCCCTCGGGGCACCACGGCCATGGCCATGTTGTGGTAGTGGGGGATCGAGGTGATCTTGTACTCGTCCTTCTTGTCGCGGTCGTAATCGGGCTTGTCGATGAGTTCCTTGCGCCGCTCAACCTTGATGTACTTGAAGACCCCGATGTTGCGCTGCCCGTCCTTGGCGGCCACGGCCTCGACGCCAAGGGGTTCCACGACCACGGCGTTACGCATGTGCCCGAGGATGGCCTCGGCCAGCTTGTCGGCCGAGAATTTGCCCGCCGCTCCTTGCAGCACGAAGATCCGCCCCTCGACGCCATCGCCGGTCAGGGCCAGGGTCTTGCCCATGCCCGACAGCGGCGACTCCGGTTCGGTCAGGGTGACCAGGGGGCCGGCCGTGCGCAGGATGTCGAAGGCCACCACCGAGTCGATGAATCCCTGCTTGCCGCCGTTACGCTTGCTGGCTTCCAGGAGCTGGCCGAGTTCCGGCTTTTGGGCCACGGCCACTTCCACGGCCCGGGGCGGCGCGCCCGTGGACCAGGCCACCGGCATCTGGCACACGAAGCCGCCCACGGACTGTTGGGCGCAGGCCACCTCGGGCGCAGCCGGGGCGGGCGCGTCCTCGACGGCGGCCCGCTTGCCGGCGCGTTCGGGCTTGGCCGGCTTGCCGCCCTTGGCCTTGGGCGCGGGCTCGGGCTCGGATGCGGCGGCGAGCTTGTACTGCTTGTCGATGTCGGCCACGGCCTTTTGCACCAGCCGCTGGGTCACGGTCCCGAGCGTCAGGCCGCCGGCCTGGGCCGCGTCCACGCCGAGAAACCCGGTCAGCTCGCGGTTGATGGTGGCCTGTTCGGTAAACTGCCCTTCGTGGAGCTGTCGTCCGGACACGCCGTCGAGGATGCGGTAGCGCAGGGTGACGTTCCAGGCGCGCTGTTCCTTGGCGTTGTTGATGGAGCCGATGACGCCTTGGCCAAGCGAGGCGCTGCCCAGGAAGCTGCCCATGAGCGCGCCGGCGAACATGGCGGAATTCTTGTCGGTGTAGCTGAAACTCAGCGTCTGGGCCGAGACGTCGGCGATGTCGAAGACGACAAACCACTGGGGCGGGGTGATCTTGTGCTTGCTGAAGCGTTTGGCCACGGAGCCGTCGCCGAGGTTGGCGGCGATGGAAATTTCCTGGTAGATATTGGACAGCGAGTTTTTCTCCATGACCTTGAAGTTGGCCTTGCCAAGCTCCAGTTCGCCGTACTCCCGCAAGTTGTCCGCCTTTATCTGGGACAGAAATTCGTAAGTCCTGGAAGTGAGCGTGCCTCCCACGACAATGACGCTCGGCCCTGGCTGGGCCGCGTTTTCGTAGGTCGCGTCCTGATACATGTTGGGAGCCGCCAGGTCTCTGGCTTGTTGCAGAGATTTTCCGCAACCAGCTAGCAGAACGAGCGACAGCAACAGACAGCATTTTTTGAGCGATTGCATGGCGACTCCCGGAAAGATCGACTGTTTGGTGGACTGTTTAATTGCATAGGGACACGGTCTGAAAACAATTATCTGAAATGAAACGGTTCACATATATTTTCAAAGTCAGGGAGTTCTGTCAACGCATGGGCACTGCATCGTGTCTGGAAAGCGGAATTCGGGACGAGGCGGCCAGGCGATTCATGCAGCGGACGGCCGAGGAGATTGGTGCGTCGCCTGGATGTGTCAAACCATGGTCGGGCCAGGGCTTGGGACGTCCGCCGGCCGGGTTTTCCGAGGCGGCCAAGGCCGTTTGACGCCGCTCGCGGCGGCGGGCATCATTGGTTGCATGGGGGAGGTCGCCGCGCATGGGCCCCAGGGCCAGCGCGTATGCGACGTCCCGGGACGTCCGGACACCGCAACAAGGAAGACAGCCATGCCCGATCAGGACGGACGCCTTTTCCAGCAAACGCCCCAGGGTCCGCCGGCCGCCGCCCCAGACATCCCGCAGCTGCCGGGGCAGCCAGGCCAGGCCGCCCCGGCCGAGGCAGACGGCGAGGAGCATGGTCCGCTGCATGCTCGGTATTACCGGCCGTTTTTGCTGCTGGTGTTTCTGGCGGCGGTGGCCACGGTGGGGGCGCTTTTATGGCCGTTTCGCCATGCTGTCATTTTGGCCGCCATCCTGGCGCTGTTGCTTGCGCCGCTGCGACGTCGCCTGGAAGCCGCGCTTAAGGGGTCCCGTTACCTGACCGCAGCCCTGTTGACCGTGGCCACCCTGGTCTTCATCGTCTTGCCCGCCGCCGTCTTGGCGGCGGTGGCGACCAGCAAGGCCGGCGCGCTGCTGGTCGAGGGCGTCCATTGGTGGAACGAAGGGGGCGTCGCCAACCTTGTCGGCTGGTTCCAATCCTTGACTCTGCCCGGCTGGCTGCAAGGCCTTCTGGACATGGTTCCCATTGATTCCCAGGGCCTCAAGGGCAGCCTGCTCGGCGCGGCCGGCACGGCTGGGCGGCAACTGCTGACCATGGGGCGGGGAGTGGCCGGCCAGATGGCCGGTTTTGCCGCCCAGACGGTGATGCTGGTGCTGTTTCTGTTCTATTTTTTGGCCGAATCCGAGCGGGTGGTGCGGGGTTTGCGGCTGTTGTCCCCGTTGCGGCGCAGTCAGGAGCAGGAACTCGCCGAACGTCTCAAGACCGTTACCCGCTCGATTCTGGTCGGCGGCGCGGCCGCCGGGCTGTCCCAGGGGCTGGCCACCACCCTTGGGCTGTGGCTGGTGGGCATCGATCCCGTGTTCTGGGGTATGGTGGCCTTGGTGGCGTCATTGATTCCGGTGGTGGGCACCACGCTCATCCATGTGCCGGCCATTGTTTATTTGCTGGCCCTCGGCGCGCCGGGCAAGGCGATTTTCTTGACGCTGTGGTGGCTTTTGGTGGTGAGCACGGTGGACAACGTGGTGCGCCCGTTTTTCATCCGCGATGGCGCGCAGTTGCCGCTGCTGATGATTTTCGTGGCCATTGTCGGCGGCGTGCTGTTGTTTGGACCCTTGGGGCTCATCTACGGCCCGATGTCCATGAGCCTGTGCCTGGTGGTGTTCCAGCTTTTTGTGGAAGCCCAGACGCGACAGGGGGAGTGAAGGGGCGGTCCTTAAAAGTGCTTCTCATTGAAGCGGTCCAGCCCGGCGAATCCCTGGCCGCGAGGCCGATACTGCTTGCGGGTCGGGTCATAGCGGTAGGTCTCGGCAAAGGTCTGCCGGCGGACGGCGGTTTTGCCGCCCGGGCAGTCCGGGTCGGGGGAGACGGCCACGGCGGCGGCGACATCGGGCCTTTGGCCGGACGGGCTGGCCGTTGTCCGCCAGGACAGCCGCTCGAAAAAGGTGCTGGAGCAGTCCAGGCGCACGTCCAGGGTGAACACCGAGGCGATGCGGCGTAGCCGGCCGTCGATGACGTGGAATAACCCCGTCTCCAGATAGCTCTGGTTGGAGTTGCTGTGGTGATTGCGGATGAAGAAGCCTTCGTCGGGTCCCAGGTCCAGGCGTTTGCCGTCGTCGTTGTCGCAAAAGACGTCGGTCTGGACGCTGACCACGTCGGTGGGTTCCTTGGCCCCTTCGGGAAAGACGGCCAGGATGACCGAGGTGTCGCCGGGATGGCCGACCGAGGCGTCAGCGGTCCACAGCGTCACCAGATAGGGTTTCCCCTCGCCGCGCACGGTCATGGCCCGCACGGCGGAGATGGACGTGTTTTCCGGCAGGACGGCTCGCTGCCTGATGCCTGGCTGGCGCAGCGTTTTTTCCGGTCCGGTGACCAAGGTTCCGGCTTGCCGGTCGTAGTCGGCCGCGGGAAAGACCGCCAAGGCGAGGTCGGCCAGGGTCAGCCGGGAGTCCGGCCAGGCTGGCGCATCGAACCCGGCTCCGGCGTGGCCGAGGCCCGGGATGGTGATGGCCGTAAGGATGACGAGGCAAGCCGCCGCGATAGGCCTGAAGCGTTGCATGGTCGCCTCCCCCGGTCGTCGCCGGAAACGCCTGGCGATGCCCGAGTCCTTGGACATCGCCGAACTGTGCCGCCGCGTGTTGGAGAGGGCAGCTGGGCTTGCCGGGACGACCGGTCTTGAACGCCCTGGCGCGCCCGGAGGGAGCCGATCTCCCGGCCTGCGGAGTCAACAGCGCATGGCACGTTCGGACAGTAGTTCGTTTTTCGGGGAAGCGTCAAATAATATCAAAATAATTAATGCTTGCGAATGGTTGCGGACAGGAACGCTTTCCCCGGCCTGGCGGAGCAAAGGGCGTCATGCTTTTTGCCCCGCCGATGGGAACGGGCAATTTTTCCGGCCTTGGCGGAAGGATGGTCCAGTCCCGGGGAGCACTCGCGGCCGGCCGTCAACAGATGGCGTCGTTGACGTACGGGGCGGGAAGCCACTGGTATCCCTGGCCGGCCTTGGCCACATGGCCGATGCCCGGGAAGGCGATATGGGCGCCGGCCACGAGGTGTCCCTCCCGGACCGCCTCCTCGAAAGCTTGCCGCCGCGCCCTGACGGCGGCCTCGGGATCGATGTCGTATTCGATGGCCAGTTCGGGGCAGGGGAACTGGGCTTCGGCCACATGGACCGTGTCGCCCCAAAACACCAGCCGTTGCCCCTGGCTGTCCAGGACGTAAAACGTGTGTCCCGGCGTGTGGCCGGTCGAGGGCCTGGAGGTTATCCCCGCAACGACGGTCTGGCCGGCTTCGAAAGCGGCGAGCCTGCCGGCGGCGGCATACGGTTCCAGGGATTCCCTGGCCTTGACGAACATGGGCTTATGGTTGTCCCGGGCCTTGTCCATGTTGGCGGGGTCCAGCCAAAAGGCTTTTTCCGCGCGGCTGACGTGCACCGTGGCGTTGGGAAAGACCCTGCGGCCCTGCATGGACAGTCCGCCGGAATGGTCGGCGTGAATGTGGGTCAGCAGAATGTCGGTGATCTCCCCGGGCATGAATCCGGCGGCGGCCAGGCTTTCGGGCAGCTTGTCGAGGGCGGGGCCGAGCAGAGCCCCAGTGCCGGCATCGACGAGGATGCGGCGGTCGCCCAAAACGATCAGATAGGCGTTGACGGAGGTGATTCTCGGATCGGGGACATAGGCTTGCCGCAGCAGGGCGTCCACCTGGCCGGGCTTGTCGTTGAGGAGCTTGGCGTTGCTGCGCAGCGTGCCGTCCGACAGGGCGAGCACGTCGATGTCGCCAATGGTGAACCAGTAATATCCGGCCTGCTTGCGCTTGGTCCCGGTCCTTGGGGGGGCTTGCGGCCCGGCGGCGGCCAGACCCGGGATGTTGCAGAGCACGGTCGTGGCCAGGGCCGCCTGCATGAAGAATTGGCGTCTGTTCACGGGGGGCTTCTCCTCTTTCCTTTGACGAGGGTTGGTTCGCCGGGTGTTTTGAGGGCGGCGAAGCGGTCTTGTTCGCTTGAGGGCAACGGTGTATGGGCTTGCCTTCTGCCTGAGCCGGGTCGTGGAGCCTTCGGCGTCGCCGCAAGTTCGCTTGTTCCGTTTTTATGAACTATGGTCAAGACTGTCAACGCCGCCCGTGGGCCGGTCCCGATGGCGTTTGGGGAGACGAAGGGAAGGGGACGATGAAGCCGCTGCAGCATCCAGCGATCGAGGACGTGACCGTGGAGGGCATCCTGCATGCCCTGTCCGACCCTGTCCGCGTACAGATTCTCAAGGAAATCATGCGGTCCAGCGCGCCGAAGACGTGTTCGGATTTCTTGAACCTCCCGGATCGCGTGGTGCCGAAGTCCACGCTGTCGCAACATTTTCGGGTGTTGCGCGAGGCGGGTTTGATCCGCAGCGAGCGCAAAGGCGTGGAATTGCACAACACCCCGCGTTGCGAGGAGTTAAAGCCCCGTTTCGGCCAGATGATCGGGGCGATTTTGACGGCCTATGCCGAGGAATACGCCGAAGGGAAGGGAGGCTGAGCCATCGCCCTTGCGGGAAGGGGCGACGGGGGATGGTTCTGAGGGCGGCAATGGCTTTGGCGGCAGCGGACTCTCTGGCTACTGTGGCGCAGGAACTGCGCCACACTCAGAACGCCACAAGAAATGAAATTGGCAGACCAACAGAGCACCATTGCTACACACGCAAACACCTTGCGACAGATCCAGCTGCAGATTGCCTGCCTGAACGACCAGCAACGGGAATCGATGCAGGACTTGCAACACCTGAGCGAGCTATCCACACGATTAGAACCGCTCTTGACGCGCTTGAGCCATATGCTGAGCGCCAAGCTGGCAGGAGAATCAGATAGGCTCAGCCGAGAAAAAAATTTTGGCCGTTAAAATCCAACAGGCATCTCGGTGTAGGCTCACCTCTTCCAAGTCCCAGCGGGTTTAGGGGGGAGAGCCTGCTTTTTGTACCTCCAGCAACTCCGGATTGGTCGAATCTCTTCGGGGCACACTGCCAGAGGTGGTGGTTTAACTGTTGGAATTACTTTGCCTCGTCAACAAGTTTGATGATGTCTTCCGTGATGTCGATCCTCGGATCAATGAAGGCGAAGCCATTCTTGTCCTGCACAGAGAGCAGGCCGTGTTCCTTGGAGTAAGCGGCCAGCACCTTGTTGATCCTGTCCACGATGGGCTTGAACGTGGCGGCTTCCTCCTCACCGACGTCCTTGCGCAACGTCTGCGTATCCGCAACATACTGCCGGGCAAGTTTTTCCAATTCCGCCTGCTTGCCGGTCTTCGGGTCGTTGAGCGCCGGGTCGATCTTGAGCTTCTCTATGGCCTCTTCCTGCTTTTTCAACGCATCCTGACGGGCGGCGAACTTGGCTCGCACCTTTTCAGCGGCCTGCATGCCGGCATTGCACTTGGTGATCACGTCCCGCGTATTGATCACCGCCGTGGTTGGCTTGCTTTCCAACATCTGGCAGCCCGAGCACAACAGTAGAGCGCCGAGCGCCAATAGGAATCGGAATCGAAGCGGCATGACAGCACCTCTTGCAATTGTTAGGCATGCCCCCGGCCATACGCCGGCGGGGGTTAAAACGTGTATTTGAGCCCTATGCTGGCGGCCTGGGACTCGTAGCCCGGCCGAAGCAGTTCCACGCCGGCCCGGGCCGTGGCCGTGAGTTTCGACGACACGCGCATGCTCACCCCGACGTCGACCAGCGCCGAGTGATACGCGTGATTGGCGCTTTTCACTTGATAGGCGGACCCCGGGGAGCCAATGAACGAGGCTACGATGTTTTGCGATTCGCCAAGCCACTGGGCGCTCCACCCCAGGCGCACTTCCGGCGTCACATCCCCGGCCGGCGTCTCGAAGGTCCGGGCCACGCGCGCGCCAAGCACCGTGTTGAGGGCCTGGGTGTCGCGGGCCCGGACGCTTTGGCCAAGGGTGCCCGCGCCGCGCTCCTTGAAGGCGTTTTCATGCAACCGCTGCCAGGACGCCGCCGCCAACGGGCCGAAGGTGTAGTCCCCGACCACGAAGTCGTAGCCGCCGCCAGTGGACACGTTCACGTTCCAACCATCCCAGTTCCCTTTAGCCGTGTACGATCCGCTCGGCAATGGCAGGGAGCGCGAGGACCGAAAGGCGTTGTAAGCGCCGCGCAGCCCCGCATCGGCGTGCCAGGGGCCGCTGCGGTAGGCGGCCAAAAGCCCGAGGCTCCAGTCGGTGATCGTGCCCTGGCCGCCGCCTTCGCTGTGGATGTTGATGGACTGGGTGACGAAGCCGGGAGCCAGGGCCAGGGTCAGTTCCGAGGTGGGGCGGTAGGTCACGCCGCCGGTGATGCCGCCGGAAACGGCGGCGTAACCGGTCTGGCTTGAGGAGCCTTGCTGAAAGGCCCGCATGCCGATGGGCCTGACGAAGACGCCAAAGCGCCCCAAGGACAGGGACGATGCGCCGCCGCCCGTCGTATCAAGCCCAAGGCCGAGCCCATACTGGTTGTTTTGCGAGGCCAGGGAGGCCGGGCCGATTTCCAGGGGACTGGCGAAGCCCTGGCCCACGCCCTCCTCGCCTTCGTGCAGTCCGGCGTGCTGTGCGGCGGTCAGAAGCCGACCGGCCGCAAAAACATTCTGGGAAAACACGTCGTAGACTTCGGCGCTCAGGACATTGAGCGCATAGTTGGTCAAAGCGTTGGCCGGCGAGTAACCGGTGGTTGTGCCGTAAGAGTAGTCCAGGTTTTTAATGAGTGAGGCCATTTCGCCCGTGGCGTTGTAGGCCACGGCGTCGAGGCTTACGCCCACCGAGGAGGCCTGGGAACTCGTGCTCGATGTGGAATACGATTGGCGCTCAAGGATTATGGTGACGGCGTTTGCGGAATACACCGGCACGAAGATCCAGTTCTCCGGCGTGGCCCCATAGGTCACGGTGGAATAGGTTCCGGACACGCGGCCTGTTTGCGTGGTGAGCACGATCCAGACTGTCCCGGAGTTGTAGTAGGTATATTCCGGCTGAATGGAGATCGTGCCGCTTAATGTCGCGTTGCCGGTGACGGCGATCAGATCGTTGGCGGTGGGCGTGAGCTGGCAGGCGTAGACGCCGGTTGCGCTTTGCACGAAGTCGCCGGTGACGGTGATGACGCCGGGGGAATTGCCCGGCGCGATGACGCCGCTGACGTTGAGGTTGCCCACCGTGCCGACGCCGTTAAGGGTGCCGCCGCTCGTTATGGTGAGCGTGCCGCCAAGGGTTTCGCCATCAACGAGGTGCAGCGTGCCGCCGTTGACGGACAGCGTGCCGCTGTAGGCGGAGCCGTCGAACGACGCGCCCAGGTTGGTCGTTCCTGACCCGGTCAAGGTGAGATTGCCGGAACCGGACAGGCTGTTGGCCAGGGTGAGGGCGTTGCCGGAATTCTCCAGGACGCCGCCCCCGGCGTTGACGGCAAAGGGCTGGGCGATGGTCATGTCGGCCGTGGTCGCCAGGGTCCCGCCGTTAAAGGCCAGGCTGGCCGTGGACGCGCCGAGGTTGTTGTCGTTGGATACGGACAGCGTGCCGGCGGCGAGAGTTAAGTCGCCGGTGAAGCCGCTGTTGTCGCCGGACAGGGTCAGGGGGTCGTCGCCGGTTTTGGTGACGTGGCCGCTGCCGGTGATACTGCCGGCGTAGGTCACGTCTTTGGTCGGAGCGAAGTTCAGGGTCGCGCCCGAGGCGACGGCCATGGAGGAGGAGCTGCACGAGCCGCCAAGGCTCAGGGTGCCGGCCTGGATGGCGGTCGGGCCGGTATAGGCGGCGTCGCCGGACAGGGTCAGGGTTCCGGAACCGGTCTTGGTCAGGCCGCCGGAACCCGAGACCGTGCCGTTGAGGGTCAGGTCGTGGCCGTTGGTGTCAAAGGAGCCGCCGCCGGAGCCCAGGGTC
Organism: Solidesulfovibrio magneticus str. Maddingley MBC34; assembly: GCA_000307955.1. GTDB lineage: Bacteria > Desulfobacterota > Desulfovibrionia > Desulfovibrionales > Desulfovibrionaceae > Solidesulfovibrio > Solidesulfovibrio magneticus_A. The sequence continues at coordinate 765 of ALAO01000329.1, read as the reverse complement.
ACGGCGCGGCTGGAGGCGACGTCGGCCCCGATCTGCAGGATGCCGCCGTCGAGGGTCAGGCCGCCGGAGGCGTCGCCCAGGTTGGCGTCCGCCACGATGTTGACCGTGCCGCCGTGAATGTTGGTCCCGCCGGTGTAGGTGTTGACGCCGGTGAGGTAGAGCGTGCCGGAACCGGTTTTGGTCAAGGAACCGGCGGTTCCTGACACGGCATCGGTGATGACGCCGGAAATGGTCAGGGTATCGCTGCTGTTGGCGACTTCAAAGGCGCCGCCGCCGGAACCCAGGGCGATCGATTTGTTCAGGGTCAGTGTGCTCGTGGCCTGGAGTGTCCCGCCGGCGAGGGTGACGCCGCTTGTGCCTTGCAGGTTGCCCGCCGAGGATATGCTCAGCGTGCCGGCGCTGATGGTCGTGCCGCCGCTGTAGTCGTTGGTCCCGGACAGGGTCAGGGTTCCGGAGCCGGTCTTGGTCAGGGAGCCGGACCCGGAGATTGCGCCGGAAAGGGTCAGGACGTCGCCGCTCGTGACGATGTCAAGGACGCCGCCGCCGGAACCCAGGGCGATCGCTTTGCCAAGCGTCAGCGTGCTCGTAGCCTGGAGCGTCCCGCCGTCAAGCGTGACGCTGCTTGTGCCTTGCAGGTTGCCCGCCGAGGATATGCTCAGTGAACCGCCGGTAATGGCGGTGGCCCCGGAATAGGTGTTGGTGCCGGACAGGACCAGTGTGCCGGAGCCGGACTTGGTCAGCGTGCCCTCCCCGGAGATGACCCCG
>ALAO01000328.1 GCA_000307955.1 Solidesulfovibrio magneticus str. Maddingley MBC34 | reverse complement strand
GGCCTCAGGCCCCCAGCCGCCGGAGGCATCCTCCCTCTTCCCGTCTCTCCCCTAAGCCACCACCCAGACCGCCAACCCTTTGGCGGCGTGAATGATTTTGGTGGAGACGCTGCCGAAGAGGAATTCCTCCTGCTTGGACACGCCGCGCCGGCCCACGACCACGGTGCCGTAGCCGCCTTCTTCGGCCAGCCGCAGCACTTCCAGGGCAATGCTTGTGCCGATGCTGCATTCGGTGGCTTCCCGCAGTGGCGAGCGGCAGCTTTCCACGAACCGCGTGCCCACCTTGTCGTCGGGGATGCCGGCCGCGGCGAGCATGGCCCTGGCCTGTTCCAGGGCGTCGCGCATGGCGGCGTTGCGGCGCTGGCATTCGGCTTTCCAGGCCGCGTCGTCGGCGAAAAGGTCCCGGTCGGCCGGCCGTTCGATGGCGACCACATCGACTTGTCGCCCGCCATGGGAGCCGACCATGGCCGCCACGTAGGCGACGGAGCGCTGGGCATTGTCCGATCCGTCGTAGGCAATAAGGATTTTGTCGGTGTTCATGGCTGCTCCGTGTCAGACGCTGCTTCGTCCAAGGGCTTGGCGAGCGCGGCAGAGGTCGTCGATAAGTTCGCCGGCCGTGTCGTAGTAGACCTCGGCGGCCAGGGAAAAACGTCGCAAGACGTTGGTCATTTCCAGCGGGATGTAGGGAAAGAGCTTTTGCAGGTTGACGATGCGGTTGGGGAACATGATGGAGCAATCGTCGCTGGTGATTTGCGCCCGCAAGGCCGGAGAAATGGACTGGGTGGTGTGCTGTCCCATGCCGACCAGGAACTGGATGATGTTGCCCAGGCCAAAGAGGTCGAGGCCAAACGGGCTTTCCTGGAAGTCGAAGGTGTAGTCAAAATCGATCCAGCAGTACTGCCCGCTGTCGTGGAGCACGTAGAGGTGGTCGCGGCGCACGTCGCCGTGTTTTTCATTGCGGTCATGGAGCCATTTGATGGCCTGGCAGGCCTCGATGAAGCGTTCGAGGACGGTGGGGAAGAGATCATGAAAATAGGCGCGGTGCGGCATTTCCAGGGCCTCGATTTTTTCGTCCAGGCGCTTGCCGGCGACGAGGTCGAGGATGCGCACGGGATTGCCGGCCGTGTCGTAGATGGTTTCGCCCTGCATGAACCGGGGATCGCCGCGCACGAGGTCGAGGATGCGGGTCTCCTTGCGCGGGCTTCTCGTGCAGGTGACCACCATGGAGCCGATGGTCATGGGAAAGGTTTCGTGGAAGACGAGCTTGACGATGTTGCGGCCGCCGGTTTCCAAACAACGGCAGCGTTTGACCCAGTATTTCGGGTCTTCCATGCCGAAGCGGCGTTCGGCCTCGTCGCGAAGGACGAGATAGTGGCGGTCGCCAAGGACCATGACGTCGCCGTAGCCGATGCGCATGAACTCGGTGGTGTCGTCGTAGAGTTCCCCGACGTGGCGGGCCGGAAAATCCGGGGCCAGACGGGCGAGCAGTTCGCGGGCGGATGGGGCCAAGGACGCCTCCGTGGCGGTTGGACGTTTCCCACTCTTTGCCCGATTTCGAAATGTTGGGCAACGTCAGGGGCGTATTGGACGGCTTGTCCCAGGCTTGTGGAAGGGCTAGGGTCGAACAGCGTCCGTCGTCGTTCGGCCGGTCCCGGCCAGACGAACGCTGACGGGGCAGGGGAGGACTCATGATGGACAAACGCGTGGCCATCGTCACCGGGGCGTCCCGGGGCATCGGCGCGGCAGTGGCCCGGCGTCTGGCGGCGGACGGGTTTGCGGTCGTTATTAATTACGTGACGGGGCAAGCCCGGGCGGAAGCGGTTGTGCGCGACATCGTGGCCGCCGGCGGCCACGGGGTCGCCATCGGGGCCGACGTGTCCGACCCGGCCGACGCGGCCGCGCTGTTCGAGGCGGCGCAGGCTGTTTTCGGCGGCGTGGACGTCGTCATCAACAACGCCGGAGTGATGCAGCCGGGATTGGTGTCCCTGGCCGACACCAGCGACGAGCTTTACGAGCGTCTGGTGTCCATCAACCTTGGCGGCACGTTCAACATGCTGCGCTTGGCCGCGACCCGGCTGCGCGACAAGGGGCGCATCGTCAACTTTTCCTCCAGCGTGGTCGGGTTGCGGCCGGCCGGCTACGCCGTCTACGCCGCGACCAAGGCGGCGGTGGAAACCATGACCGCCATTTTCGCCAAGGAAATGGGGCCGCGCGGCATTAGCGTCACGGCCGTGGCCCCGGGGCCTGTCGGCACGGAGCTTTTCCTGACGGGCAAGACGCCGGAGATGGTGGAGCGCATCGCGGCGGCCACGCCTCTGGGCCGGCTCGGCACGCCCGAGGATGTGGCCGGGGTGGTGTCGTTTCTGGTGGGAGAGGGCGGCGGCTGGATCAACGGTGCGGTCATCCGGGCCAACGGCGGCATGGTGTAGCGGGGCGCGGGCCTTCCCCTTCCTGGCTCAAAAGAAAAAGGCCTTGCGGCAATATGCCGCAAGGCCCTGACATTCCAATGGTGGAGGCGATGGGACTTGAACCCACTACCTATGCGTTGCGAACGCATCGCTCTCCCAGATGAGCTACGCCCCCGTTGGGAGAAAGGTTATTAAGCGGATTCGCCGGCCCGGTCAAGAAATCCTTTGCCGTTTTCGCGGCGTCGGCCAAATGTCGCCAGCCGGCGGTTGACCTCGGGCAGTCCTGATGCCACTATGCCAATAGCAAGATACCCGAAACCATTATGCCTTTTTTGGCGATTTCGCCTCTGGAGATCCGACCATGAAGATCCATCGCGCCCTGCGCATGGAGCGCTGCATCGGCTGTCATTCCTGCTCCCTGGCCTGCGCCCGCCTCGTTTACAAGGCCGTGTCCTGGCAAACCGCCGGCATTCGCATCCGTTCCACCGGCGGCGTGTCCAGCGGCTTCCAGGCCATCCTGTGCCTGGCCTGCGATCCGGCCCCGTGCGCGGCCGCCTGCCCAACCGGAGCCATGAGCCAGCGCAAGTCCGGCGGCGGGGTGACGCTCAAGAAATCCCTGTGCATCCAGTGCGGCCAATGCGCTAGCGCTTGTCCGGTGGAGGCCATCAACCTGGACGCGGCCGGCAATCCCGCCGTGTGCCTGCACTGCGGCCAGTGCACCGCCTATTGCCCCCACGACTGCCTGGAGCTGGTCGAGGCCGACACGCCCGCCGCTCCCTGCCTGGAGAGCTGCCATGTCGAATGAAGCGAACGACCTTTTTCGCGTCCTGGTCTATGACCTCGAACGCGGTCGCGGCGAACTGGCCATCCTGCCCGGCCGGCGGGACTATCTCGGCGGCTCGGGGCTGGCGGCGCTCCTCTACGAAAAATACGGCCTGCCCACAGCCCCGGCCTTTGATCCCCGCCAGCCGCTCATTTTCGCCATCGGTCCGGCCACGGGCTATTTCCCGCTCATGAGCAAGACCGTGTGCGGCTTCAAGTCACCGTACAATGAAAACTACGCCGAATCCCACGCCGGCGGCCGTTCGGCCCTGGCCTTGCGCTTCGCCGGCTACGACGCTCTGGTGGTCATCGGCAAGGCGCCGAGGCTGTCCACCTTGGTGGTCGGCTCACGGCGCATCGAACTGCTCGACGTCCATTATCTGGCCGGGGCCGACGTGTTCACCACGGGCAAGCTCCTGCGAAAGATCGCCGAGGGGGCTTCGGGCCACCGCAGCATCCTGCGCATCGGCCCGGCCGGGGAGAACGGCTCGGGCTACGCCTGCATCAACGTCGACACCTACCGCCACTTCGGCCGCCTCGGGGCCGGGGCGGTCATGGGCGCGAAAAACCTCAAAGGCATCGTCATCCAAGGCGACGGCGACTTGCCGCTTCCGGCCGACAAGGGCTATGCCAAGCTTTTCAAGGACATCCACGAAAAGGTCACGTCGTCGGGGATGATGGAGAAATACCACAACCTCGGCACCCCGGCTAACGTGCTGCCCCTAAACGAGCTCAAGTCCCTGCCCTGGCGCAACCTGGCCGCCACCAGCGACGCCGAGGCGGACAAGGTCTCGGGCGAGGCCTTTGCCGAAAAGCTCCTCATGCACAACGCCGCCTGCGCCGGCTGCCCGGTGGGCTGCATCCACGTCGGCATGGTGCGCGAGATGTTCTCCACCTCCCACCGGTTCGCCATCCATCAGGTGGCCTACGACCACGAGCCCAACTTCGCGGCCGGCCCCATGCTCGGCGTCACCGATCCGGTGGAGGTGCTGGCGATAAACGACATGGCCGACCGTCAGGGCCTGGACATCATCTCGGCCGGCGTGGCCCTGGCCTGGGCCGTGGAGGCCACCCAAAAGGGCGTCATTTCCGAAAAGGACACCGAGGTGAAGCTCACCTTCGGCGACGCGGCCGCCCTCAAACGCGCCATGTGGCTCATCGGCCACAAGGCCAACGACTTCTATGCGCTGCTTGGCCAGGGCGCCATGGCCGCCGCCGCCCATTACGGCGGGGCCGACTACGCCTGCGTGCTGGGCCAGGAAATGGCCGGTTACGCCACGGGCGAGACCTATTTCGCCTCCCAGACCGTCGCCTTCCGCCATTCCCACCTCGACACCGGGGCCTACTCCTACGACCAGAAGCACAAGGAGCAGGACGTGGCCAAGGTGGTGGATTTCCTGGTCACGGACGAGCGCGAGCGGGTGCTGCTCACCTGCCTCGTGGCCTGTCTCTTTGCTCGGGAGGTCTACAAACCCGAAGTCATCGCCTCGGTGCTGGGCTGCCTGGGCCATGAAGAACTGGCCGGTTCGTTCGACGCCGCCGCCGAAAACGCCCGGCGCGCCCGTTGGCGGCTCAAGATCGCCACCGGCTACGATCCCCGGGCCACGCGCATCCCCAAGCGCTTCACCGAGGTGACCACCTGGAAGGGTCCGGTGGACGCGGTCTACATGGAAGCCCTGCGGGCCGCCTACGCCGAGGCCGTGGCCGGACTTGGCGCGCCGTTGCCCCCGGCCTGACGTTTTGGCGTCAGGGCCGCCGCGGCCGTCATCTTTCCGTGCGTTTCGTCCGCCGTGGTGCTAGGCTCCTGCCAGCTTGGCCTCGGCGGGCGCACGCCCGGCAGGAGGCCAAGGAAGGAGGCCCCATGGCTGATCCGACCGAGGGCGGCGCAAAAAAAACGCTGGCCGAAATGCTCAAGGACGCCTCGGCGACCCCGGCCGGCCTGACCGCCGTCGATGCGGCCAAGCGGCTGGCTGCAAACGGCCCAAACGCCTTGCCGGAAAAAAGCGTCAATCCGCTGCTCAAGCTGCTCGGCTACTTCTGGGGCCCCATTCCCTGGATGATCGAGGCGGCGGCCGTGCTTTCGGCCGTGGTGCGCCATTGGGCCGATCTGACCATCATTTTGGTGCTGCTGGTTTTCAACGCGGCCATCGGCTTTTTCGAGGAGCACAAGGCCCAAAATGCCCTGGCCGCCCTCAAGAACCAATTGGCGCTCAAGGCCCGGGCGCTTCGCGACGGCGTCTGGGGCGAGGTGGACGCGGCGAGCCTGGTCGTCGGCGACGTGGTGCGCCTGCGCCTGGGCGACGTCATCCCGGCCGACGCCGTGTGCCTTGAAGGTGATTACCTCAGCGTCGATCAGGCGGCGCTCACCGGCGAATCCCTGCCCGTGGCCAAGAAGGTCGGCGACGTGGTCTATTCCGGGGCCGTGGCCAAGCAGGGCGAGATGGTCGCCGTGGTCACGGCCACGGGCGCGGCCACGTTTTTCGGCAAGACCGCCGGGCTCGTGTCGTCGGCCGGCGCGGCCTCCCATTTCCAGAAAGCCGTGATGACCATCGGCAATTATCTCATCTACCTGACCCTGGCCATGGTGGCCGTGCTCATCCTGGTGGGCCTGGACCGGGGCGAAAAGCTCCTGGAGTTGGCCCAGTTCGCGCTGATTCTCACCGTGGCCGCCATCCCGGTGGCCATGCCGGCGGTGCTGTCCGTCACCATGGCCGTGGGGGCGCTGGCGCTGTCGCGGCTAAGGGCCATCGTCTCGCGCCTGGAGGCCATCGAGGAGATGGCCGGCATGGACATTTTGTGTTCGGACAAGACCGGAACCTTGACCCAAAACAAGCTCACCCTGGGCGAGCCCATCGTCTTTGCCGCCAAGGACGGGCCGGAGCTCATCCTGCTCGGGGCGCTGGCCTCCAAGGCCGAGGACCGCGACGCCATCGACCTGGCCATCCTGGACAGCCTGTCCGATCCCCAGGCCCTGGCCGGCTACAAACAGACCTCGTTTACGCCCTTCGATCCCGTGGGCAAGCGCACCGAGGCGGCTGTAACCGAGGCCTCGGGGCCGGGGTTCCTCGTGACCAAGGGCGCGCCCCAGGTGGTCATGGCCCTGTGTTCCCTTACGGCCGAGGATGCGGCCAGGGCCGACGCCGCCGTGGAATCGCTGGCCGCCAAAGGATCGCGCACCCTGGGCGTGGCCCGCAAGGACGGGCAGGGGGGCTGGATGTTCTGCGGCATCCTGCCGCTGTCCGATCCGCCCCGGGAAGATTCCGCCAGCACCATCGCCAAGGCCGGCGAGCACGGCATTGCCGTCAAGATGGTCACCGGCGACAACACGGCCATTGCCCGGGAGATCTCCCGCGAACTGGGCCTTGGCGACGGCATCGTGCCGGCCGGCGGTTTTTTTGCCGCCGACGCCGACGTGTCGCGCCTGGGGGCCGACGTCGAAACCCGCATCGAGCAGGCCGACGGCTTTGCCCAGGTCTTTCCCGAACACAAGTACGGCATTGTCAAAGCCTTGCAGAATCGGGGACACTTGGTCGGCATGACCGGCGACGGCGTCAACGACGCCCCGGCCCTCAAGCAGGCCGACGTCGGCATCGCCGTGTCCGGGGCCACCGACGCGGCCCGGGCCGCCGCCGATCTGGTGCTCACCGCCCCGGGCCTGTCGGTCATCGTCGAGGCCGTGGAATACGCCCGGCGCATCTTCGAGCGCATGAATTCCTACGCCATCTACCGCATCACCGAGACCATCCGCATCATGCTGTTCGTGGTGCTGGCGATTCTTGTCTACAACTTCTATCCCATCACGGCGGTGATGATCATCCTTCTGGCGCTGTTAAACGACGTGCCCATCATGACCATCGCCTACGACAACACCTACCTCGACCCCAACCCGGTGCGCTGGGACATGCGCCGGGTGCTGACCCTCTCCACCGTCCTTGGCTTCATCGGCGTCATCGAGACCTTTGGCCTGCTGATCCTGGCCAAGACCTACTTGAAGCTTGATCTGCCCCAGATCCAGTCGTTTATCTTCCTCAAGCTGGCCGTGGCCGGCCACTTGACCCTGTTCGTGGCCCGCACGCGCAAGCCCTTCTGGGCTGCGCCCCATCCCGCCCCGGCCATGGTCTGGTCGGCCCTGGCCACCAAGGCCCTGGCCACGGCCTGCGTGGGCCTGGGCTGGTTCGTGGCCGCCGTCCCCTGGGAATACGTGGGGCTCATTTGGGCCTACTGCATCGTGTGGCTTTTTATTGAAGACTGGGCAAAGCTCGTCGTATATCAACACCTGGGCTTGGACGGCCCGTCCCACAAGAGGTTTTTCGGACGGGTCAACAGGCTGCTCCATCCGGCCGCGGCCACGGCCCGACCGGCCCGAAACTGACCGCAACCACCACCCAAGGAGAGCGCGACATGCCGCTTTTCACGGAACTGCCCGCCCACGCGGCCCTGGCCGAACACTTTGCATCGGCCAAGGACCTGCAGATGCGCGACCTGTTCGCCGCCGACCCCGGCCGGTTCGACAAATATTCCCTGCGCCTAGGCGACATCCTGTTCGATTATTCCAAGAACCGGGTCACGGACCAGACCCTGGGCCTGCTCTTCGATCTGGCCCGGCAGGCCGGGGTCGAAGCCCGGCGCGACGCCATGTTTGCCGGCGAAAAAATCAACCGCACCGAGAACCGGGCCGTGCTCCACGTGGCCCTGCGCAACCGGGCCAACCGGCCCATCCTGGTGGACGGCCACGACGTCATGCCGGACGTCAACAAGGTGCTCAACCAGATGCGCATTTTCTGCGGCCGCGTCCATTCCGGCCAGTGGAAGGGGTATAGCGGCAAGGCCATCACCGACGTGGTCAACATCGGCATCGGCGGCTCGGACCTGGGGCCGCAGATGGCGAGCCTGGCCCTGGCCCATTATGCCGTGCCGGGCATCACCCCGCATTTCGTCTCCAACGTGGACGGCGCCCACATGGTGGAAACGCTTAAGCGCGTCTCCCCGGAAACGACCCTTTTTATCATCGCTTCCAAGACCTTCACCACCCTGGAGACCATGGCCAACGCCCATGACGCCCGGGACTGGTTTCTCGCCCAGGCCGGCGACGAAGCGGCCGTGGCCAAGCATTTCGTGGCGCTTTCCACCAACGCCGAGGCCGTGGCCGCCTTCGGCATCGACACGGCCAACATGTTCGCCTTCTGGGATTGGGTCGGCGGGCGCTATTCCCTGTGGTCGGCCATTGGCCTGTCCATCGCTCTGGCCGTGGGCTTCGACAACTTCGAGGCCATGCTCGAAGGCGCGTTTATTGCCGACGAGCATTTCCGGTCCGCACCGCTGGAGCGCAACATTCCGGTGATCATGGGACTGCTTGGCATCTGGTACAACAATTACTTCGAGGCGCAGACACAGGCCATCTTGCCCTATGACCAGCACCTGACCCGGTTCGCCGCCTATTTCCAGCAAGGCGACATGGAGAGCAACGGCAAGTCCGTGTCCAACGACGGCCGTTTCGTGGACTACACCACCGGCCCCATCATCTGGGGCGAGCCCGGCACCAACGGCCAGCACGCCTTTTACCAGCTGATCCACCAGGGCCGAAAGCTCATCCCCTGCGATTTCCTGGCCGCCGCCATCACCCGCACGCCCCTGAGCCGGCATCAGGACATGCTCTTGTCCAACTTCTTCGCCCAGACCGAGGCCCTCATGAAGGGCAAGACCGTGGAGGAAGCCCGGGCCGAGCTGGCCGGCAAAGGCTTGGCCGAAGCGCAGCTGGAGCTTTTGTCCAAGGCCAAGTCTTTTGCCGGCAACCGGCCGACCAATTCGTTTTTGTACCGCGTCCTTGATCCCAAGACCCTGGGCACGCTGATCGCGCTCTACGAGCACAAGATCTTTGTCCAGGGCACGATCTGGGACATCAATTCCTACGACCAGATGGGCGTCGAACTCGGCAAGGTGCTGGCCGGGACCATCCTCAAGGAGTTGGAGGACGACGCGCCGACGGCGTCCCACGACAGTTCCACCAACGGCCTGATCAATTATTACAAGGAATTACGGCTGGGCGATTAGGGAGGCCTCCGGCGGCCAGGGCTTTGCCCTGGACCCAC
>ALAO01000327.1 GCA_000307955.1 Solidesulfovibrio magneticus str. Maddingley MBC34 | reverse complement strand
GGCATCCCCCTCCTTTAATTAATAGGCACGTCCAGCAGTTCGAAGCCTTGCCAGCCCGGGCCGTCGAAGTGCCACCATTCCGAGGGCAGCGGATCGAAGCCGGCCTTTTGCATGGCCGCTTCCAGGCGCTTGGAATTGGCCCGGGCAGCCGGATCGCCGCCGGTGTAGTCGCGGCGGGCTTTTTCCGAGAAATCGTCGAACCCGGACGGCATGGGCAGTTCCTTGCCGGCGGCGTCAACGAGGGTCAGGTCCACGGCCGCGCCCCGGTTGTGCTTGGAGCCGCTGGCCGGCTTGCCGTCTTTTTCCACGGGCTTGGCCACCCAGTCCTCGTTGGGGACCAGGGCCCAGAATTTTTTCTGGATGGCAAAGGGCCGGTAGCAGTCGTAGACCTTCAGGCCCAGGCCTTCCTTCTTGAGTTCGGCCTGGACGCTGGCCAGGCGTTTGGCCACGTCGGCGCGCAGGAAGCAGCGCGGGGCGGGGTAGACGGCCACGCCCGTGAAATTGTTGGGCGTGGCATAGCGGATGTCGAGGGCGATGTCCGGGGCCACGGTCGTGATGTCCACCAGACCGGCCTGGGCCGGGGTTTTCTGGGCCAGGGCCGGGGCGGCGGCCAGCAGGCAGGCGAGGGCGAACGCGGCCAGGGCCGGCAGCGTCGGGCAAAGGCGGCGGAAGGTCATGGGCGACTCCTTTGTTTCCGGCACAATGCCCGGCCGGGCGGTCTTGTCAATACGGGCGGCGGACAAAGCTTGGGTCGGCGGCCCGGCCTCGTCTTGACGCCAAACCCCGCCGGGGGCATAAGGTCATAAGGTCGCCTTTTTTTTCAGGCGGCGTATTTACCCTCAGGAGGAACACGCCCATGAGCGAGCGTACCGGACTTATCACGTTTCTTGGCGGCGGTCTGACCCTGGTCGGCAACCCGGTCGGCGTTGGCGACGCGGCCCCGGAATTTTCCGTGCTCACCAACGAACTGGCCCCGGCCAAGTTGGCCGATTTCCCCGAAAAGGGCCTTATCCTTATTGCCGTGCCGTCCCTGGATACGGCCGTGTGCGACCTGGAAGCCCGCAAATTCAATAAAGAGATGGAGAGCCTGACCGGCAAGGCCAAGGCGCTGGTCATCAGCATGGACCTGCCCTTTGCCCAGAAGCGCTGGGCCGAGGCGGCCGGGGTCACCAACATCGTCACGCTCTCCGACCACCGCGACGCCTCCTTCGGCCAGGCTTACGGCCTGCTCATCAAGGAACTGCGCCTGCTCGCCCGGGCCGTGCTGGTCCTTGGCCCGGACCGCAAGGTGGCCTATATGGAACTGGTCAAGGAAGTCACCAACGAGCCCGACTACGCCGCCGCCCTTGCGGCCTTGGGCAAGGTCTTGTAGAGACGGCCTGTCCGCCCTTGGGGCGGCGCAGGTGCGACCATGAAAAACGATTCGTCTTCGCGCCGACGCCTTCGGGCGTCGGCCCTTTTTGCGGCCCTGGTCTTGGTTTTGGCCCTTGGGGGTTGCGGCGGCCAGAAAGCGACGGTGACGCCGTCGGTGGTGGTCGAGCCCGAGGCCCTCGGGCGCGGCGTGGACGTGTCCGTGTCCGTCAAGGACGCCCGGCCAAACGACGAAGTGGGGCTGTGCAATCCCCAGTCGTCGTTCGCCGGCAAGCTGCAAACGGCCTGCGATCCCTCGCCGGCCATTCACAGCGCTGTGGAGAAGGGCCTTCGCGACAAGGGCTTCACCCCGTCGCCGGCCCGGGAATCCGTGGTGCGCACGGTCACGGTGGAGCTCGTCGAGCTGGCCTACAAGCCCAGCCGCGACGGCGTGCATCTGGCCGCCAAGGCCGTATGCGCGGTCAAGGTCACGGCCGACAACAACGGCCAGACGCTGACCCGGCGCTATGAGGCCGACACGGTCTGGAAGCTGCCGGCCGATGGCGTGGAGCCGGAGTTCGACAAGCTGCTCAGCATGACCGTGTCCAAGGCCCTAAGCCGCATGGCCTCGGACTACGAACTCATCCAGTTCATGCAAAAAACCGTGCTGCGCACCCGCGACATCAAGTAGCCCGGCCGGGCGGCCTGCCGCTGCCCGGCTTTTTTCCTGCCAACGGCCGTTTCCCGGCCCCGTCCGGCGGAGGCCCCGCCGCAAAAGGATCATCGCCCCATGGCCCTCTCCGTCGGCATCGTGGGTCTGCCAAACGTCGGCAAATCCACGCTTTTTAACGCCCTGACCAAGGCCCAGAACGCCCAGGCCGCCAACTATCCGTTCTGCACCATCGAACCCAACGTGGCCATCGTGCCGGTGCCGGACCCGCGCCTGACCGCTCTGGCCGAGCTGGTGCGGCCCCAGCAGGTGCTGCCGGCCACGGTGCGCTTCACCGACATCGCCGGCCTGGTCGCCGGAGCCAGCAAGGGCGAGGGCCTGGGCAACAAGTTTTTGGCCCACATCCGCGAAACCGAGGTCATCATCCACGTGGCCCGGGCCTTCGAGGACGACGACGTGGTCCATGTTTCCGGCTCGGTGGACCCGGCCCGGGACATTGCGGTCATCGACGCCGAACTCATCCTGGCCGACGCCCAGGTGCTGGAAAACCGCCTCGACCGCATGGTGAAGCAGACCAAGGGCAGCAAGGACCGCGATCTGCTCGACAAGGTCGAGGCCGGCAAGCGGCTGCTCGACCACCTCATGAACGGCCAGCCGGCCAGTGCCGTGGAAGGGGTCGACACGCCGGGCATGATCGCCCTTTTCGACGAGATTCGCCCGCTTTCGGCCAAGCGCGTCATCTACTGCGCCAACGTGGCCGAAGGGGACCTGGGCCAGCCCGACAATGCGCTTGTGGCCAAGGTGCGGGCCATTGCCGAGTCGCGCGGGGCCGAGACGGTGGTGGTGTGCGCCCGCATGGAAGAGGACCTGGCCGGGCTGACCGACGAGGAGCGCCTGGAGTTTTTGGCTTCCTACAATCTCGACGAGTCGGGCCTGGACAGCGTGGTGCGCCTGGCCTACCGGACCTTGGGCCTGCTCAGCTTCTTCACGGCCGGCCCCAAGGAAGTCCGGGCCTGGACCATCGCCGCCGGCACCAAGGCTCCGGCCGCCGCCGGGCAGATCCATTCCGACATCGAACGCGGCTTCATCCGGGCCGAAGTCATCGGTTTCGAGGACTACCTCAAGCACCAGACCGAGGCCAAATGCCGGTCCGCCGGCGTCCTGCGCCAGGAAGGCAAGGAATACGTCATGGCCGACGCCGACGTGGTGCACTTCCTGTTCAACGTCTAGAGCAGCGTCTCCCGAAAACACGACGGTGTTTTTGGGGTAAAGCCATGGTTGCAGGCCGCTTGCGGCGAAAAAGCCGAGGCGTTTTCGCGGACGCGGCGTAAGGCGAAACGGACACAACGGGGCGGGCGGCCGCCCTGTTTCGGATTCGGGTCGGACCAACACTGTTGGTCCGGCCCTTTTTCATGGCGGCTGGGCGTCACGGCCGGGGGGCCGCAAGGCCCATGGCCGGGTCGCAACCCCGGCAGCTTGACGGCCTTGCGGTTTCCCGTCGCGCCCTAGGCCCGTGTCCTGCCTCAAGCGAATCCGATCTGCAGCACAGCGGCGCTACGCCGTCTCGGCTCCGGCCAGGATAGCCAGGGCGTTTACGGTCGCTCCGGCCAGGGCCGAGCCGCCCTTGCGGCCGGCGATGGCGATCCAGGGCACGTCGGCCCGGGTCATGAGCAGGGCCTTGGACTGGGCGGCGTTGACGAACCCGACCGGCATCCCGACCACCAGGGCCGGGGCGGGCGCGCCGCCGTCGAGGCGTGAGAGCAGCCGCAGCAGGGCGGTCGGGGCGTTGCCGATGGCGAAAATGAGCGGCCCGGGCAGGTCCAGGGCAAAGTCCACGGCCAGGGCGGCTCGGGTCGAACTCGCCGCCTTGGCCGCCGCCGCCACTTTCGGGTCGTTCATGAAGCAGCGCACCGTGCAGCCAAAGGGGGCCAGCCGCCGGGGCGGTATGGCGCAACGGGCCATTTCGGTGTCCGTGACGATGGTGGCTCCGGCTTCTATGGCCCCGATGCCGGCCCGGATCGCGCCGTCGGAAAAGCGGACCAGGTCGAGCAGTTCGAAGTCGGCGGTGGTGTGGATGAGCCGGCGCACGACGTCCCAGCGCGGGCCGTCGTAGGGGCGCGGCGCGGGGACCTCGCTGTCGATGATGGCCAGGGAGGCGGCTTCGATGGCGTCTGGGGCGAAGATGGGCTGAATGGGCGAAGTGTGCGGCATAAGCGCCTCCTTTGGGCCATCCTACCCGGCTTTCGGGGCGGGGCCAAGGATAGCTTGAGGAGCTCTGGGAGGAAGAACGTTATTGACACGTGTTACGAAAAAATATTTAAGACGAAACATCGCGTATGAATTTTGTAAATTTAATTTGTAAGAGAGGAGTCTTATGCCCCGCCTGCTCAAACGCCTGATTCTCACCCTCGCCGGGACACTGCTTGCGGCCGGCCCGGCCCTGGCCCATGAGACCGTGGTCAAACCCGGAGCCGAGGCGGCCGCGCCGGGCAAGGGCGCGCCCTTTGGCGTCCATTCGGCCCATGTGTTCATTGAAAGCGAGGAGCTGGAAGCCGCGCCCGACGTCAAGGCCTTCGTGTTCGAAGGCGGCAAGCTGGCCGAGGTGGCCCTTAAAGCCAACGAGAAAGGCCTGACCTACGATGGCCAGGCAGTGTTTGCCAAGCCCGGCACCGGCATCGTCTACGTTCACCGCCTGCCCCAGGTCTGGAGCCTGACCCCGGAGGGCCTGAAGAAGGGAACCAAAAAGGAACTGCCCGGCGCGACCAAGAGCAACCGCTACGAGAAGTTCGCCAAGGGGCTGGTGGCCGTCGGCGGAGCGACCGCCGGTTTTGACGCCCTGGTTGGGGCGCGTCTGGAGCTTGTGCCCCTGACCGATCCGGCCAAAGCCAAGGTGGGCGAGGATTTGCCGGTCAAGGTGCTCTTGGACGGCCAGCCCATGCCGGCCACGGTGCTGGCCACCTATGACGGGTTTACGAAAAATCCCAACACCTACGCCTATTACACCGAAACCGACGATAGCGGCGTGGCCAAGGTGCGCCTGACTCATGCCGGCCTGTGGCTGGTGCGCACGGAAGCCAAGGCCGTGCCGGCCGACGGTTCGGCGGACCAGGAAGTGCTGCGTTCCACCCTGACTTTTTTCGTGAAGTAACGATGTTCCGCCTGCCTCTCGCGCTGGCGGCGCTGTGCCTTGTCGCGGCTGTTTGGCACCCGGTCGCGGCGACGGCCCACGGCGTCGGCTCGCGCGAACTGGACCCGGGCGCGGCCCGGGCCATGGTCTTCCTCTACGCCGACGGGGACCCCATGGCCTTTGCCCAGGTCCAGGTGACGGCCCCGGACGGGACCGTCCACCAAAACGCCCGCACCGACGGCAGGGGAGGCTTCGCCTTCCTGCCGTCGGGCAGCGGCGTGTGGCGCGTGGCCGCCCATGACGGCCAGGGCCACCGGGCCGAGCGGGAGGTGGCTGTCGCCCCGGCGTCGGCGACGGGCGCGGCTGGCGGGCCGACTCCGGCGACCGGCGTTTCCAACCCGGCGGCCGGCGGGGCTGGAGATGTTGCCGGCCACCCAGGGCAAGGCGCGCCAGTTGGGCAGGCCGGGCAAGCCGGCCGGTCCGGCCAACCCAAGGCGCTTGGTCCGTCCGGCCCTGCCGCCGTATCCGCCCAGGCAGCTTCCCGGGCCGGCGTCGGCCCAAGCTGGCGTGACGTGGCTCTGGGGCTGAGCCTGCTGGCCAATCTGGTCTTGGCTGCGGCCTGCCTGCGCCATCGCGGCCGGTAGCGACGTGCGCGGGATTGGCGTTTCGAGTCTTCCGCGACAAGGGCTGTCCTTCCGGTTTGAGCTCTCAAAAGGTGGGCTGTTGCCTTGCGGATACCGCACGGCCGTTCCGTTTTCCGGCTTTTGCGCCCTGCGCGGAGCGTATGGCGGCAGTCGCTTCGAGCGAGGTTTGTGTTGCCTCGGCGACTTCCTCAAAAACGGTTAGTTTGATATTGATTCTTTATTTCAATTAATCTAGAAACGATTCCAACGCGACGGGGCAACCCGGAGCCGGGCGGTCGCCTGTCCAGTGGCGTCTGGCGCGGGCGACCCAGCCCAATACGAAAAAGCAAGCCGGTCGGCGCATCGTCCGGCACGCCATGGATCGCATCCCACACAACCTCCAAAATCCTCCAACCCCACGACGTCGACCGGAACCCCCCCCCAGGTTCCGGTCGTTTGTTTTGGGGCGGGTCTTGGCGCGGGCTGTTGTCAGGAGCCGCGCCGGCGTCGGGAGCCGATCGACTAGGCTGCGGCTTGGCGGCGCGTCCGACGAGGAGACGAGGAGACAAGGCGACAAGGATTTGCGGCGCGTGGAAGCCGGCCTCGTCGCCCGGGGGGGCGGTCGGCAACGGCCCCTGGGCGCGGGCAAGGCGCATCCAGGGGCCGTTGGAGAGTTTTCGGCGGGGGCATCTGGCTCCCGCGTGCGAGGGGGCCTACTTCGTCCAGCCAGATTCCTTGTCGCAGGCCGCCTGTTCGGTCGGATGGGTCTTTTCCCAGGCGGTGATGGACAGCGTTTCATTGTCGTCCATCTTGTTGTTCATGCAAGTGCAGTATTTGGTGATGACTTCGATGGAGACCTTGGCGTCCTTGTTGTCCGATATGCACTTCGCCACCCATTTGGCGTCGTCGGAACCAGCGAAGGCCATCGTGGCGGCGCAAAGCACGGACAGCAAGGCAGCAGCGGACAGCAGCGTTTTCATCGTAATTGTCTCCATGGCGTTTGTCCTTGGCGCTTGTGCGTCGATGCGGCAGGCTTACGCCAAACAGCAAGGAACGTTTGCGGCGTTTCGGTCTTGTGCTGATTCTGTGACGGCCGAAGCGGCATGCATCCGTGGCCGACAGATTTCTCAGACTCTTTTGATAGTATGGAATTTATTGACCAGGGCAAGAGGGGTGTCGTAAATATGCCATTTCAAAAGTGTATAGTTATTATGACAATGGTGTATGGCGGCAAACTATCAGCTGCATGCGCGATGCAGCGGCAGACAACAACAGACGCGACCGCCGTCTTGTCGTCGTCCCGGCTATGATGGACATTGCCCAGAGCCGTATGGCATCAAGGAGAGCCGGTTATCCTCCGAGGCCCCATGCCCGACACGCCCGCCTGTTTGTCCGCCGTCGCAGACTATCTGACGTTTCTCGCGCACTATCCGTCTTTTGATGCGCTCTATTGGGATTGCCGCCATGGCGGGCTCATCGTGCCCGTGGCCCTGGCCGGGGGAGCAACGATGTTTCCCGTCAAGCGCCATCACCGGTCTTTTGGGCTTTCCGGCGACAAGGAGCCAGTCCTCGCCGACCCCCCTATAAACCTTT
>ALAO01000326.1 GCA_000307955.1 Solidesulfovibrio magneticus str. Maddingley MBC34 | reverse complement strand
GGCCCCCGGCCCCCCCCGTATGGGGAAAGGGTTTAAGGGGGGGCTTGGGCGTGGATTGGCGAGGCGGTCGGCTGTGGGTGGGGGATTGCCGTTGCCCGGTGGTTGGTGGATAAATTCGGAGGCGGTCGTGAGGCCGTTCGGCCGTTGAGGCCAAAAACGCGACCGCACTACAAGGCCGGACAGACCATCACCGGCGCGCCGGCCGGAGTATCCCCCACCACCGTCAGATTGCCGCGCGGCAAAGTCAGGGTCACCACCGTGCAGTCGGCCTCGTCGGACGTCTCCATGCGGGCGCTGCCGCCGTGGGTCTCGGCGATGAGCCGGGTCGAATAGGCCCCAAGCCCGGTGCCGCCGGACTTGCCCTCGGTGGCGTATTTCGTGAAAAAGCGCTCCCGCAAACAAGCCGGAACCACGCCACGGTTGACCACCCGCAGCACGGTCGGCTCGCCGGGCGCGACGTCCACCGTCACCCGCCCGCCGGGCGGCGAGGCCTCCAGGGCGTTTTTCACGCAGTTGGCCAGCATGGAGTAGAGCAACAGCCGCTCCCCACACAGATAGGCCGTGTCCTCGGGCCGGGCCGCCCGGCCGGCGACCGTCAGCAAACACGTCAGCTTGCGCGGTCCGGCCAAGGCCGCGAACTCCACGAAAAGCCGCCGCGCCATGGCGAGAAGCTCCACCGGCTCGGGCGAAAGACGGTAGGCCCCGCGCTCGATCTTGAAGAGATCCAGCGACAGGTTGATCATGGAGAGCATCTTGTAGCCGTTTTCCTCGATCAGCCGCAAAAACATGGCCTGGGATTCACTCAGGCCGCCCTCGTCGAGAATGATCTGGGGCAGGCCGATGATGCCGGTTAGCGGAGCCTTGAGGTCGTGGCGCATGATGCCGTCCACGTCTTCCCGCAGCCGGGCCGCCTCCTTGAGGGCCTCGTTTTGCCGGGCCAGGGCCTCCCGGGCGGCGCGCAGCTCCAGGTGGTTTTTCACCCGGGCCCGCGCCACGGCCGGGCTGACCGGCTTGACGACGTAGTCCACGGCCCCCAGCGACAGGCCATGGGCCTCGTCTTCCGGGGCCTGGTTGGCGGTGACGAAAATAACGGGGATTTCCGCGGTTTTCGGGTCGGCCTTGAGCCGGCGACAGACCTCGTAGCCGTCGAGGTCGGGCATGACCACGTCGAGCAGGATGATGTCGGGCCGGGCGCGCCCGGCCAGGGCCAGGGCTTCGGCCCCGCCCGTGGCCACGCGGATGGCGTAATCCTCACGCAGGCAGTCGGCCAGCAAGCGGATGTTGGCCGGCATGTCGTCGACGATGAGGACCAAAGGCTTGTTGGCTTGCGCGCTCATGGATACGGAGGGCGTGACCTTGGGCTAGGAATCGACAAACTCGCGCTGAATCGCTTCCACCCTATCGAAGTCATTGAAAAAAACGTCCAAGATGCGCGGATCGAAGTGGCTGCCCCGGCCAGCCCGCATGATGTCCAGGGACTTCTCGTTGGAAAAGGCTTCCTTGTAGGGCCGGCGGCTGGTCAGGGCGTCGAACACGTCGGCCACGGCGCAGATGCGGCCGTATAGCGGGATGTCCTCGCCGACAAGCCCCTTGGGATAGCCCGAACCGTCCCATTTTTCGTGGTGGGACATGGCGATGATCTCGCCCACCCGCAACAGCTCGAAATTCGATTCGCCCAGGATGCGCGCGCCATAGATGGTGTGGCGCTTCATGATCTCCCACTCGTCGGGGGTGAGCTTGGCGGGTTTGAGAAGGATGCTGTCCGGGATGCCGATCTTGCCGATGTCGTGCATGGGGCTGGCCTGGAGCACGAGGTCGACCTCGGCGTCGGGCAGCCCGAGCCGGGCGGCCAGCAAGGCGCAGTAGCGGCTCATGCGCTGGATGTGGTCGGCGGTCTCCTCGTCCTTGAATTCCGCCGCCGAGGCCAGGCGGTGGATGGTTTCGAGGTGGGCGGCCAGGATGGTGCGCTGGGACTCCTGGACGTTGTCCAGCGCCATCTTGAGCGCCGAGGTGCGCACGGCCACCATTTCTTCCAGCTCGGCCTGGTAGCGCTTCACCTCGTCCTGGGACTCCTTCATCTTCAGCAGCGACCCCATGCGCACCCGCAGTTCGGTGAGGTCGATGGGCTTGGAGATGAAGTCGTTGGCCCCGGCTTCCACGGCTTTGAGCCGGTCCTGCTTGCTGGTCAGGGCCGTGACCATGATGATGGGCACGTCGGAAACCCCGGGCATCTCGCGGATGCGCCGGGCCACGGTGAAGCCGTCGGTCTCGGGCATCATGACGTCGAGCAGCACCAGATCGATGCTCGGATCGAGCAGGGGCTGGGCCTCGGCAAAAGACTCGGTCAGAATCGGCTCATGGCCGAGGTTGCGCAGTAACCCCCCGATGACCCGGAGATTGATGCGTTCGTCGTCTATGGCCAAAATACGCTTGGGCGTGTCCACGATCACCAGCCTTTTACCAATGTGCGACAACAGGATATCGGCTTGCATAGTAGGCCATGGGTTCGGGCAGGGTCAAGACGCCAATGACAGGCTGTTTCCCGCCCGGGCTTGAAGCTCCCCGCGAATCCTGGCAGAAAGAGAGCATTGTCCCTCTTTTCGGGACAGCGCTCCCCAAGGACGTATCATGCCCGAATCCCCGCCGACCCGCCCCTGGCATGCCCTGGATGCCGCCGAGGCCCTGGACGCCCTGGCGTCTAAGGACACGGGGCTTGCCGCCGACGAAGCCGCAAGCCGTCTGGCCCGCTTCGGCAAGAACGCGCTCACCGCCAAGGGCGAAATCAGCGCGCTTACGCGCTTCGCCCTCCAGTTCCACCAACCGCTGATCTACATCCTGCTGGCCGCCGGAGCCGTCACGGCCCTGCTCGGCGAACCCGTGGACGCCTCGGTCATCTGCGGCGTGGTGCTCGTCAACGCCGTCATTGGCTATTTCCAGGAAGCCAAGGCCGTGGCCGCCCTGTCCGCCCTGGCCCGGTCCATGGTCACCGAGGCCGCCGTCCTTCGCGACGGCGGCTGGCAGGTCATGGCCGCCGAAAACCTCGTGCCCGGCGACGTGGTGCGCCTGCGCTCGGGCGACAAGGTGCCGGCCGATTTGCGCCTGCTCACGGTCCAAAGCCTGCGCCTCGACGAATCGGCGCTCACCGGCGAATCCGTGCCCGTGGACAAGTCCGCCGCCGTCCTGCCCGAGGACACGCTTTTAGCCGACCGGGCCAACCTGGCCTTTGCCGCCTCGGTCGTCACCTACGGCCAGGGCACGGGGGTGGTCACGGCCACCGGCGACGCCGCCGCCATCGGCCGCATCGCCGCCCTCACCGCCGCCGCCGACGAACTGGCCACGCCGCTGACTCGCGCCATCGCCAAGTTTTCCCACATCGTCCTCTACGGCATCCTGGCCCTGGCCGGCCTGACTTTTGCCGTGGGCGTGGCCCGGGGCCAAAGCCCCACCGACATGTTCATGGCCTCGGTGGCCCTGGCCGTGGGGGCCATCCCCGAGGGCCTGCCCGCCGCCGTCACCGTCATCCTGGCCATCGGCGTCTCGCGCATGGCCGCCCGGCGCGCCGTGGTGCGCCGGTTGCCGGCCGTGGAAACCCTGGGTTCCACCACGGTCATCTGCACCGACAAGACCGGCACCCTGACCCAAAACCGCATGACCGTGGTGGAAATCGTCCTGCCGGCAAGCCGCTGGACCCTTCACGAGCAGGCGTTTGCCGGCCCCGACCACGCCCGCGACGCCCTGGCGCAGGCCCTGGCCGCCGCCGCCCTGTGCAACGACGCCACCCTGGCCAAGGACGGCGAAACCTTCACCGGCGACCCCACCGAGGCCGCCCTGCTCCTGGCCGCCCGCCGGGCCGGGCTGTCCCTGGACGCCCTGGCCGTGGCCCGGCCGCGCCTTTACGACGAGCCTTTCGAGTCCGAACGCATGTTCATGACGACGCTCCACCACGCGGGCAAGGGCGCGCCGCCGACGCTCTTCTTCAAAGGTTCGGCCGAGACCGCCCTGCCGCGTTGCCGCGACGCTGCCGGCGGCGTCCTCGACCCCGAGGCCGTGCGCCGCGACATCGAGGCCATGGGCAGTCGCGGGCTGCGGGTGCTGGCCCTGGCCCGGCGTACGTTGCCCCCCGGCACGGTCGTCATCGAACCCGGCTGCCGCGACGAAGGGCTGACCTTCCTGGGGCTTGTCGGCATGATCGATCCGCCGCGCCCCGAGGCGGCCGCCGCCGTGGCCGCCTGCCGCAAGGCCGGGATCATGGTCAAGATGATCACCGGCGACCATGCCGCCACCGCCGCCGCCATTGGCGGCCAGCTCGGCCTTTCCGGCGACGCCCCCATCCGAGCCATGACCGGCCGCGACATCGAGGCGACCAGCGACGCCGACCTGCCGGCCCTGGCCGAGGGGACCCACGTCTTTGCCCGGGTTTCCCCCGAACAGAAGCTGCGGCTGGTCAAGGCGCTCCAAAGCCTTGGCCATGTTTGCGCCATGACCGGCGACGGCGTCAACGACGCCCCGGCCCTCAAACAGGCCGACATCGGCGTGGCCATGGGCCTGGGCGGCACGGAAGCGGCCAAGGAAGCCGCCGACATGGTGCTGGCCGACGACAACTTCGCCACCATCGAGGCCGCCGTGGAAGAAGGGCGCGGCGTCTTTGACAATCTGTCGAAATTCATCGTCTGGACCCTGCCCACCAACGTGGGCGAGGGGTTGGTCATTCTGGCCGCCGTGCTGCTGGGCGTGGACCTGCCCATCTCGCCGGTGCAGATCCTGTGGATCAACATGACCACGGCCGGCAGCCTCGGCCTCATGCTGGCCTTCGAGCCCCGGGAGCCGGGCGTCATGGAGCGCGCCCCGCGCGATCCGCGCCGCCCCATTCTCGACGGGCTGCTCATCCGCCGCGTCGTGCTCGTCGGCGCGGCCCTGCTCGTGGCCGCCTTCGGGCTCTACGAATGGGAACTGGCCGTTGGGGCCAGCCGGGAAGCTGCCCGCACCGTGGCCGTCAACGTGTTCGTGGCCATGGAGGCGCTCTATCTCATCAACTGCCGGTCGCTCACCCGACCGGCCCTGTCCATGCCGCTTCCCGGCAACCGCTGGGTGCTGGCCGGCGTGGCCCTGGCCGTGATCCTCCAGGCTGTTTTTACCTACGTGCCCTTTATGCAACGCCTTTTCGGCGCGGCCCCCATCGGCGCGGTCAGTTGGCTGCGCATCCTGGCCGCCGCCGTCGCGGGCTTTGTTCTGGTGGAGATCCAAAAACGCCTGGAAGCCGGGCGGCAGGCGGCCTCCCCGGTTGCTTGACCCCGGGCGGCGTGTTACGGATCGCACCGTGGCAGCGACGGTGTTTTCCATGATGCGCGCGAAGCGTTTTCCAAAAGTCTTGACCGGGCTTGTCCTGGCCCTGATCCTCGTTGCCGGCCTGACTGTCCCGGCCGGGGCGGGCACCCGCGTGGAGCAGGCCAAGGTCCCGCCCGGACTGGCCTATGTCGTGCGCTACGATGGCCATCTCGATCCCGAACTCCTCGATCTGCTGCATCAGGTCTCCAAGGCCGAAGCCCTGCGCGACGCGCCGCCGGACTCGGCCCTGCTCCTGGAACGGCGGGCCGAGGAGGACAAGGCCGCCTTCGCCAAGGTGTTCCAGTCACGCGGCCGCTTCGCCGCAACCGTCTCCATCTCCCTGGACAGCGCCGCCAGCCCTGCTGTCCTCACCTACGCCATCGATCCCGGGCCGCAGTTCGACCTGCGCGCGGTGGTCCTCAAAACCCCCGACGGCGGCGACGCCTCGGCCCTGCCCACGGCCGAACGCCTGGGGCTGGCCGTGCCCTCGCCCTTTGCCGCCAAGGCCATCCTCGACGCCGAGGCCAAGATCACCGAACTCCTTCGCGATGACGCCCATCCCGACGTCAAGGTGGACAACCGGCAGGTGACGGCCAACTTCGCCGACCACGCCGTGTCCGTGGTCTGGACCGTCTCCCCCGGCCCCAAGGCGACGTTTGGCCCGACCAGCTTCGCCGGGCTGACCACGGTCAAGGAAAACTACCTGGCCGGCATGATCCCCTGGCGGCAGGGCCAGCCCTACGACGCCAAGAACGTGGAGACCTACCGGCACGCCTTAAACGCCACCGGGCTGTTCGCCGCCGTGCAGGTGGAGACCGGGGCCGTGGACCCGGCGACCAAGCAGGCCCCCATCAAGGTGTCCCTGACCGAACGCAAACACCGCACCATCAAGGGCGGCGTGGACTACAAAACCGACGAAGGCCCCGGAGCCAACATCGGCTGGGAAAACCGCAATCTTTTCGGCGGCGGCGAAAAACTCGCCGTGGCCGGCAGCGCCTCGGGCATCGAGCAGTTCGGCGAAGTCGCCTTTGAAAAGCCCGATGCGCTCACGCCCAAGGACCTGTTCAAGGCCAAGGCCCGGGTCGCCAACGAAGACAAGAAGGCCTACAAGGGCCAAAACGCCACGGCCACGGCCTCGCTTCGACGCCAGTTCACCGACGCTGTGTCGGGCGGCGTGGGCCTGGGCTACCGGGCCTCGCGCATCGAGGAAGACCAGTCCCGCCCCTGGGAAAGCGAAGCCCGCTACGGCTTCGTCTTCCTGCCCGTGGAGCTCGGCTACGACGGCCGCGACGACGTGCTGGACCCGCAAAAAGGCCTGCTCGCCACCACCTCCCTGGCCCCCTACTGGGGGACCTTGAGCGGCAAGGATAACTTCCTGCGCCCGGAATTCACCCTGGCCCACTATCTCAAGATCCTGGACAAGCCCGGCCTCGTCCTGGCCACCCGGGCCGTTGGCGGAGCCAACATCGGCACGGCCAGCGAAAACGTCACCCCGGACCTGCGCTGGTACGCCGGCGGCAGCGGCTCCATCCGGGGCTATTCCTACCAGAGCGTGGGCCCCATGCGCGGCAAGACGCCCGTGGGCGGCGCGTCGCTTTTCACCTTCTCGACCGAACTGCGCTGGCGCGTCACCGAACTCGTCGGCATCGTGCCCTTCCTCGACGGCGGCACGGCCTTCGGCAAGGCCCTGCCCCCCTACGATCAGCCCATCATGCTCGGCGCGGGCCTGGGCCTTCGGGTCTATACCCCGGTCGGCCCCATCCGCCTGGACGTGGCCACGCCGCTGGCCCGCCGCCAGGACATCGACGACATCGCCCAGTTCTATTGCAGCATCGGGCAGTCATTTTAGTAATGAGAAAGAAGAAGATGCCT
>ALAO01000325.1 GCA_000307955.1 Solidesulfovibrio magneticus str. Maddingley MBC34 | reverse complement strand
GCATCGCCAAGATGGGCGACATGGGCAAGGTCGGCCGCGTCGGCATCAAGTGCATGCTCTACTTCTGGACCATGACGCTGTTTGCCCTGGCCATCGGCCTGGTCGTGGTCAACCTCTACAAGCCCGGAACCGGCATGGACGACTATGCCGCCAAGATGCAGGCCAACCAGAAGGAAATCGCCAAGGTCGAGGACTACGCCGGCAAGGCGAAAAAGATGTCCACCGTGGACTTCCTCATGAACATCGTGCCCACCTCGGTGGTTGACGCCTTCGCCAAGGGCGAGATCCTGCAGGTGCTCTTCTTCTCCATCCTTTTTGGCATCGGCCTGGCCAACCTCGGCGACAAGGCCCGCAACATCGTCAAGATCATCGACGAATTCGGGAGGGGCCTGTTCAAGGTCGTTCACTACATCATGTACTTCGCACCGCTTGGCGCGTTCGGGGCCATGGCCTACGTGGTCGCCTCCCAGGGACATGAAGCGCTTTTAAAGCTCCTCTACCTCATGCTCGGCGTCTACACGACCTGCATCATCTTCATCTTCGTGGTCCTGGCCGTGGTCTGCAAAATGGCCGGCTTCTCGCTGTGGCGCTACCTGTGCTACATCAA
Organism: Solidesulfovibrio magneticus str. Maddingley MBC34; assembly: GCA_000307955.1. Lineage (GTDB taxonomy): Bacteria > Desulfobacterota > Desulfovibrionia > Desulfovibrionales > Desulfovibrionaceae > Solidesulfovibrio > Solidesulfovibrio magneticus_A. The sequence goes on along the minus strand of ALAO01000325.1, from coordinate 173 downwards.
GGAAGAAATTCTCCTCGTGCTCGGCACCTCCTCCTCCGAGGCGGCCCTGCCCCGCATGATGGCCAAGCTTGAAAACGCCGGCGCCGACAAGTCCGTGGTCGGTCTGTGCCTGCCCATGGGCTACTCGTTCAATCTCGACGGCACCTGCATCTACCTGACCATGGCCGCCGTGT
>ALAO01000324.1 GCA_000307955.1 Solidesulfovibrio magneticus str. Maddingley MBC34 | reverse complement strand
CTCAGGCCCCCGGCCGCCGGAGGCATCTTCTCTCTTCCCTCTTCAGCTCTTCACTTCTCTTCCTCACCTCTCCCCTATTCCGCATCCGCCGCTTCGGCGATGGGCTTTTTCGGGGCGCGGCTGGTGAAGGTGAAGCTGAACAATTCCGGCGCGCCTTCGGGGGCGGCGTCGATAGTGGCTTCACCGCCCTTTTGCAGTTTGCCGAAGAGCATTTCCTGGGCCAGCGTATCCTTGATCTCGACCTGGATGACCCGGGCCAGGGGGCGCGCGCCGTAGTCGGCGTCGAAGCCCTTTTCGGCAAGCTTGGCCACGGCCAGGGGGGTCAGGCGCACGAACACGCGCTTTTCGGCCATCTGGGTGTTGAGTTCGCGAATGTACTTGCTCACGATGCGGTCCATGACCTCGGGGGTCAGGGACTTAAATCCAATGATGCCGTCGAGGCGGTTGCGGAATTCCGGGCTGAACAGCCGTTCGATGGCCTTTATGCCCTTATCCGCCGCGTCAGTGGCCTTGGAACCGCCGAAGCCGATGTTCTTGGTCGACATCTCGCGCGCTCCGGCGTTGGTGGTCATGAGCAGGATCACGTGGCCGAAGTCCGCCTTGCGGCCGTTGTTGTCGGTGAGCGTGGCGTAGTCCATGACCTGGAGCAGGATATTGAACATGTCGGGGTGCGCTTTCTCGATTTCGTCGAGGAGCAGCACGGCGTAGGGGTGCTTGCGGATGGCGTCGGTGAGCATCCCGCCCTGATCGAAGCCGACGTAGCCCGGAGGCGCGCCGATGAGCCGGGCCACGGCGTGCTTTTCCATGTATTCGCTCATGTCGAAGCGCAGGAAATGGACGCCGAGCACGGCGGCCAGCTGCTTGGCCAGCTCGGTCTTGCCGACGCCGGTGGGGCCGGCCAGCAGGAACGAGCCGGTGGGCTTGCCGGCGTTGGCCAGGCCGGCGCGCGAGCGCAGGATGGCCTTGGCGATGGCGTCCACGGCGTCGTTTTGGCCGAAGACGAGGTTTTTGAGTTCGCCTTCGAGATTTTCCAGGCGCACCTTGTCCGACGACGTGACCCGGGCGGCCGGAATCTTGGCCATGGCGGCCACGACACGTTCCACCTCGGCCACGCCGATGGCGCCCTTGGCGGTGGTGCCGGCCAGCTTGCGCACGGCCCCGGCCTCGTCGATGACGTCAATGGCCTTGTCCGGCAGGAAGCGGTCATTGATGTGGCGCGAGGACAGTTCCACGGCCGAACGGATGGCCGCCGGGGTGTAGCGCACGCCGTGATGGGCTTCGTAGTAAGTGCGAAGGCCCTTCAAGATTTCGACGGCTTCTTCCACGGTGGGTTCGCCCACGTCGATCTTCTGGAACCGGCGGGAAAGGGCCCGGTCCTTTTCGAAATGGTTCTTGTATTCCTCGTAGGTGGTGGAGCCGATGCAGCGCAGTTTCCCGGACCCCAGGACGGGCTTTAAGATGTTGGACGCGTCCAGGGTGCCGCCGCTGGTGGCTCCCGCGCCGACGATGGTGTGGATCTCGTCCACGAACAGGATGGCCCCGGGCTTTTGCTCCAGCTCGGCCAGAACGCTCTTGAGGCGCTGTTCGAAATCGCCCCGATACTTGGTGCCGGCCAGGAGCGCGCCCATGTCCAGGGCGTAAATCAGCGTGTCCTGGAAGCCTTCGGGCACGTCGCCCCCCACGATGCGAAGGGCCAGGCCCTCGGCCAGGGCGGTCTTGCCCACGCCGGGATCGCCCACGAAGATGGGGTTGTTCTTGCGCCGGCGCAGCAGCACGTGGATGGTGCGGGTCAGCTCGTTATCGCGGCCGATGAGCGGATCGATCTCGCCCTTGCGGGCCTTGGCCACGAGGTCCACGGTGTACTGCTCCAGGGCCGAGCCGCCGGCCTTGCCGTCGCGCTCCTCGCCCGCGCCTTCGGGGGCCGGCTCCTTGCCGCCGCCGTGGGAAATGTACTCCAGCACGTCAAGCCGCGAGATGCCGTGGGACTTCAAGTAGTACACGGCATAGGAGTCTTCCTCGTCAAAAGTGGCGGCCAGGACGTCGCCGACTTCGACCTGCGTCTTGCCCGAGGACTGCATCTGCATGATGGCTCGCTGCAGGACACGCTGGACGCCAAGGGTCTGCACCACTTCGGCGTTGGTCTCCTGGGGCAGGGTTTCCATATGATCGGTGAAAAAGCGTTCAAGCTGATGCTTGAGACGGACGACGTTGGCGCCGCAGTGGACCAGGATATCCCGGCCGGTCTCTTCCAGGAGCATGGCATAGAGCAAATGCTCCAGGGTGAGGTATTCATGGTGGCGACGCTTGACCTCTTTGACGGCGCTGGTCAACACCTGTTCGAGCTTTTTGCTGAGCATTCAGACCTCTTCCATGCTGCAACGCAGGGGGTAGCCGTTCTCCTTGGCCAGACGGTGGACCAGGGAGACCTTGAGCTCGGCCACCTCGGCCGTATAGATGCCGCACACCCCTACGCCATTGTTGTGGACATTGAGCATGATCTGCGTGGCTTCGTTCTCGTTTTTGCGAAACACGCTGACGAGCACCAGCACCACGAACTCCATGGTGGTGTAATCGTCGTTGTGCAGCATGACCTTGAACTGTCTGGGTTCGCGGACCTCGTCCTCGACGCTGAGGCCAACGCCTGATTTTTCGTCTTCCATGGGATGGCTCATGAGCTTGCCGATACCTCTTCCAAGTGGTTGGACCGTCGGGAACACTTCCCCGAATTTCCCACCTCGGCGATAGATAAGTCGCCAACGGCGGCTGTCGAGGGGCATGGAGCCGGGCGATTGCCGGCCCTTTGTCCATAATAGAATCTAGGGGAAAACGCGGCCACTGACAACCGCGTTTGCATCAAACTGAAATCGTTGGGGCTTTTAGGGAGCGGCGGCGAGTTCGGCCAGCAGGCGGCGACGGGCGTCGGGGGCGAAGACAAAGCTCGTTTCCGGCGGCAGGTTGCGGCGGCGGCGGTATTGCTGGTGGAGTTCGTGGTAGGTTTCGGTGAGCGCCTGTTCCATGGACAGCCCCAGCCGTCCGGCCAGGGGCGCGATGGCCTCGGCCGGGCCTTCGATCTCCAGGTAGAGGCCAAAGGGCAGCTCGTCGAGGCACACAAGGCAGGCCCCGGCCTGCCAAGTCTCGCGGACTTTCTCGTAGCGCAGAAACGGCAGGTAGCCCAGGACGGCGAAAGCGGCTTCCAAAGCGGCCGGATCGGCCACCTCGGTCTCGATCTCCCGGCGCACCTTGAGCCCAGGCCGGCCCGGGGCCTCGACGGGCGTCTTGACGGTGACCTTGCAGGCGGCGTCGCGGCGAAGGCGCAGCAACACGTCGCGGGCGCGCAGGGAGCCGGCCGCGTCGTCCAGGACCACGTTCTCCTCGAAGCGGCGCGACAGGAGCGTCCCCCCGGCCTCGGCCAGGGCGGCGCGCACGGGGGCAAAGGATTTGACGGCGAACTTGGTTTCGATCTCGTCGCCCATGGACATACAGCGACCTTCCTTGCGGCGCTCCGAAGAGCGAAACTTCCGATACGACGCGGGATGCGGCCCAAACGGCCAATCCGGGCCGAGCGTCGGCAAAGGGCTGGCGGAGCGCGGCTTCTAATGGGAGCAGTAGCGCACCACTTCGAAGGCTATCGCGCCAAGGGGCATGATCTTGTCCGCGCCGCCGAGCTTGATGGCTTCCTGGGGCATGCCGAAGACCACGCAGGAGGCTTCGTCCTGGGCGATGGTGTAGGCCCCGGTTTCGTGCATCTCGAGCATCCCGGCCGCGCCGTCGTCGCCCATGCCGGTCATGATGACGCCCACGGCGTTTTTTCCGGCGTAGCGGGCGGCGGAACGGAAAAGCACGTCCACGCTGGGCCGGTGGCGGCGCACCAGCGGGCCGTCCTTGACCTCGACGTAGTAGCGCGCGCCGCTGCGCTTGAGCAGCATATGGCGGTTGCCCGGGGCGATGAGCGCCTGGCCGCGCAGGATGGTGTCGCCATCGACGGCTTCCTTGACGGTGATGCGGCAGATGCCGTCCAGGCGCTTGGCAAAGGCGGCGGTGAACTGTTCGGGCATGTGCTGGACAATGACGATGCCCGGGCAGTCCTGGGGCATAGCTTCGAGAAATTCGCGCAGGGCCTCGGTGCCGCCGGTGGACGCGCCCACGGCCACCACCCGCTCGGTGGTCTGAAACATGGCCTTGCCGGTGGGGCCGGGCAGCACGGCGTCGGCGGACAGCTTGGGCGTGACCTTCATGGGGCCAGCCGGGGCCATCTTCTTGATCTTGGCCCGGGCAGCGGCCTTGACCGCGTCAATGACCCGGATGCGCGACTCCTCCAGGAACTGCCGAGTGCCGAGCTTGGGCTTGAGAATGATGTCCACGGCCCCGTATTCCATGGCCCGAAGCGTGGTTTCCGAGCCGGATTCGGTGAGCGTCGAGCAGATGACCACCGGAATCGGGTGCTGGGTCATAATCTTGCGCAGGAAGGTGAGCCCGTCCATACGCGGCATTTCGATGTCCAGGGTGATGACGTCCGGGGCTTGCGTCTCCATGCGCTTGACCGCGGCATAGGGATCGCCGGCCGCGCCGATGACCTCGATGTCGGGGTCCGAGGCCAGGATATCGGTCAGGGTCTGGCGCACCAGGGCGGAATCGTCCACCACCAGGACCTTGATGGTCTTAGTCACGAAAACCTCGCGTTCCTATCGGGTGACCTTATATTTTTCTATATACCGTGGGAGCGTGCTGGCGCAAGGGCAAGTCCATGCCAGTGAGGCTCTCGGAATGGCCAATAAACAAAAAGCCGCCAGGCAGCAGTTGGGTGCAGAATTTCTGCAGCAAGCGCTCCTGGGTGGCCCGGTCGAAATAAATCATGACATTGCGGCAAAAAATCGTATCCAAGAGTTCGGGAAGAGCAAAGGAATCCATGAAGTTGAGCCGCCGATAGTCCACGATGCGCCGCAGTTCCGGGGCCACGCGCACCAGCCGCTTGGCCTTGTCCTTGCTGCGCAGGAAATACCGGCGCTTGAGTTCGAGGGACATCTTGGCCAGACGTTCCTCGGGGTAGATGCCGCTTTGGGCCATGGCCAGCACCCGGGTGGAAATGTCCGTGGCCATGACGTTGAAGCGGAACCCGGCGAAGCGGCTGGCGAATTCCGACAGTACAATGCACAGTGTATAGGGTTCCTCGCCGGTGGAGCAGCCGGCGCTCCACAACCGAAACGGCCGCCCCGTGCCGTGCTGGCTGCGCCACATGGGCAGGGTCTGCTCGGTCATGATCTCGAAATGGCGCGGTTCGCGAAAAAATTCCGTGGTGTTGGTGGTGATGACGTCGATGAGGTGGACGAGTTCCTCGTCGAGGCCCTCGGCGCTGAAGAGAAATTCGAAGTAGTCGCGGTAGCCGTTCTTGCCGAGCAGGCGCAACCGCTTTTGCAGCCGGGCCTCCACCATCACCTTCTTGGACAAGGGCAGTTTGATGCCGACTTCGGTGTGAATGAAGTCGCTGAGGCGCTTGAACTCCTTGTCGGACATGGAAACAAGGCCCGAGGCGCGGTTGGCCGCGACATCCAAAACCATGAAAATCAGGCCTCCCCGGCCTCGGCTCCGGCCTCGCCCAGGGCCTGGGCCAGTCCGGCCAGCTCCATGGAGCTGAAGACCTTGTTGATGTCGAGGATGATGATGAACTGCTCGCCGGACTTGCCCATGCCCCGGATGTAGTCGGCCCGGATGGGCGTGCCCATGCGGGGCGGCGGCTCGATCTGGGAAGACTCCATCTCGTAGACCTCCTGGACGGAATCGGCCAGGGCCCCAAGCACCGTGGGTTCGCCTTCGATATCTACCTCGACGATGATGATGCAGGTGTTGACCGTGCGGGCCGTGCTGCCCATGCCGAACTTCTGCTTGAGGTCCACCACCGGCACGGCCCGGCCGCGCAGGTTGATGACGCCGCGAATGGCCTCCGGGGTGCGGGGCACCCGGGTGATGTTGACCAGTTCAAGCACTTCGCGCACCGAGGCGATGTCCAGGGCGAACAGTTCCCGTTCCAGGGTAAAGGTGAGATACTGGTTGTCGTTGCTGCTGACGGCCTCGGCCATGTCGTCCTCCCGCTCTCGCGGCGTTGTTGCCTGTGCGCCGATGCTGGCGGGCCAGCCCGCTTGCGGCGCGTTGAAACATATCTTCCGGGAAGGCCAGGGTCAGGCGCGTTCGGCCTCAAGCAGGGCTTCCCGACGCACCAGGGCGGCCACGTCGATAATAAGGGCCATAGAGCCGTCGCCGCGGATGGTGGCTCCGGAAAAAGCGTCCACGTCGCGGTAGAGCCGGCCCAGGGTCTTGATGACGGTCTGGTGTTCGCCCACGACCCGGTCCACGGCAATGCCGATGCGCTCGCCGTCCACCCGGGCCACCACGATGGGTTCGATGGACGGCGGCTGCCCGCCCAGGCCGAAAGCCTCCCGCAGGCTCAGGACCGGGGCCACCTCGCCGCGCAGGTTGAGGATGCGCCGACGTTGTCCGTCTCCGTCCCGGGCCAATTCCACGCACTCTTCCACAAGGCCCAGGGGCACGACAAAGTATTCGCCGCCGGCCTGGACCTGCAGCCCGTCGATGATGGCCAGGGTCAGCGGCAGGCGCACGGTGATGGACGTGCCCTTGCCCCGCTCGGAGTCGATCTCGACGCTGCCGCGCAGGGCGTCGATGGCCCGCTTGACCACGTCCATGCCCACGCCTCGGCCGGAGACGCTGGTGACGGCCTTGGCCGTGGAAAACCCGGGCTGAAAAATGAGGTGGTAGAGTTCCTTGAGCGTCAGATCAGCGCCCGGACTGATGAGTCCCCGTTGCTCGGCCTTGGCCCGGATGGCGGCCGGGTCGAGGCCGCCGCCGTCGTCGGCGACGGTGATGCAAACCTCGCCGCCGACATGGGCGGCGGCCAGGCTGATGCGGCCGGCGGCCGGCTTGCCCACGGCCTGGCGCTCGGCCGGGGATTCGACGCCGTGGTCGATGCTGTTGCGCAGCAGATGCACCAGCGGG
>ALAO01000323.1 GCA_000307955.1 Solidesulfovibrio magneticus str. Maddingley MBC34 | reverse complement strand
AGACCCCCCGACTGAAGAAATTTTTCAAGGGGAACCCGGCTGCGGCAACACCCACGCGGGCCGAAATATTTTCGCCCGTCCCCTTTACCCCATTTGGGGGGTCCGAGGGCCTCAGGCCCCCGGCCGCCGGAGGCATCTTCGTCTTCCTCCTACTCCCGCTTGCTTTCGAAGCCTGGGATCTCCAGTTTCTTTTCGGCGATCTTGAGGAGGAACGAGGCGATAGTGACCAGGGCCAGGTAGTACAGGCCCACGACGACAAAGACTTCGGTGTTGCGGAAGCTGGATTTTGCCAAGCTGCGTCCCATGCCGGTCAGGTCGCTGACGGTGATGATGGAGGCCAGGGACGAGTATTTGATAAGGTAGATGATTTCGTTGCCACAGCCCGGCAGCGCCCGGCGGAAGGCCTGGGGCAGCACCACAGAGGTGACGGACTGGAAGGGCGTCATGCCCAGGGCCTGGGCGGCGCGCAGCTGGCCGCGCTTGATGGAGAGCAGCCCGCCCCGGATGTATTCGGACTGGTAGGCCCCGCTGCACAGGGCAAATCCGACGATGGCGGCCCACATGGGCGACAGCACCAGGGCGAAGTCGCCGATGCGCACGTAGGGCAGGGCGAAGTACCAGAAGTAGAGCTGCACGACCAGCGGCGTGCCGCGAAACAGCGACACGTAGGCGTCGAGGGTTTTGACTACCGGGCGCGGGCCGTAGACCCGAAGCGCGCCCACGGACACGCCGATGGCCACGCCGAAAAGTGAGGCCGGCACGATGAGCAGGATGCTGGTCCATAGTCCGGCGTCCAGGGTCGGGATGATGCGCTCCCAGGCGAAGGCGATAAAACCGTCCATGGGCGTCCTTAGGCCCGGGGAGCCGGGGCGATTTCGCAGTGGCCGTCGCCGGCCAGTTCGCTGAGCTTGGCGCAAAACGACTGGGTGCGGCTGCCGGAGTCGCGGGCGAGCAGTTGGGAGGGCGCGCCGCGTTCCACGATCCGTCCGCGTTCCATGAACAGGAATTCGTCGGCCAGGGCGGCGGAAAAGCTGATCTGGTGGGTGGCCATGACCATGGTCATGCCGAGGTCGGCCAGGTCGCGGATGACGGTGAGCACCTCGCCGATGAGTTCCGGATCGAGCGCCGAGGTGGGTTCGTCCAGCAGCAGCACCTTGGGGTCCATGGCCAGGGCCCGGGCCACGGACACGCGCTGTTTCTGGCCGCCGGAGAGCTGGGCCGGATAGAGGGTGGACTTGTCGGCCAGCCCGACCCGGGCGAGTTCTTCCATAGCCCGGTTGGTGGCGGCCCGTTTGTCCAGGCCTTTGACCTTCACAAGGGCCACCCGGACGTTGTCCAGGGCCGAGAGGTGGTCAAAGAGGTTGAAGTCCTGGAAGATCATGCCCACCTGTTGGCGCAGGGCCAGCAGTTCTTTTCGGCTTTTGCCGTCCACGGCCTTGCCGTCCAGGGAGATGGTCCCGGAGTCCGGGGGCGACAGGAAATTGATGCAGGAGAGCAGCGTGGACTTGCCGGCGCCGGAGGGGCCGATGAGCACCTTTAAGTGCCCCTTTTTGACGGAAAAGGAGACATCGTCGAGGATGCGTTGGCCGCCGATGGTCTTGACGATGTTTTCCACGCGCAAAATGACCGGATCGTCCATGCTACAGGCTTCCCTGGTGCGCGTATCCGGGGATGCGCACCTTGGCTTCGAGGCGTTTGAGGATTTTGATGCCGGCCCAGGTGAGGAAGAAAAAGAGCGCTCCGGCCAGGATGGACAGGGGCAGCGGCTGGTGGGTGGTGGCGGCCACGGAGCGGGTGCGGGCCATGACTTCCAGGACGCCGATGGTAAAGGCCAGGGCGGAGTCCTTGAGCAGGATCGAATATTCGTTGGACCAGGCCGGGATGGCCAGGCGCAGGGCCTGGGGCAGGATGATCGAGCGGATGGCCACGGCGTCGCTCATGCCCAGGGCCCGGGCGGCCTTGAGCTGGCCGGCGGGCAGGCTGGCCATGGCTCCGCGGAAAATTTGCGATTGGTAGGCGGCGCTGGTCAGCCCCAGCACGATGACGGCCGAGAGGAATCCCGACGACAGCGGCAGAAACGACAGGGCCGGGAGTTCGCTCAAGTAGGCCATGATGCCGAAATAAAAGAGGTAGAGTTGCACGAGGATGGGCACGCCGCGAAACAGCCAAACGTAGCCGGCCACGGCCTTGCGGGTCAGCGTGCGGCCATAGACGTGGAGCACGGCCAGGGGCACGCCGAGGATGAAGCCCACGAGCATGGCCCCGATGATGAGTCCCGCCGTCCACCACAGCCCGCCGAGAATGTAGGGCATGGCCTCCCAGCTGGCCTGCGCGGCGCTATAAAATCCTTCCATGAAATACGTCCGGGGGAGCGCCCCGGGCCGCGCGCATGGCGCGCGGCCCGGGAACGTTGCGGGAAAGCGGGCTTGCTAGAGGCCGTACTTGGCCTTGAGTTCCTTCCAGTAGGGGTCGGCCATGAGGAGCTTGAGGCCCTCGTTGACCTTGGCCTGGAATTCCTTGTCTTCCTTGCGCATGGCGTAGCCGTACTTTTCGGGCGCGGCGTCGAAGGTGCCGGCGATCTTGAAGCCGGGGGCCTTCATGACTTCGGCGGCGATGGTGCTGTCCATGCCGGAGCCGGCGATGCGGCCGATTTTGACGTCTTCCATGGACAGGTCGGTGGAGTCGTAGGGCACGAGCTCGAACTTGTAGCCGGGCTTGCCCACGAAGCCTTCGAGGAGCTTGGCGGTGACGGTGCCGCGCTGGACGCCGATCTTTTTGCCGGACTTGAGGATGTCGGCAAAGGGCGTGGCTTCCTTGTCGCCGACGACCAGGACCTGGGTGACTTCGTAGTAGGGGATGGAGAAATCGACTTTCTGGGCGCGCTCGGCGGTGGCGCTCATGCCGGAAGCGATGATGTCGATTTTTTTGGCCAGAAGGGCCGGGATGATGCCGTCCCAGTCCATGGGCTGGTGTTTGACCTTAAAGCCCATCTTTTTGGCGATCCAGTCCAGGGATTCGACGTCGAAGCCGGTGGGTTTGCCGGCCTTGTCGACGAAGCCGAAGGGCGGAAAGCCGAAATCGATGCCGTTGACGTAGACTTTTTCCTCGGCCTGGGCCAAGCCGCCGAAGCACAAAACAAAGGCGGCCAGGGCGGCCAGAAGAAGGCCAAAACGTTTGCGCATGGTTCGCTCCCGGGGGTTGAAGGTGGCGGACGGGGGGACAAAAGCCGTATCCTGGCGTCGCCGGCGGGCCGGCGCGACTGGCGAAGCGGCAATTCGCAAGCGAAAAAAGTAACAGACAAGCCCTTATCGATCAAGGCCGGCGTCCGGGCCATGGAAGGGAGGAGCGAGGACAGGCGCGTCCCAGCGCGCCGAGAGACCGGCGTTAGGGAAAAGGCGGGGACGGGGCTTTGCCGGCTAGATGAGCTGCGTGCCGAGCACCCGGTTGCGGCCGGCCATCTTGGCTTCGTAGAGTTTGCGGTCGGCCAGGCACAGCAGACTGTCGGCGTTGGCTCCGGCCTTGGGCACGCAGCAGGCCGCGCCCAGGGTGATGGTCACCACGTTCGCGGCGCAGGAGCCGCTGTGGGAGATGCCCAGGTCGGACACGGCCAGACGCATGGACTCGGCCAGATGCATGGCCCCGGCCAGGTCGGTCTCTTCCAGGATGACGACGAACTCCTCGCCGCCAAACCGCGCCACCAGATCGCCCGGGCGCTTGAGCACTCCGGCCAGGGTGGCGGCCACGGCCTTCAGGCATTCGTCGCCGGCCATGTGGCCGTAGGTGTCGTTGTAGGCTTTGAAACAGTCGATGTCGGCCATGAGCAGACTCAGCGGCGTCGCTCCGCGCATGGCCTGCCGCCAGGCCCGGTTGAGGCTGTCGTTGAAGCGGCGGCGGTTGGCGATGCCGGTCAGGCCGTCGCGCATGGACAGCGTTTCCAGCAGATCGCCCCGGCGCTTGAGTTCCACGTGGGTGCGCACCCTGGCCTGGACGATGGGAACGCTCACCGGCTTGACGATGTAGTCCACGGCCCCCAGCGCCAGACCAAGCGTCTCGTCGGCCACGTCGCCCTTGGCCGTCAGGAAAATGATGGGGATGTTGCGAGTGGCCGCCCGGGCCTTGAAGCGCCGGCAGACTTCGTAGCCGTCCATATCGGGCATGAGGATGTCGAGCAAAATGAGGTCCGGCGCGCTCTCTTCCACCAAACGCAGGGCCTGGGAGCCGCTGGAAGCGATGCGCACTTCGTATTCGCTGCGCAGGGCTTCGGTCAAAACAGCCAGGTTGGATGGGGCGTCGTCAACGATGAGGATCGTTGCCGGGGCGGTGGGCAATTCCATGCAGGGGGCTCCGCGACAAGAGGCGTATGCTGCAAATTAGCGTCTTGGCGATGGGAAAGCAAGGTGAAGTGTTGCTGTCGCTTCTTATCCCTTGGCCGCCGTTTGCCGCCGGTTGGTGAGCCACACCCCGGCCAGCACCAGCGCGCCGCCGACGGCCAGGGCCGGGGAAAGCGGCTCGTCCAGCAGGGCGTGCCCAAGGACCACCGCCACCACGGGCACGAGGTTGATGAATACCCCGGCCTTGGTCGGGCCGATGGCCTTGACGCCTTCGTAATACCAGGAAAATCCATAGCCCGTGGCCAGGATGCCGAAAAAGCCCACGCAGCCCCAGGCTACCGGCCCGGCCGCCGCCACGTCGCGCCAAAGGCCCGAGGCCGCCGCCGGCGGCAACAACATGGCCGCGCCCAGGATGCACGACCAGGCCACGGCGCTGTACGGCCCCACCCGCTCCATGGCCTTCTTGCCGGCCAGGGTATAGGCGGCCCAGGCGGCCACGCAGCCGAAGATGCACAAATCCCCCGTGGAAAGGCCCTTGGCCCAAAGCGCCGCCGGATCGCCGCCTGAGACGATGCAGCCCACGCCGGCAAACGAGAGGGTGATGCCGGCGATCTTGAGTTTCGCGAAGCGCTCGCGGAAGAAAATGCCGGAAAAAAGCGCCACCACCGACGGGATGCAGGCCACGATGAGCGCCGCCCGGCCGGCCGGCACGGTGCGCAGCCCGGCGAAAAACAGCGTGTTATAGGCAAAGATGCCGGTAGCGGCCAGGGTCAGCAGCCAGGGCAGGTCGCGCCGGGCCAGTCTGGGGAACTTTCCCTCGATGCGGGCGGTCAGGAAATAGAGAAACACCGAGGCCAGGGCGAAACGCAAAAAAGCCGCCGAAAAAGGGCCCATGTACCGGGACAGCACCCGGCCGGCCACCCAGGTGCCGCCCCACAGCACGGCCGAACCGACAAGTTTGCAATAGATTCGCGTCATGGCCAGGCTCCTTTCCCCTCCGGGGGGAGCTTGTTCGCATAATCACTTGCAAAAGTCATGCGTTACGGCGTTTACCCGGCCGTTTTTCCGGCGTAGTCTGCCCCAAAACCGGAGCAGCCATGGAACCCATGAACTTCAATTTCCAGTGCGGCGATCCGCCGCCGCCAAGCGGCCTGTCCCTCGGCATCGTCGGGGCCGGCCCGTCGGGCCTGGCCGCCGCCGGCTACCTGTCGTGCCTGGGACATGCCGTCGAGGTCTACGACAAGATGCCCAAACCCGGCGGGCTCATGCTTTTCGGCATCCCCGGCCACCGCATCCCGCGCGAGCGCATCGAGGCCGGCACCCTGCGCATGGCCCGGCAATACGGCGTGGTCTTCCACACCCACACCAAGATCTGCTGCAGCGCGCCGCTGTTCGAGGAAGAGGGCGACCACTTCTGCACCGAGGTCAAGGGCCTGGGCGAAATGATCACCAAGCACGAGGCCATCATGATCGCCACCGGCTCCTGGCGCTCGCGCAAGCTCGGCATCCCCGGCGAGGACCTGCCCGGGGTGTGCTCGGGCCTGGAATTCCTCTTCCCCATCCGGGCCGCCCACTACTGCGCCCCCGGGGTCAAGGCCCCGGACGTGGCCGGCAAGAAGGTCGTGGTCATCGGAGCCGGCCACTCGGCCGTGGACGTGGCCCACGGCGCGGCCGCCCTGGGCGCGGCCTCGGTGGACATGCTCTACCGCCGCACCCGGGCCGAAGCCCCCTGCGGACGCCACGAAATCGAACGCCTGGAAGCCGCCGGCGTGGTCTGGCACGAAGGCTGTCTGCCTAAGGCCGTCCTCGGCGAGAAGGCCGCCACGGGCATCGTCTGCCAACAAGGCGGCCTGGAGCGCGGCTTCGAGGCCGACCTCGTCGTGGCTGCCATCGGCGAGGTGGCTACGCCGCCCTTTGCCAAGGAACTCGGCCTGGCCTCCGTGCGCAAGGGCGAAGTGCGCTGGCTCAACATGACGGCCATCGAAAACGTGTTCGTGGCCGGCGACGCGCTCACCGGCCCAAGCAAGATCGGCAAGGCCATCTATTCGGGGCTGCGCGCCGCCCGCTCCCTGGCCCAGTGGCTCGACCTCAAGGCCCAGAACCGCCAGACCGAATTCACCGGCGACGAACTCATCAGCCGCGAAGCCGAGCGCTTCCCCGGCGGCGACTTCCGCGACGCGCCCAGGGTAAGGGGAAGATAATCAAAGACGAAGATGCCTCCGGCGGCCGGGGGCCTGAGGCCCC
>ALAO01000322.1 GCA_000307955.1 Solidesulfovibrio magneticus str. Maddingley MBC34 | reverse complement strand
GCCTCAGGCCCCCGGCCGCCGGAGGTATCTTTATCTTGTTATCCCTTCGCCTTGCCCTGGGCGGCTACGGCGGCGGCTTTGCGGGCGACGGCTTCGGCGTCGCCGAGGTAGAAGTGTTCGACGGGTTTGAGGGCGGCGTCGAGTTTGTAGACCAGCGGCACGCCGGTTGGGATGTTGAGTTCGCTGATGGCGTCGTCGGCGATGGCGTCGAGGTATTTGACCAGGGCGCGAAGCGAGTTGCCGTGGGCGGCGACGAGGAGCCGCGTGCCCGAGGCGATGGCCGGGGCCATGACGTCGTGCCAGAAGGGCATGACCCGGGCCACGGTGTCCTTAAGCGATTCGCAGCGCGGCAGTTCGGCATCGGTAAGGCCGGCGTAGCGTCGGTCGCGGCCGGGGAAGCGTTCGTCGGCGGGGTCCAGGGCCGGGGGCGGGGTGTCGTAGCTTCGACGCCAGACGAAAACCTGCTCCTCGCCGTACTTGGCGGCCATTTCGGCCTTGTTGAGGCCTTGGAGCGCGCCGTAGTGGCGTTCGTTGAGGCGCCAGGACTTGGTGACCGGCAGCCAGAGGCGGTCGAGGCCGGTCAGGAGGATGTCGAGAGTCATGACGGCCCGGGAGAGCACCGAGGTCAGGCAGGCGTCGAAGTCGTAGCCGCCGTCGCCTAAAAGCGCCGCCGCCTGGGCGGCTTCCTCGCGTCCCTGGGGCGTCAGGCCCACGTCGGTCCAGCCGGTGAACCGGTTTTCGAGGTTCCACACGCTTTGGCCGTGGCGCACGAGGACCAGGGTATGCATGGCGCTCTCCCGGGGTTGTCGTCGGGGTTATTTCGTCTTGGCCTCGCCGGTGGTGGGGCACTCGAAAGTCTCGGTAGTCATCATGCGCATGGCGCACATGGCGCCGCACATGGCGCATTCCTTCTCCTTGCTGTGCTTGGCCCGCCGGGCGCGCACCATGTCGGGGTCCAGCGACAGTTCGGTCATGGCTTCCCAGTCGAGATCGGCCCGGGCCTGGCTCATGGCCAGGTCGCGGCCGGCGGCGTGGGGGCGGCCGAGGGCGGTTTCGGCGCTTTGGGCGGCGATGAGGCTGGCCTTGATGCCGGCCCGCACGTCCTCGACGTTGGGCAGCGTCAAGTGTTCGGCCGGGGTCAGGTAGCACAGGAAGTCCGCGCCGAAGTAGGCGGCCAGGGCTCCGCCGATGGCTCCGGCGATGTGGTCGTAGCCCGGGGCGCAGTCGGTGGTGAGCGGCCCCAGGACATAGAGCGGCGCGCCGTGGGTGAGCCGTTTGATGCCCTGGATCTGGCCCTGGACGAGGTGCAAGGGCACATGGCCGGGGCCTTCGATCATGGTTTGCACGCCGCGTTCCATGGCCCGCCCGGCCAGCCGGCCGAGGTTGATGACCTCTTCCCACTGGGCCCCGTCGCCGGCGTCGGCTCCGCAGCCGGGCCGCAGGCCGTCGCCGAGGCTGATGGTGACGTTGTGGGCCAGGCAGATGTCGAGGATGTCGTCGTAGTGGGTCAGGAAGGGGTTTTCCTCGCCGTGCCGGCGCATCCAGCGGCCCAGGATGGAGCCGCCGCGCGACACGATGCCGGTGACCCGGCCGCCTTCGGAGGCCAGTTCCACGCCCCGGCGGGTGATGCCGCAGTGCAGCGTCATGAAATCCACGCCCTGTTCGGCTTGCCGGGCGATTTCGGCCAGGATCTCGGCCACGGTGAAGTCGCTGGGGTCGCCGCCCTTGGCGATGTGGCGCTGGGCCACGCCGTAGAGGGGCACGGTGCCGAGCGGCAGATCGGTGGCGGCCAGGATGTCGCCGCGAATGGCGTGCAGGTCGCCGGCCGTGGACAGGTCCATGAGGGCATGGGCTCCGGCGGTCTTGCACAGCCGGACTTTTTCCATCTCCATGGCGATGTCGGTGACGAACATGGAGGTGCCGATGTTGGCGTTAACCTTGACCTTGGCCGGCTGGCCGATGATGGTGGGGGTGACGTCCTTGTGGGCCGGGTTGGCCAGGATGACCATGGTTCCGGCGGTGACTCCCGCCTCGATGGTTTCCGGGGCCAAGCCTTCGGCGGCGGCGAGCTGGCTGGAATGGGCGCGGAAAATAGCGGCGAGGGCGGCGTTTTTGCTGAAGATGGACATGCTGCTTCCTTGTGGCAGTTTATGATAACGGGTTATCTACCATGGCAGGCGGCAAAGTCCAAGCCGGTCTCCTGGAAAACATGCGCGAGGAAGGGCTTGCCAAGGCCTCAAAAAGGCGTTAGTTCATCTCGCTTTCCCGGAAGGGACATTCAAGGAGTCGAGCCATGAAGAAAGATATCCATCCCAAGACGTTCAATGCCACCATCCGCTGCCACTGCGGTTTCGAGACCCAGGCCCTGTCCACCAAGGGCGAGCTGGTCCAGGTCGAAGTCTGCTCCAACTGCCATCCGTTTTTCACCGGCAAGCAGCGTTTCCTCGACACCGCCGGCCGCATCGACCGCTTCCGGAAAAAGTACGCCAAGTTCGAGAAAAAGGCCTAGTGCGGCCTTTGCCCGAGACCGTCGGGCGGACCACCCGCCCGGCGGCCCCTTGCGGACCCCGGCCATGAAACGATTGCTGCGTCTATTGCCGCTTCTCGTCGCTTCGCCCACCGTCGGCGGCCAAGCCGTCATGGAGGGCGTCATGATGCGCGACCGGGAGCGGCTGGCCATCGCCGTGCGCAAGCCCGGCGGCGACATCCTGCTCGATGTGCGCCCCTGGTTTTCGCTCACCGCCTCCAAGTGGCTCAAAAAACCGCTCTTGCGCGGTTTTCCCGTGCTTTTGGAGACCCTGGTCAACGGAATCAAGGCGCTCAATTACTCGGCCCAGGTCGCCCTGGAAGACGAAGAGGACGGCGTGGAGATGGGGCCGTGGGCCATGGGACTCACCCTGGCCGCCTCCATCGGCTTCGCCTTGCTGCTTTTCGTGGTCACGCCGCACCTGTTCTCGCTGGGCATGCGCGGCATGGGCCTTTCCGGCGGCGTGGAAGACTTGAGCTTCCACGTCTGGGACGGGCTTTTCAAGATGCTCATGTTCCTGGGCTACGTGGCGGCCATCTCCTATCTGCCGGACATCCGCCGGGTGTTCCAGTACCACGGGGCCGAGCACAAGGTCATCTGGGCCTACGAGCAGGGCGCACCGCTGACGCCCGAGGGGGCCAGGGGCTTTTCCCGCCTGCATCCGCGTTGCGGCACGGCCTTCCTGCTTTTCGTCCTGGCCATCTCCATCGTGCTCTACGCCTTTCTCGTGCCCTGGCTCATGACCTTTTACGTGCCGGAAAACAGCGTGCTCAAGCAGGCCTACATCGTGGCCCTGAAGCTTGTGCTCATGGTTCCGGTCAGCGCTCTGGCCTACGAGGTCATCAAACTGGCCGGCAAGTTCCACACGAACTTCGTCTGCCGCCTGATCTCGGCCCCCGGGCTTTTCATGCAGATGCTCACCACCAAGGAACCCGACGACGCCCAGATCGAGGTGGCCCTGGCCGCCCTGGACGGCGCGGTGGCCGACCGTCCCGTCGCCTGATTCGGCAGGTCGCCGCCGTAAGCGGCCGCCCGGCGCGGGCCGCGACGATAAACGCTTTTTGACGCATCCAACATCACGACCATAGCCGCGTGGAACGTCGGCCCGCCCCAAGCCGGCCGCGCCAAACGTCCCGCCCCGGAGAAGCCCCATGTTCGCCAAGCTCGAAAGCCTCGAACGCAAGTACGAGGATCTGGAACGCCAACTGTCCGCGCCCGACGTCGTCTCCGATCAGGAGCGCTTCCGTAAGCTGTCCAAGACCCATTCCGACCTCAGCGATGTGGTGGCCGCCTTCCGGGAATACAAAAAGATCGCCCAGGACCTGGAAGACAACCAGGAAATGGCCCAGGACCCCGATCCCGAGATCCGCGAGCTGGCCCAGGCCGAGACCAAGGCCCTCAAGGAAGCCCAGGTCGAGCTGGAAGCCCGCCTCAAGGTGCTGCTTTTGCCCAAGGACCCCATGGATGAGAAAAACATCCTCCTGGAAATCCGGGCCGGCACCGGTGGCGACGAAGCGGCCCTTTTCGCCGGCGACCTGTTCCGCATGTACACCCGCTACGCCGAAACCAAGCGCTGGAAGGTCGAGATCATGAGCCAGTCCGAGACCGGCTCCGGGGGCTTCAAGGAAGTCATCGCCTCCATCTCCGGCGACAAGGTCTACAGCCGGCTCAAGTACGAGTCCGGCGCCCACCGCGTCCAGCGCGTGCCGGCCACCGAATCCCAGGGCCGCATCCATACCTCGGCCGTCACCGTGGCCATCATGCCCGAAGCCGAGGAAGTCGACGTGGCCATCGACCCCAACGAGCTGCGCATCGACGTCTACCGCTCCAGCGGCCCCGGCGGCCAGAGCGTCAACACCACCGACTCGGCCGTGCGCGTCACCCACATCCCCTCGGGGCTGGTGGTCATCTGCCAGGACGAAAAGTCCCAGCACAAAAACAAGGCCAAGGCGCTCAAGGTCCTGCGCTCCCGGTTGCTGCAGATCGAACAGGACAAGCAGCGGGCCGAACAGGAAGCCGCCCGCCGTTCCCAGGTCGGCACCGGCGACCGCTCCGAGCGCATCCGCACCTACAATTTCCCCCAGGGCCGCGTCACCGACCACCGCATCAACCTGACGCTCTACCGCCTCGACGCCGTCCTGGAAGGCGACCTCGACGAACTGTGCGGCGCGCTCATCGGCCACTACCAGGCCGAGGCGCTCAAAGCGCAGGCGGATGCCGCATAGAGTGAGAAGAGTGAAGAGTGCCTCCGGCGGCCAAAGGGGCTGAGCCCCTTTG
>ALAO01000321.1 GCA_000307955.1 Solidesulfovibrio magneticus str. Maddingley MBC34 | reverse complement strand
CCAGGGCCCGGGCGATGGCCACGCGCTGCTGCTGGCCGCCCGAGAGTTTGGCCGGGAACACGTCGGCCTTCTCCAGAATGCCGACCTTTTCCAGCAGCCGGCTGGCCATGGCGTCGGCGTCGGCTTTGGCCATGCCCTTGAGCTTGATGGGAGCCAGGGTGATGTTTTCCAGAACCGTCTTGTGCGGGAACAGGTTGAAGCTCTGGAACACCATGCCCACTTCCATGCGCACCTTGTTGATGTCCACGGACTTGTCGTCGAGATCAAACCCGTCCACCACGATCTTGCCCGAGGTGATGTCCTCCAGGCGATTGATCGTGCGCAGCAGCGTGGACTTGCCCGAGCCGCTGGGGCCAATGATGACGACCTTTTCGCCGGGGGCCACGTCCAGGCTCACGTGGGACAAGGCGGCCACGTCGTCGAAGTACTTGCTGACGTCCGATATGCGGATGATGGGGCTATCGTTTGACATGGTGCGACAGACGCTCCTCCATGAAACTCACCAGTTTGGAGAGAATCAAGGTGATGATCAGGTAGACCACGGCCACCATGGTGAACGTCTCGAAATACAGAAACGATTCCGAGGCGAACTCGCGGCCCCGGCGCAGCAGATCGGCCACGCCCAGGATGGAGACCAGGGAGGTGTCCTTTAACAGCGCGATGAATTCGTTGCCGACCGGCGGCAAAATGGTGCGCCAGGCCTGGGGCAGGATCACGTAGTACATGGTCTGGGACCGGGTGAAGCCCAGGGACCGCGCGGCCTCGGTCTGGCCCACGGCGATGGCCGTGATGCCGGCCCGGAACACCTCGCCCATGTAGGCCCCGTAGCACACGCTCATGGAGATGACCGCGGCCAAGAGGTCCGGCACGTGCACCACCCGCCCAAGGGCGTAGTAGATGTAGAAAAGCTGCACCAGAAGCGGCACCCCGCGCACCACCTCGACGTAGGTGGAGGCCACGAGGTTGATGTACTTGTTGCGCGAGATGCGCCCAAGCCCGGTGATGAGCCCGATGACCAGGGCCAGCGCGATGGCGCTGACGGTGACCTGGAAGGTGACCAGGATGCCGTCCGGAATGAACTTGAAGATTCGCCAATACGGATTGGGCTTGAAATAGAGCAGGCAGCCCAGGGTCACGAGCGCGCCGATAAACGACAGCCACCAGGCCGAGACCAGCCCTTTGTCGGAAGGTTTGGGGATGGCGGCCCCGTCGCCGACGTCAATGACGATGGGCTGGGTTTCTTCGACGACGCATTTGCCTTGCTGTTTCATGCGGCACTTCCAGGCGGCGCGTCCGCCGGCCCCGCTTAGGCGGCCGGCGGACGGAGACGGTTAACCGGTCGGGCCTAGTCGGCCGTGCCGAGCCACTTCTTGAGGATTTCCTTGTCCAGACCCTTGGCCGTGACGGCGGCCAGACCCTTGTTGATGAGCTCCAGGGTCTCTTTGTTGCCCTTCTGCACGGCCACGCCGTACAGTTCGTCGTCGGCCGGGATGATGCAGGCGATCTTGAGCGCGTCCTTGTAGTTGTCCTTCTTCAGGGCATACAGCTTGGCGACAGGATCATCGCACACCACGCCGTCGATGCGGCCGTTGTACAGGTCTTCGAAGGCCAGGCCGACTTCGTCGTAGGACTTGTCCTTGACGCCTTCGGTCTTTTTCACGGCAAAGTGGCCGGTGGTGCTGATCTGGGCGCCCAGGGTCTTGCCCTTGAGGTCCTCGATGCACTTGGCGGCGGACTTCTTGGGGATGACCAGGGCCTGACGCACCTTCATGTAGGGGGTGGAGAAGTCCATGGTGTTCTTGCGCTCGTCGGTGATGGTGACCGAGGAGCAGATGGCGTCGTACTTGCCGGCGGCCAAGCCCGCAAAGATGCCGTCCCAGGCCACGGCCTTGAATTCCGGGGTGAAACCGGCTTCCTTGCCCGCGGCTTCCATGAGATCGACGGCCAGGCCCGTGATCTTCTTGTCGGCGTTCACGAACTCCATGGGCGGCCAGGTGGCGTCGGTGGCGAAGACGATGGTTTTGGCCAGGGTCGGGGAGGCCGTCATGGCGACGAGCGCGAGGGTCAGAACGAGTTTTTTGACCATGGAACACTCCTGTGGCTACGGTTAAAAGGAAAAAGGGAACGTACCCTTAACGCCGCGGAACTTTGTCACGCTCTTGTGGCCGAATCTTCAACAAAATTCAAGACTCGGCCACTGGAAAACCGGGAGCTTGGCCCCCCTTCAGGAGCCTTGGCCGGGGTTCCATTTTTGGCAAAACCCGGCCAGTCGTTCGCAATTTTGCCGGAAATCGACCCGGCCAAAGCCGATGCGAAAATGTTTGGCCCAGGTTTCGCCGTAGAGGCTGCCGGGCAAGAGCAGCACGCCGGTCGCTTCGAGGAGCGCCTGGCAAAAGGCGTCGGCCGAACCCTGGCGCAGGGCCGGGAAGGCGGTCAGGCCGCCGCGCGGGGGCGTGAAATCGAACAGATCGGCCCGGGAGGTGAAGAAGTCCGTGAGGGCGCGCCGATTCGGCTCTAGGATGCCGGCCATGCGGGCCAGCAGCTTGTCCCCGGCGGCCAGGGCGCACCCGGCCAGGTACTCCGACGGGGCCGAACCGCAGATGGACAGGTAGTCCTTGACCGAGGCCATGCGGGCCAGCAGGTCCCGGTCGCGGCAGGCCGCCCAGCCCACCCGGAGCCCGGCCAGGCCGTAGGACTTGGACAGCACCCCCAGCGACACGGCCCGGGGATCGAGGTCGCAGGCGGCGGGCAAGGGCGCGACGCCCTCGGCCTCGGAGCAGCGGTAGACCTCATCGGAAAACACGCGCACCCCGCGCGCGGCCGCCGCCGCCAGAATGGCCGCGAAATCCTCGGGCGCAGGCAGGTAGCCGGTGGGGTTGTGGGGGAAATTGACCACCATGGCCTTGACCGCCGGCTCGGCCAGCAGGGCCTGAAGTTCGCCCAGGTCCGGGGCGAAGCCCCGGGCCGGGTCCAGACGCCAGGGCAGGACGCGCGCGCCAAGGCTTTGGGCCACGTCGGCCAGCGACTGGTAGCGGGGATCGACCACCACCACCGTGTCGCCGGGGGCCAGGGTGGCGGCCATGAAGGTGAAAATGGCTTCCTCGGCCCCGACATGGACCAGCACGTCGTCCGGGGAGATGGCGTCGTACAGATCGGCCACGGCCTGGCGCAAGGCCGGCGCGCCCTTGGATTCGGTGTAGCCCAGGTGGACCCGGGACAGTCCGTCGGCCGCGCCGGGCACGAGATCGAGCAGTTCCCCGACGGACAGCGACTCGCCGTCGGAACAGCACAAAAGATGCGGGGCGGTGAACTCGTGGCGGGCGAAAAAGCGCTCCAGGCGAAAGGGCGGGAGGTGCACGGCGGTGCGGTCCTTTTGCAGTGAGGATAGGGTCCCTGGGAAAAAAGGGACAAGGGGTCATACGCATGTTCGGAGCAACCGGCAAGATGCTTGGGGCGCCCAGGCCGGCGCGCGTTTGCCGCGCTGCCGACGCCCGTCCGCGATTGTCGCCGGCTTCCGATTATGCTACCGGGACGAACCTATGGCATTCGACATTGCCCAGATCCTGCGCACCAACAAGACCCTGGCCATTTGGGCGGCCTTTTTCGGTCTGGTGTGGCTGACGAGTTACTACGGCCTCTTTGGGCTGGTTTTCACCACCTACATCCTGTGCTTCCTGTTTGGCGGCCCCATCGAAAAGCTGGCCGCCAGGACGCGCTGGCCAAGGGCCCTTTGGACCACGGCGATCTATCTCGTCTTTCTGGCCGTGGTGCTGACCATCATCAGTTCGGTCGTGCCCAAGATCGGGACCGAATCCGCCGCTTTTCTCAAGAAGCTTCCCGAGACCCTGGAGACCCTGCGCAAGCACCTTGACCAGTGGGCCTGGCTGGCCCCGGACATGGCCGCGCCCATCTCCAAGGTCAAGGATTACCTGGCCCTGGAAGCCCTGGTCGGGGTCAAGGCCGAAACGCTTTTCGCCCTGGCCGTCAATTCCCTCAACCAGATCACCACCTACGTCTCGACCTTTCTCATCGGCACGCTGTTCAGCTTCCTCATCATGCTGGATTTCCCCAAGCTGCGGGCCAAGACCATCTCGCTTCGCGATTCGCGGCTGCGCGACATCTACGACGTCACGGCCCGCAGCGTGGTGCGTTTTGCCATTGTGGTCGGCATGGGCTTTCGGGCCCAGATGATGATCGCTGGGGTCAACACGGTGCTGACCGCCCTGGGCATGTACCTGCTTGGCATCCAGCCGGTGGGACTGTTGTCCACGGTGGTCTTCTTTTGCGGCCTCATCCCGGTGCTCGGGACGTTTATCTCCTCGGCCCCCATCGTGCTCGTGGCCGTCAACACCGTGGGTCCCAGCCACGCCCTATGGGCTGTCGTCATGATCATCATCGTGCACACCATCGAGACCTACATCTTAAACCCCCGCATCGTGGCCGCCATGTTCAAGATCAGCCCCCTGGTCACGCTGATCATCCTCTATGTGGGCCACAAGCTGTTCGGCCTGTGGGGCATGGTGCTTGGAGCGCCGGTGTCGGTGTTCATTTTCCGCTACGTCATCCTCGGGCTCGACCTGGAAACCGGCAAGGCCGAGGCCGCGCCGTGTCCGCCGTGCCCCGCGGAGGCAGTCAAGGAGAACGGGCATGGCTAGGCGTTTTGGCAAGCGAGCCTTGGCGGTTGGCTGCGCCATCTGCGTCGCCTGCGTCGCTTTCGGGCTGGCCGGCACGGCCCGGGCCGGACTGGAGGAAGGACGCGCCGCTTGGCACGACGGGGATTATGCCCGGGCTTTCGAGGAGTTCTTGCCCCTGGCCACGGCCGGCGACGTGACCCTGCAAAACCAGATCGCGGCCATGTACTACATGGGCCAGGGCGTGGCCCAGGACTATGCCAAGGCGGCGGAGTGGTTCCGCAAGGCGGCGGCCGCCGGCAGTCCCGAGGCCCAGTACTGCCTGGGCAAGCTCTACTACTATGGCCAGGGCGTGCCCCAAAACTTCGAGGACGCGGCCAAGCAGCTCACCGAGGCGGCCCAGGGCGGCAAGGGCGGGGCGCAATACCTGCTGGCCACCTTGCAGCTCTACGGCAAGGGCGTGGAGGCCAATCCGGTCAAGGCCTACTTCTGGACGCTCCTGGCCGTGGCCGCGCCGGACACCCCGGCCGAGGACAAGACTGCGGCCCAGGCGCTTCGCGACCAGATCGGGGCCACGCTCAATAAACGCCAGATCGATTCCATGCAGGCCATGGCTAGCGCCTGGACGCCGCGCAAGACGCCGCCCGCGCCGGCCCCGGCTGCCGCCCCGCGCCGAGGGGGCTGATGCCGGCCGTCCGTGGCGTCCGCCACCCCGCGCTGGACGCCTGAGGCCTCGCCGCGTCGGCTTGCTTGTGCTGCGCATCAAAGCCGCTGCGGTCTGACCCCGCTTTTGCGCCGCCTCCCCCCACGCGCTGGCGCTGGCCCGCCGCCCCGGTCTGGCCCCGCGCTGACGCCGGCTCCCGCCTTGCCTTGATGAGACTGACGCCCGCCCCCTGAGTCCGGGGCCGCCGCACACCCGCGTCGGGTCAGCCGAAGCCGGCCGCCCGGCCAGGCCTCTTGCCTACCCTGATCCTTGCTTGGGCGTGTCATTCCCTTGGCGCGCGTCGTCCCTTTATCCTGCTTATCCAGACCAACCATCTCGATGTCTGGCAAGACATCCCGCGCCTTCACCGGCCTGTTTCCGGCAGGATTGCCGTCTTGCCGACGGCGCGGACATGTGGGGCGTCTCGACGTCACGGCAGCGAAATAAACGCGCAAAGTGCTGGAACTCGGGAGCGGCTCCGTGTTATGTGACTTATGCTCGAAAAGTGCACGAGGCATTTCAGAGCGTATTCTCAAGTCATTTCAAATGTTAAAGGAGCGCTGTCATATGAAGTGCCGACTGTTCATACGAATACTGCCCCTGTGGGCCGTGTTGTCTCTCCTGGCTGCATCTTCCGTCCAGGCCAGGGAAAACGTCATAGAGGCCCTGCCGCTTGCCGTCGAGGCCTATGTCTACGGCTATCCGCTGGTCACCATGGAAATGACGAAGCGAGTGCTCACCAATGTCGCCAAGCCGGAAGCCATGGCCGCGCCCATGGGCCAGTTCTTGCGGCTGCGGTCCTATCCCACCGTGGAAGATCGCCAGGTGACGGCTCCCAACGCCGATACCCTCTACACCACCACCTGGCTCGACGTTTCCAAGGAACCCTGGGTGATCAGCCTGCCGGAGGCGAACGGCCGTTACTATCTTTTCCCCATGCTCGACGCCTGGACCAATGTCTTTGCCTCGCCGGGCAAGCGCACCACCGGAACGGGGCCGCAGCAGTACGCCGTCACCGGACCGGGCTGGAAGGGCAAGCTGCCGGCAGGGGTCAAGGAATACAAGTCGCCGACGGCGTTGGTCTGGGTGCTTGGCCGGATCTACTGCACGGGAACGCCCGAGGATTACGACATTGTGCACAAGATGCAGGACGCCATTTCAGCCGTGCCCCTCAGCGCCTACGGCAAGCCCTATACGCCGCCGCCGGTCACGGTCGATCCTTCCATCGACATGCGCACCCCGGTCCGGGAGCAGGTCAACGCCCTAAGCGCCACGGATTATTTCAACCTGCTGGCCAAGCTTCTCAAGGACAATCCGCCCGCGCCGGCCGACAAGGCCATGGTCGCCAAACTGGCCAAGATCGGCATCGAGCCGGGCAAGCCTTTTGACGCCGGCAAGCTCGGCCCTCTGGCCAAGGACGCCCTGGCCATCGTGCCGACGGTGGCTCAGGAGCGTATCAAGCTATGGATGAAGGAAGGCATCGTCACCGGCGAAAACCGCTTTGAAAACGGCTGGCTGATTCTGGGCAAGTGCGGTTCATACGGCACGGACTATGTCCAGCGGGCCATGGTCACCTATTACGGCCTGGGGGCCAACCTGACCCAGGACGCCGTGTATCCGACCTCCGAGGGGCCGAGCCTGATTGGAACCTATTCCGGAGAAAAAAAGTACGTCATGCGTTTTCCCCAGGGCCAACTGCCGCCGGTGGACGGTTTCTGGTCCCTGACGATGTACGACAAGGACTATTATTTCGTCAAAAACCCCATCAGCCGGCAGAGCATCAGCGCTCGAGACAATCTCAAGGCCAATGCGGACGGTTCGGTGGATCTTTACATCCAAAACGAGAATCCCGGCCCGGACAAGGAGTCGAACTGGCTGCCCGCGCCCAAGGACACCTTCGTGCTCATGTTGCGGATGTATTGGCCCAAGGAAAAATCGCCGTCGATTTTAAACAACACCTGGAGGGTTCCCGGGGTCAAGGCCGTGAACTAAGCTCTGTCCCGAAATGCAAAGGGCCTCTCCAATCGGAGAGGCCCTCTGTGAGGCGCTTAACGCCCATGGTCGCTGTTTAGCGTCTGACTGACGAGAGGCGCGTCGGCATTGAGCGGCCTCGTAAACCGCCCAGCCGACCAACAAACAATCCACGCCGCTCCCCCTTACCCTTTTTCCTTTGGCTGGGGGGTCC
>ALAO01000320.1 GCA_000307955.1 Solidesulfovibrio magneticus str. Maddingley MBC34 | reverse complement strand
TCTTCGACAAGACGAAATGGCATTGACCCGGCAAAGAGAACGCCGTTGCCTGATTGATGGCCCGGACGATGCGGGCTATTCGACTTGTCAGAAATCAAAAAATCGTAGCAATGCTATCCTTGCCGTGCTACGGCAGGGCTATGCCACACTCTCATATCAAGCCATGGGCCAAGCTGTACTTGTCAGAGGAGGCGTACCTCTCAAGGAAACCCTGGCGTAGCTTTGGGATGAACCGGGAACAGTTTGAGGCAAAGCTCATGACCGGCAACGCTGAATATCTCGACCGAATTCGTATTCAATCGATCGCGACGTGGACACTATCAGATTGTCCACCACAGTCATAAGCAAAGAGCGCGTTCCAGAGTCGCCAGCTCTGCACGGCAATGAGAAAGCGGCCCGTTCCTGCGAGGGAACAGACCGCCATAGTTCATAATCCTGAAGATTGCGCCGAGGTCCGGGCCTACGCCTGCCCCACCTCGCGCTCACCCAACACACGCCCCAGCCGTTCCACCGTCAGCCCCAGCAGATAGGCCACGCCCTGGACGTTCAGCGCCGGCACAGGCCGGTTGCCGTCCGCCATGGTGGCAAGCTGGCCTTCAAGGACTTCCAGGGCCAGGACTGCCTGCGCAAGCTCTCGGCGCTCGGCGGCGTTCATTGCCCGGCCCCCCTGACCAT
>ALAO01000319.1 GCA_000307955.1 Solidesulfovibrio magneticus str. Maddingley MBC34 | reverse complement strand
AGGTAGCCGTAGGGGAACCTGCGGCTGGATCACCTCCTTTTATGGATACGAAAACCCAACTCGCTATTTAATTGCAAGGACCTCGCGTCTTTGCAAGTTGCGCACACGATGGGCCTGTAGCTCAGGTGGCTAGAGCGCACGCCTGATAAGCGTGAGGTCGAAGGTTCAAGTCCTTCCAGGCCCACCATGCTTACCGGGGGTGTAGCTCAGCTGGGAGAGCGCCTGCCTTGCACGCAGGAGGCCATCGGTTCGATCCCGTTCACCTCCACCATTGGATGTGAAACGGGTGCGCGACACTGATCTTTGACAGTTAAATAAGGGATGGGATTTTAGGCAAAAGCCAAGTAATTAAGGGCAATCGGTGGATGCCTTGGCGCTGAGAGGCGATGAAGGACGCGGTAGGCGGCGATACGCACCGGGGAGCAGCCAAACGTGCTTTGATCCGGTGATTTCCGAATGGGGAAACCCAGCAGGAGTCATGTCCTGTTATCCCTTGACCGAATACATAGGTCTTGGGAGGCGAACGCGGGGAAGTGAAACATCTCAGTACCCGCAGGAGAAGAAATCAAAAGAGATTCCCGTAGTAGCGGCGAGCGAACCGGGAAGAGCCCAAACCGGGCGTCTCCGGACGTCCGGGGTTGTAGGGCCTCCATCAAGCGATTCATCATTAGGCAGGGGAAGCGTCTGGGAAGGCGCGCCATAGAGGGTGAAAGCCCCGTACCTGAAACCGAACGTGACGCTGGAGGTACCTGAGTACCACGAGACACGCGAAATCTCGTGGGAATCCGGGAGGACCATCTTCCAAGGCTAAATACTCCTCAGCGACCGATAGTGTACCAGTACCGTGAGGGAAAGGTGAAAAGAACCCCTGTGAGGGGAGTGAAACGAGAACCTGAAACCGATTGCCTACAAGCGGTTCGAGCCGGACTTGTCCGGTGAGAGCGTGCCTTTTGCATAATGAGCCAGCGAGTTATCCTGTCGTGCGAGGTTAAGGCTAAAATGCCGGAGCCGTAGCGAAAGCGAGTCTGAATAGGGCGAACAGTACGGCGGGATAGACCCGAAACCGGGTGATCTATCCATGAGCAGGTTGAAGCTCGGGTAAAACCGAGTGGAGGACCGAACCCATATGGGCTGAAAACCATTGGGATGACTTGTGGATAGGGGTGAAAGGCCAATCAAACTCGGTGATAGCTGGTTCTCCCCGAAATATATTGAGGTATAGCCTCAGGCAGGAAGGACGGAGGTAGAGCACTGAAAGGGCTAGGGGTCTCACCAGATTACCAAACCCTATCAAACTCCGAATGCCGTTCTTTTATTGTCTGGGAGTCAGACTCTGGGTGCGAAGGTCCAGGGTCGAGAGGGTAAGAGCCCAGATCGACGGCTAAGGTTCCCAAATCCATGCTCAGTGGGAAAGGAAGTGGGACCGCTCTGACAGCCAGGAGGTTGGCTTAGAAGCAGCCATCCTTTAAAGAAAGCGTAATAGCTCACTGGTCTAGTGGTCCTGCGCCGAAAATGTAACGGAGCTAAGCATGGTACCGAAGCCTCGGGCCTATCTTAACGATAGGCGGTAGGGGAGCGTTCCCGGACGGGATGAAGGCGGATTGTAAAGTCCGTTGGACTAACGGGAAGTGATAATGCTGGCATAAGTAACGATAAAACGGGTGTGAAACCCGTTCGCCGTAAGCCCAAGGTTTCCTGGGTAAAGTTAATCTTCCCAGGGTGAGTCGGTCCCTAAGGCGAGGCCGAAAGGCGTAGCTGATGGAAAACAGGTTAATATTCCTGTACCTGTTTGTGTGTGCGACGGAGGGACGCAGGAGGGTAGGTCAGCCGGCTGTTGGAAATGCCGGTGCAAGCGTGTAGGCTTGGAGAACAGGCAAATCCGTTCTCCTTTAAGGCCGAGACGTGATGCCGTGTCTTACGACTGAAGTGACTAATCCCAGGCTGCCGAGAAAAGCTTCTAAGTTTAGCACAAGCAGACCGTACCGCAAACCAACTCAGGTGGGCGGGGAGAGTATCCCAAGGCGCTTGAGAGAACTCTGGTTAAGGAACTCGGCAAAATGACCCCGTAACTTCGGGATA
>ALAO01000318.1 GCA_000307955.1 Solidesulfovibrio magneticus str. Maddingley MBC34 | reverse complement strand
AGCTGGCCGTCGAGGATCACCTCGCCAGGAAGGATGCCGTGGCCCTCCATGGCCGCCTTGAGGAACCCGGCGGCGTCCGCGACTGGGGGAATGGGAACGCCGGCCAGGGAAGAGGCGGCAAGCGAGGTCATCGCGCCTCCTTCGTGCCTCGGTAGAGGTACAGGGCGACGCGGTGCGGGTTCCCTTCAGACGTAAAGTCGTCGGTCCAGACGGTATCAATCAGGTGGCCGCGATTGCGGAGTTCCTGAACACGGGCGGCCGGGTGAAGGATGTCGTGGAACTTGCGAGCGTCCAGCGTCGAGACGGGGCCTTTGATGAGGGCGGCCAGCAGACGGGACCGTTGGGCGGAAGCGGAATTGTCGTTGCAAAGGTCGGCAGGGCTGGGCAGAATGGGCTTGTCGTCGCAGACAACCCCCTTTCCCGCGAAGCCCCGGCCGTCACCGGGGTTTTGCATTTCAGGGGGCATCGCTACGCCCCCTGCTTCGCGGGCAAGGTATCACGGGTGAAGACCTTGCGAGACTCGCGGAAAGCGTCCAGGTCGCGAGGATCGTAGACCACTACCTTACCGAGCTTGCTATACCGGGGGCCTCGGCCCTTGCAGCGCCAGACCTCCAGCGTACCGGGAGAGACGCCCAAGTATTCGGCAGCGGCTTGGTTGCGAAGGCTTTTATTCACGATGAATCTCCTTGTGCATGGTTAAACTACGACCAGGGTGCACAAGGGCATGGGGATGGTGAAGCTGTCCCGTTGTCCCGCTTGGAAACTTTCTTGTCCCGCCTGGGAGACGGCATGAGCCCGGGAAAGCTTGTCGGTGGGGAGATAGGGATAGGCGAAAAATCAAGGAATGACAGGTTGTCCCGCCCCCTTCAAGAGAGACGGGACAACCCCGGGATAGCCCTATTTTTTCTTCGGATCGGCTTCTTTCAGATCGGCGGGCAGGGCGCGGCGAAAGGCTTCAAAGGCTCGCTTGCGAGTCGCACCACGTAAAGTTTTCCACTCGGCTTCATGGCAGGCCGTGCTTGCTCGCTCGCCAGCGGCAATCAATTTGGTCGTGAGAGAGACAGCACATTCCACGTCTTTGATCCATTCATCGGAATGCTGGCTATCTGCTTTGCAGGCTGCACAATCAAGCGGCGTCGGATTGGCTTCACTCTCGCCAGCTTTTAGCCTCTCATTTTCCTGTCGCAACTCATGAAGCTGACGTTCAAGTTCGGCAATACGTTCACGCGCTTGAGACAATGGAGAGTTAGAAAAAAGCGCGGGGCGTTTTGCTTCAAACTTCTCTACATCCAAAGGATGAAACAGAGCTGAACTTAGATCAGAAACATCAAACCTTAAGTTATCATACCTATGCAGCACGTCGTCACTAGAAAGGAACATTGCTTGACCTCCAATACACAGGAAGCTCACTATCGCCATTGATTATTTCGACAAGTTGCGCAGGACTCACAGACCATCTTTGACAGAGGTCTTCAGCGGTCAAGTAATTATTTTGACTCTTGCGAGCATCGCTTTTCTCATTCGCCTCTGGCTTCGACTCTAAAGAAACCAACTCCCACAGATATTCAGGATGGGCTATCTCAAATTCTATCACATCTTCAACATTAAATACAATTCCATCCCACTCCCAGCAGTACTCTTCCCCCATACTGGAATCATATGGCCCCAAACACGGCGAACAGTAATTAACAAGCTCGCCAGTTGGTTTTTTCAATGTCCTGTTATACAAATAACACTTTAGTATATTGTTACGGCATTGCTGTGCCAGATCGTTTTCTGGACACCCCGGCCACCTAGCAAGCAATTCAGTAGCCTTAATGATCTTAGAAAACGTAACATATACAGGACCATCATAATTATCACTACCCATAAAGCCCCCTTCAGCTTCTCCCCTGAATGAATCCAGGGCCAGACCGCCAAGGGAAGCGGCTTTTCGCCGGGGATGATCAGTCACCGGCTAGACCCTGGAAAGATTTTCTACATGCTCAAAGCGACGTCACTCAACGGATGCACGTAACCTTTTCACCTCTTCGTACATGGTGTCAGGAGCGATATCCGCGCCGTTGGGCCAGCACACCGTCCCGGTTTTGGCATCAACGCGCACCCGCTCGAAATAGCCGGGCTCATCCCACAAGGCGAACACCCCCTTGTGCGGCACGTCCGAGAGGTCAACGACGCCATGCACGCCGTCCGCGAACGTCACTTTCAGGCGGTAACCCGGCAAGGGCTGGACGGCCTCAACCTTCCAGGGGACCATAGCTCACCTCACACGCCGCCACCGACTATCGCGGGCTGATGGTCAGACGAAGACCGGCAGTGCCAAGGTAGTCCTTGAGCCGACACAGTGTCTCTGCTTCCTCGCCTTGCGTGGGCAGCGCCAACGCCTCAATGACATTGCGCAAAGCATTGGTCACCACGGCGCAGTCGCCGTCTTCCAAAGCGGCATTGAGATATTCTGCCGCCTCTCTCGGGTCGCGGAGGTCCTCAATCAAATCATGCTGGTAATCGCGAAGCATCGTCATGACGCCGCCTCCCGTATTCGGCCCACAGCGTGCGGGCCTCTTCAATGTCTTGAGTCTGGCCAGATTTGTCCCCACCGCAAAGCAGCAAAATCACACGGTCGCCATCCTGACCGAAGTAGACGCGATATCCTGGGCCGTAGTCGATGCGTAATTCATGCAGACCGCCCCCAATCCCATGATGGTCACCGAGGTTCCCCAGCTTTACACGATCAAGCCGAATTCGAATTCTCGCCCTGGCGCGGCTGTCTCGCAGCCCGTGAAGCCATTCCCGGAAAGGGCAAAGTCCGCCAGTCGCCACATACTGATAAAGCTCTCTTGGCGTTGCATCGGGCATTGCCTACTTGCCTCCACCCATGCGGACCACCTTCTTGCCCTTGGTCGCCGCCTTGCCCATCCCCGCATGGCTGGTCAAAAGCTCGGCCGCCTTGTCGCTGGCTCTTTTCTTGGCGTCCGGCAGGAACTGGCCGTAGCGCCGAGTCATGGCCACGGACTTGTGGGTCAAAAGCTCGCCGATCATGTCCAAGGTGAATTCCCCGGAATTGGCCAGGGTCACGGCAAAGTGATGGCGTAGGCCATGGAAGATGCGAAAACGAGCCGGGATGCCGGCGGCCTGTTTGATGCGGCTGGCTGCGCTGCACGCCACCCGCTGGGCACCATCCTTTCCCGGAAACACGTAGGGGCTGTCGGGGAAGGCTTCCTCCTTCCAGGCAAGCTGATCTTCCAAGGCCGCACGGGTGATGGGGTTCATGGGGACGCTCACCGTCTTGCCACCCTTGGGGTCCCTGATGCTGATGAGACCGGCCCGAAAGTCCAGGTCGCGAACCCGCAGCTTGAACACCTCGCCACGACGCAGACCGGAGAACATGGCGACCTCAAGCATCCTGGCGGCATCCCTTGAAGGCCATTCGGCCAGAACATCCCTGAGCCGGGCCGCTTGCTCAGGCTCCAAGTATTCGACCACCTCATTGTCCTTGTGGGGCATTTCGATGGTGAACTTCAGCACCGGGCACAGGCCAGCCTTGCACCCGAAGTTGACGATACGCCGTAGCATCTCCAGGGCATTCCAGACCGTGGCCGTCGCCCGGCCATCCATGGTTTTGCGTAGCCGCGCGATATCCAGCGGAGAAAGTTTGCTAGCCCGGAAGCCGCCAAGCACCGGGCGAATATGCTTCTCGAAGCGGTTGCGGTCCGTCACGATGCCCTTGAGGGTGTCGCCCTTGGCATCGAAGTAGGCATCCGCCAGTTCGGCAATGGTGCGGTCGGTCATGGCTCGTTCGTGGGCGATCTCCCTGGCGGTCTTGACCTCTTCGCCGTGCCGGGCCTTCTTGACCCGATCCGCCCGGACCTCGGCCGCCACCTGGGGCGTGTACCCTTCGGAGCGCCAGCCCACCTTTTCCCAACGCTTCTTGGTCTCGACCTTGTAGGCGATCACGAAGCACACATCCGGCTTGTCCTCGAAGCGGCGATCCGTGCTTTCATAACAGTAGACGCCGGGCCACT
This sequence comes from Solidesulfovibrio magneticus str. Maddingley MBC34, assembly GCA_000307955.1. Lineage (GTDB taxonomy): Bacteria > Desulfobacterota > Desulfovibrionia > Desulfovibrionales > Desulfovibrionaceae > Solidesulfovibrio > Solidesulfovibrio magneticus_A. The sequence goes on along the minus strand of ALAO01000318.1, from coordinate 312 downwards.
TGGCCGGATGGGCTCGCGTGTACTTGGTGGCCATCTCTCCCCCTGCTTTCCTACCCTATTCCTACCCCAACGCCCCGAAGCCCAGTTCTGGGGCGGCTTTCTTTCCTACCCTATTCCTACCCAGCGGGTTAAAAATGGTCAATTTCCGTTAAACGTCATTCGGGTATATGACCCGATGGCGATCACCCCGTCAAGCCTGATTATAAAGGGAAAAGAAGGTCTGTTAAACATGGTTAGATAGGGTAGGAAAGGGGGTAGGAAAGGCCGATGTCCGGGCTCATAACCCGAAGACCGTGGGTTCAAATCCCACCC
>ALAO01000317.1 GCA_000307955.1 Solidesulfovibrio magneticus str. Maddingley MBC34 | reverse complement strand
CCGGCGGCCGGGGGCCTGAGGCCCCCGGACCCCCCTTAACGAAAAGCAGCGCTATTTCGGGATGAGGTCGCCGACATGCTTGTCGGCCGCGATCTCGATGACCGACACCCCCTTGAAGGCCAGGGCGGCGGCAAAGGCCTCGCGGATGGCGGCCGGCGCGTCGACCTTGGCCGTGGCTGCGCCGTAGCCCTTGCCCAGCGACACGATGTCCAGCCCCGGCAGATCAAGCCCCGGCACGCCCGGCGTGGCTTCCAGCCGGGCAAACGATTTGAGGATGCCATACTCCTCGTTGCGAAGGACCACGTAGACCACATGCGCCCCGTGCTGCACGCCCGTCCAGATCGACTGCAGCGAATACTGAAACGACCCGTCGCCGATGACGGCCACCACCGGCTTGCTCCGCCCCGAGGCCTTCTCGGCCAAGGCCAGCCCCACCGCCGCCGGCATGCCCCAGCCCAGGCCCCCGGAGGCCATGACAAAGGAACTGTCCGGCTGCGTCACCACGCCCAACGGCGTGGCCGCCAGATCGGCCATGTTCGAGGGCGACTCGTTGACCAGGATGCAGTCGCCGCCGGTCAACACCTCGGACAGGACGCTGAATATCTGCTTTGGCGTCAGCGGCAACGGCGCGTCGTCGGCCACGGTGACCTGGGCGACCGCCGGCCGGACCGGCCCCCGCGTCGGGCGCTTGGCGACCAGCGGCAAAAGCGCCTCCACGGCCAGGCCGCTGTCGGACACCAGGCTGTCGCCGACCACGGCCTTGCCGGCCTCGTAGGGGTCGTCGATGATTTGGAGCAGCTTGGCCCCGGCCGGCAGCGTTTCGCCGGCCACCCACGGATAGTAGCGAAAGACCGGCGCGCCCACGACCACCACGAGATCATGCCCGGCCAGGGCCTTGCTAAGCGGCCCCACAGCCGGCGGCAGCACCCCGGCATAGAGCGGATGGTCGTGGGGGAACGGCACGCGCTCGGTAAAGGGGCCGAGCCAGACCGGGGCCTGGATGGCCTCGGCCAGGGCCACGCCCTGCTCCCAGGCCAGGCTTCGCGACAAATCCGCGCCGTAGACCAGCACGGGGTTCGCGCTGGCGTTTATGCGCGCGGCGAAGTCCGCGATGCGCGCCGGGTCCGGGGCGTGGCGCACCGAGACCGTGCGCAAGACGTCCACGGCCTCCATGTCCTTTTCCCAGTCGTCCAGGGGCAGGGACAGAAAGACCGGCCCCTGGGGCTGCTGCATGGCCATGGCGTAGGCGCGCATGAAGGCCCCGGGCACGTCCTGGGGACGCTTGGGCTCATAGCTCCATTTCACCCAGGGGCGCGGCAGCAGGGTTTCGTCGATGTTGGTGAGAAAGGGTTCGCCCAGGAGCATGTCGCGGGTCTGCTGGCCGGCGGTGATGATCAGCGGCGTCTTGTTGAGGTAGGCGGTGAGGATGCAGCCCATGGCGTTGCCCATGCCGGCCCCGGTGTGGACGTTGACCAGCACGGGTTTGCCCAGCCCCTGGGCCAGGCCGTCAGCGACGCCGACCACGCTCGATTCCTGCAGCGCCAGGATATAGGTGAAATCGTCAGGGAAATTCTTGAGAAAGGTTTCCTCGGTGGAGCCGGGGTTGCCGACCACGGTGGTAAGGCCGAGGCGTCTGAGCAGGTCAAAGGTGACGTCGCGCACGGTGGGCATGGGGCTTGACTCCCGGTGTTGGGTTGTCGGAGACGACACGCGGCGGAAATTCGCCGATTTGACGGGATTGCCATTGGCGGGAGGGAAGGTCAAGGCGGGGGGGGAGACCACAAACCCCAAAAAACAAGCGAGGCGTCCCCTTCCGGAGACGCCTCGCTCAAAAACCGTCGCGGCGGCGGCCCGCCCGCGCTTACAGCCTCGGCCCCAGGGGCGAGGCCCGGCCGGAGTTTTTCAGATTGGCCTCCAGCACCTCGGCCAACTGGTCGATGGAATGGGGCTTGGACAGATAGTCGTTCATGCCCAGGCGCAAAAATCGCTCCCGGTCCTTTTCGCTGGCATAGGCCGTCAGCGCCACCACCGGGATGCGCTTGGACAGCCCCGGCACCTCGCCGTGGCGGATGTGGTGGGTGCACTCGATGCCGTCCATCACCGGCATCTGGATGTCCATGAGGATGATGTCCGCCTGTTCCCGGGACAACACCTGCAAGGCCTCCTGGCCGTTGATCGCCTCCAGCACGTTGTAGCCGAGCCGCGAGAGCGCCCGGCCCGTGGTCAGGCGGTTGATGCGCTCGTCCTCGACCAGCAGCACGGTATGGTCTTCGGGCGAAAACACCGGGTCCTCGCTGGCGTAGACCACGGACTGGTCCCGGCACTCGTAATCCGGCAGGGAAAACGGGGCCGCGAAATAAAACGTGCTGCCCTTGCCCGGCGTGCTTTTCACCCAGATGCGCCCGCCAAGGAGCTGCACCAGATGCTTGGCGATGGACAGCCCCAGCCCGGCGCCGCTGACCCGCTTGGTCAGGTAGTGCTCGGCCAGCTCGAAATCCTCGAAAATCTTGCCCTGCAATTCCTTGGCGATGCCGATGCCGGTGTCGCGGACCATGAACAGCACCGTGCGGTATTGGGCCGAAAATTTGAGCCGCTCCGAACGAATGAGTTTGGCCCGGACCTCGATGGTCCCGTCTTTCGTGCATTTGAGCGCGTTGTCGACCAGATTGGACAGAATCTGGCGCAGCCGGAACACGTCGCCCACCAGCCGTTCGGGAATGCGCGGGTCGAGCCGCGTGACGAACCGCACGTCGCGCACCTTGGCCCGCACGCCGTAGTTGCGGGACAACGACTCCAGCGCCTCGCCCACGGAGAAGGTGGCCAGCACCGGTTCGATGGCCGCCGCGTCGATGTCGGCCAGCTCCAGCACGTTGTTGACGATGGACAGCAGCCGCTTGCCCGAATCCTCGACGATCTCCCACAGTTCCCGGTCCTCGCCTCCGGTTGTTTCCTGCAGGGCCAGCTGGGCGGCCCCCATGATGCCGTTTAGGGGCGTGCGCAGCTCATGGGTGATGTTGCCGAGAAACTGCGACTTGGCCTGGCTGGAGGAGAAAGCCAGTTCCCGTTCCCGGCGAAGCTGGTTCTCGGTTTCCTTGAGCGCCGTGATGTCTCGGGAATAGCTGGCCACGTAGAGCACCAGGCCGGCCTCGTCGGCGATGGGGCACAGGCTCACCTGATAGCAGGTCTCGCCGTAGCGCTCCTCATACCCGACGATGGCGTTGCGGGCCACGGCCTCGCGCAGCTTGTCGCGCCGCGTTGCGGCCTGTTCCAGGGGCATGTGGCGGAACAGGCTCGCGCCCATGAGCGCGTCCACGGTCTGGCCCCGACGCCGGGCCGCCTCCTCGTTGAGCACCAGGATGTAGCCGTCCACGTCGGACAGAATGATGGAGTCGTGGGTGGCGTCGAGCAGGGCCTTGAAGATGGCCTGATTTTCCGCAAGCAACTGCTGGGCCAGAACGATCTTGGTCACGTCCTCGCGGATGATGATGCCGCCGGTGACCCGGCCGTTTTCCTTGACGGGAATGCCGCGAATGTTCTGGTAGGCGGACTGGCCGCCGCTGCAGGCGTTGACGTAGACGGCCTCAAGATGGATGGTCTCGCCGGAAAGGATGCGGTCGATCTCCCCGCCCATGCCGGAACTGGAAATTCCGGGCATGTCCTTGAGATTTCTGCCGACGAAATAGTCGCGGTCGCGCTTGCCTCTGGCAAAATTGACCAAGTGCCAGTCGTTAACGAAGGTGATGACGCCCTCGGAATCGATGTGCATGATCGAAACCGGGGCGAGCTGTACGATCTGCTCGCAATTGGCCGCAAGCGCTTCCTGGCCGCCCATGAGCGTTACATAACCCGCCGCATGGCCGCCCGGCAAGCAGCATCGCGCCCGAGGGAGCAATTCTTCGGACATTTCTATCCGACAACGCCTACCGGGCGTTGCGGCCCTCAATGCCGGCAAAGGCGCTGTGGTTGTGGATGGACTCGAAGCTCTCCACTTCCACCCGAAACCACGTCACCTTGGGATGCTCCCGCAGGGAGCGGGCCACCTGCCTTGCAACATCCTCCACGAAAGTCGGATTGGCGAAGGCCTGTTCGGTAACGTGTTTCTCATCCTCGCGCTTGAGCAGTGCAAAGACCGGCGACGAGCCGGCCGCCTCGGCGGTTTCGATGAGTTCCTCCAGCCACAAGAGCCCGGAAAACCGGCAGCGGATGGAGATGACCGCCCGCTGGCTGTGCGCCCCCTGATCGGAAATGGCCAGGGAACACGGGCACACAGTCATGACCGGCACATCCACGCCGAGCGTCAGGCGGAATTTGTCGCCCTCGAACTCCCCGGAAACCAGACAGGCGTAGTCCATCAGCGCGCTGGCCCCGGTGGCCGGCGAGGCCTTGGACAGGAAATAGGGGAAACGCAGGGTCATGTGGGCGTTTTGGGCTTCCAGGCGGGCGCGCACGTCTTCGAGCAGGGCCTTGAAGGTGACGAGGTCGAGCTCGCCGGCGAAACCGGACAGGGCCTCGACGAACCGGCTCATGTGGGTGCCCTTGAACTGGGCCGGCAGGTCCACGGACAACTCCACGTCGGCCACGGTGTGCTGGCGGCCGCGCGTGCGGTCGCGCACCAGAAGCGGCAGGCGGAAATTCTTGATGCCGACCCGATCCAGGTCGATGGGGACCTCGGGGGGTCCGCTTTGCACGTCTTGCATGGCCATGGACGGAGCCGCCTAAACGATCTCCTGGCCGGTGGTGGCCAGGGTCAGCTTGCCGTACTTGACGCCGCGCGTGGAGACGAGTTTTTGCGACAGCCGCTGCACGGCCTCGCCCGGCCCCTTGAGCACCAGCGCTTCCAGGCAGTTGTGGTGGTCGAGGTGCACGTGCATGGACGACAGAATCACGTCGTGCTGCTCGTGCTGGGTCTCGATGAGCCGTTGGGCCAGGTCGGAGGTGTGGTGGTCGTAGACCAGCGTCAGCACGCCGGCCACTTCCTTGTCCGACTGTTCCCATTCCTTTTGCACCAACACGCCCCGGATGAGGTCGCGGATGGCTTCGGAACGGGTCTGATAGCTCTTTTCGTCGCACAACGCGTCGAACTTCTCCAGAAGTTCGGAATTGAGCGACACGCCAAAGCGGATGGTCTGTCCCATGCGCCCTCCCCTGGTGTCGTGTCTTCGAAGAAAGCCTGCACGTTCTTCGAGGACACATCGTTGAAGAATTTTATTCCTTAAAAATACTGGCGTATTTTCTAAGGATGCAACATCATGGCCTGATTTCGTAGAGGCTGATGGTGCTGCGGCAAGAGGCCACGGCCACCGATTCCTCGTGCAGCCGGGTGACGGCGAAACCGTCGCCGGCAAGCCTTCCCCACACGCCCCGCGACACCTCGCGCCAGGGCTCGGCCAGCACGACGCGGCCGCCCGGGGCCAGACAGGAACGGAAAATCGCGGTCAGCGGCTCGTAAAACCGCGTCTCATAGAGAATGTCGCTGCCCCACAGCAGGTCGAACCGGCCCTCGGCCAGGGCCGGGGCGCGCCAGTCCATGACGGCAAAGGCCGCCGGCAGGCCGTTTTCCCGGGCGTTCGCCAGCCCATGGGCCACGGCCGCCGGCTCGTGGTCCACGCCGAGCACCCGTGCTCCGGCCGCCGCGCCGGCCATGGTCGAAAGGCCCATGCCGCAGCCGAGGTCCAGGCAGCGCTTACCGGCCAGTTCCTCCGGCCGGGACTCCAGCCAGGCGGCCAACAGCAGGCTGGCCGGCCACAGCTCGGCCCAGTAGGGCATCCGCTCGTCGGCCCCGAAGCCGTCCTGGCCAAGGCCTTCCCACAGCGACTCCATGTCCGCCTCGCGCCAAAGCACGTATTCCCGGCCGGCAAGCGGCAGGCGCATACGGCCGTCCACCCATTGGGGCACGGCGGCCCACCGGGGCAGAATCGGTCCTGGGACGGCAATTCGGTTCACGAAACAGCTTCCTCGCAGGTCAAAAACGCGCCATGACGCATCTTCCGTGTTACCGCGAAACACGAAAAGGCGCAACCCGGGGCACGGCCGACGATTATTCGGCAGCAAACCGAGGCATCGGCCCGACGCCGCTTGCCCCAGGCCTGGCAACGCGCTATTTGACGGCCAGCCCGTCGCGGCCTGCGGCGGGCGGAGCAATGACCGATCATCACGCCAGGGAGAAGCGCCATGCAAAAGGATCTGCTCTATTCCAAGACCCATGAATGGACACGCGTTGAAGACGAAATCGCGGTGGTCGGCATCACCGACTTCGCCCAGGAACAACTCGGCGACATCACCTTCGTGGAACTGCCGGCCGTGGGCGACACCGTCGAGGCCGGCCGGGAAATGGGCTCCGTGGAATCCGTCAAGGCCGCCAGCGAACTCTACAGCCCGGTCAGCGGCGAGGTCATCGAGGTCAACGAGGAGCTGGAAAGCGCTCCCGAGAAGGTCAACTCCGATCCTTACGGCGAAGGCTGGCTGATCCGCGTGCGGCTCACCGACGAGCCCGCCGGCCTGCTGTCGCCTGAGGAGTACGAGGAACTGGCCAAGGCCGAGCACTAAAACCGGAGCGCCCCATGCCCTATATTCCCCACACCCCGGAGGAAATCCGGGAAATGCTCGACGCCGTCGGCGCGCCCGACGTCGATGCCTTGTTCGCCGAAATCCCGGCCGCGCTGCGCCCCAAAAGCTTCGACCTGGCCAAGGGAGCCACGGAAATGGCCGTGCGCGCCGCCATGGAGAAGCTCTCGGCCAAAAACCGCACCGACCTGACGAGCTTTCTCGGCGGCGGCTTCTACGACCACTACGTCCCGGCCGCCTCGGACCTGCTGCTGTCGCGCGGCGAATTCTACACCGCCTACACGCCCTACCAGCCCGAGGCCTCCCAGGGCACGCTGCAGGCCATCTTCGAGTACCAGACCGCGGTGTGCCGGCTCATGGACATGGAGTGCTCCAACGCCGGCGTTTACGACGGCGGCACCGCCCTCTACGAGGCGCTGATGATGGCCGTGCGCCACACCCGGCGCAAAAAGGCCGTGGTCAGCGAAACGGTCAGCCCCATCTACCGCATCGTGCTGGCCACCTACACCAAAAATCTCCACCTCGATCTGGTCGTCGTGCCGCATAAAAACGGCCTGGACGACTTCGAGGCCCTGACGGCCGCCGTGGACGGCGACACCGCCGCCATCGTCGTGCAAAATCCCAACTTCTTCGGCAGCGTCCAGGACTTCACCGCCCTGTTCGAACACGCCCGGGGCAAGGGCGCGGTGTCGGTCATCTCCTGCTACCCGGTGCTCCAGACGGTGCTCAAAACCCCCGGAGCCATGGGCGCGGACATCGCCACGGCCGAAGGCCAGAGCCTGGGCCTGCCGCTGTCTTTCGGCGGCCCCTACCTCGGCATCATGACCTGCAAAAAGGCGCTCGTGCGCCAGATGCCCGGCCGCATCGCCGGCCGCACCAAGGACGCCGCCGGGCGCACCGGCTACGTGCTCACGCTGCAGGCCCGCGAGCAGCACATCCGCCGCCAGAAGGCGACCTCCAACATCTGCTCCAACCAGGCCCTGTGCGCCCTGCGCGCGCTGATTAACCTGTGCCTCACCGGCAACGAGGGCCTTTCCCGCCAGGCCGCCCGGTCCATCGAAAACGCCAACTACGCCGCCTGGAAGCTCGGCGCCATCCCCGGCGTCAAGCTGTTAAACGAAGCGCCCTTTGGCAACGAATTCGCGGCCGTGTTCCCGGTAAACGCCAAGCAGGTGGCCCGCACGCTCATGGACGGCGGCATCGTGCCGGGCTTCCCCTTGGGCCGCTACTACAAGGGCCTGGAAAACGCGCTCCTTATTTGCTGCACCGAAAAGCACGACCGCGCCGACATCGACCGCCTGGCCCGGCGGCTGGAGAACGCCTTATGAGCACCGTCTTTTCCAAATCCGTTCCCGGCCGCGAAGGCGTGTGGCCCGAAGCGCCCAAGACCGATCCCGTCGACTTCATTCCCCAGCACCTGCTGCGCGAGGGCGACGCCGGCCTGCCGTCCCTGTCCGAGCTCGACGTGGTGCGCCACTTCACCGCCTTGTCCCGCAAGAACTACGGCGTGGACTCCAACTTCTATCCGTTGGGGTCGTGCACCATGAAGTACAACCCCAAGTTCACGGAAGAAGTGGCCGCCCTGCCCGGCTTTGCCCGCCTGCATCCGCTGACGCCCCAGCTTCCGGGCGGCGGCGACATGTCGGCCGGCTGCCTGGAGGTCATGTACGAGACCGAGCGCTGCCTGTGCGAGATCACCGGCATGGCCGCCTTCACCCTGCACCCCATGGCCGGGGCCCACGGCGAACTGACCGGCGCGCTCATGATGGCCGCCTACCACGCCGACAAGGGCCACAAGAAGACCAAGATCATCTGCCCGGACTCGGCCCACGGCACCAACCCGGCCTCGGCCGCCATCGCCGGCTTCGAGGTCGTCACCATCGAATCCAAAGACGGCATCATCGACCCGGCCGCCCTGGCCGCCGTCATCGACGACGAGACCGCCGGCGTCATGATGACCGTGCCCAATACGCTCGGGCTTTTCGAGCGCCATCTGCCCGAGATCGTGGCCCTTTGCCGCAAGGTCGATGCGCTTTTGTACTACGACGGGGCCAACCTCAACGCGATCCTGGGCAAGCTGCGGGTGGGCGACGCCGGCTTCGACGTGGTCCACCTCAACCTGCACAAGACCTTTGCCACGCCCCACGGCGGCGGCGGCCCGGGTTCCGGTCCGGTCGGCGTGTCCGAACGCCTGATTCCGTACCTCCCCATCTCGCGGGTGCAAAAGGACGAGGCCGGCAGGTTCTCCTTAAGCTACGACCATCCCAAGTCCATCGGCTACGTGGCCCCGTTTTACGGCAACTTCGGGGTGGTGCTCAAAGCCTACGCCTACATCCTGCGCCTGGGCCGCGAGGGCCTTGTCCGCGTGTCCGAGTCGGCGGTGCTGGCCGCCAACTACCTGCGCGCCCGGTTGGCCGAGGCCATCGAGGTGCCGTACAACCGCATCTGCATGCACGAGTTCGTGGCCTCGGCCGCGAAGCTGGCGGCCGAGAAAAACGTGCGCGCCCTGGACATCGCCAAGGCGCTTTTGGACAAGGGCTACCACGCGCCCACCATCTACTTCCCGCTCATCGTCAAGGAAGCGCTCATGTTCGAGCCCACCGAAACCGAGAGCAAGGACACCCTGGACCAGTTCGTAGCCGATCTGCTGGACATCCTGGCCCAGGCCGAGACCGATCCCGAGGCCGTGCGCGCTTGCCCGACCACCCTGCCTGTGGGCCGGCTGGACGAGACCTACGCCGCCCGGGCCATGGAGATCACCGATGACCTCTAGCAAGCGGCTGGTGGTGGTCGGAGCCGGCCCCGGCGGCTACGAGGCCGCCCTGGCCGGCGCGGCCGCCGGGCTGGACGTGACGCTTATCGAGCGCGGCAAACTCGGTGGGGCCTGCCTCAACTGGGGCTGCATCCCGACCAAGCATCTGCTGGCCGCCACCCTGGCCGTGGAGTGCCTGGCCGCCCAGGCCAAGCAGAAGCTGGCCTCGGGCACGGTCACGCCCGATCTGGCCGCCGTCCAGGCCAAGAAGAAAAAGCTTCTCGCCGCCACCCACAACGCCATGGCCGCGCACCTCACAAAAATCGGCGTGCGGCTGGTGACCGGCAACCTCACCGCCGTGGCCACCGGCTCGGCCCAGGTCAGCGCCGGCGGCACGGTGGAGGACATCCCCTTCGACAGCCTGATCCTGGCCCTGGGATCGCGGCCGGCCGCCTTCCCCGGGGTCAAGCCCGACGGCAAGGCCGTGCTCGGCGTCGCGCCGGTGCTGGACTTCGAGGCCGCCCCGGAGAGCTTCGTCATTGTCGGCGCCGGGGCCATTGGCCTGGAGATCGCCACCATCTACCACCGCCTGGGGACCAAGGTGACCCTGGTCGACGCCGCGCCGCGCCTGGCTCCGGCCGAGGACCCGGACGTGTCCAAGGTCGTGGCCCAGGTCATGCGCCGGGCCGGCATCGACGCCCGGCCCGGGGTCAAGGTGGAAAGCCTGGTCACCGACGAGGGCGGCCGGGCTAGGCTGACCCTGGCCGGAGGCGAGACCGTCGTGGCCGACAAGGCCCTTATCGCCATCGGCCGCTTCGCCGCCACCATCGTGCCGGGGCTGGCCGAATGCGGGGCCATGTTCGCCGACGACAACCCCAACCGGGCCTGGCTGCGCACCGACGACACCCTGCAGACCGCGCCCGGCATCTATGCCGTGGGCGACTGCAACGGACGCACGCTGCTGGCCCATGCCGCGTCGAGCCAGGGCGTCTACGCCGCCCGCCACGCCGCCGGCCTGGAGTCCGGCCCCTACGCGCCGGGGCCGATCCCCGGCTGCTATTACGGTTCGCCCGAGATCATGCGGGTGGGGGCCATCGCCGCGCCCGGGGACACGATCTCCGAGGCGGCCTTCGTGGCCAACCCCATCGCCCAGGCCCATGCCGACACGGCCGGCTTTGCCCGGGTAGTCTGGAAGGACGGCAAGGTGGCCGGCATCACCGCCGTGGGCCATGGAGCCTCGACCATGGGAACCCTGGCCACGGTCATGGTGGCCCAGGCCTGGACGCGCGATCAAGCCGAGGCCCTGGTCTTCCCCCATCCGGGGCTCGACGAGACCCTCAAGGCCGCCCTGCTCGGCGAAATGAAAACAAAGGCCTAAGATCGGGGGAGAGCTTCTGGAAAGAAGGTTTCCCCCAGGCCCTTTTCAGCATTTTCCAAAGGCAACGCCAGCGCCCTGCCCCTTCTTCGGTCCTTGGACCTTCACCCAACCGGCAACAGGAATCGGGACCATGCTGCACCACCCTTTCGCCTCCCATGACCAGGAAGCGGCCGGCCTCTCCCGCCGCGCCGTGCTCAAGGCCGGCCTCGTCGGGGCTTGTACCCTGCTGACCCCGTGCGCCGCCTGGGCCGCCGCCAAAAAAGAACACCCGGCCGACCCCAAGGCCGCGCCGAAAGCCCCCCCCGGCCCGGCCCCGGCCACGCCCGATCCCGGCTACTACATGGCCAACAAGGCCAAATTTATCGCCGACTTCAAGGGCGTATGCGGCGGCGCGGAAAAATGGATGGCCGCCCGCATCCCCGCGCCCACGGCCAAGGCCGCCTCTGACGACGCCCTGCGCCGCTTCGAGCTGCTGCTGCCGACCCTGCCCGACCTCGGCGGCACGGCCAACCGCAACCAGCCGTTTATCACCATGGCCGGCTGGCTCGCCGCCCTGTGCCAGGCCATGCGCGAAAAAGGCATGACCGCCAAGGATTCCGGCCGGTTGCTCTACGATCTCTACGCCGCCGACTGGGCCAGCGTGCCCCCGGCCAAGGCCCAAGCCATGGGCGCGGCCCTTTTCACCCCGGCCGCCCAGGAATCCATCAAGCTGTGGGCCGAAACCACCCAGAAACGCCTGCTGCCCGGCGACTGGGTCGTACGCTACGTCGCCCCGGACAAAACCTTCGACGTCGGCTACGACTACCTCGAATGCGGCGCGTGCAAATACTTCAAAGCCCAAGGCGTGGCCGAGGTCGCGCCCTACTACTGCTTAAACGACTTCCTGGCCTCCCGCGCCCAGGGCACGGGGCTCTCCCGCCAGCACACCATCGCCCAGGGCGATCCGCTGTGCGACTTCCGCTACAAACGCGGCCGGCCCGTCACCCAGGACTGGAACACCGAAACGCCAAAGTTTAAGGTGGGTTGAGGGAGGGAGGAGACAGGCAGAGAAGATGCCTCCGGCGGCCAAAGGGGCTGAGCCCCTT
>ALAO01000316.1 GCA_000307955.1 Solidesulfovibrio magneticus str. Maddingley MBC34 | reverse complement strand
GGGGGCCTCAGGCCCCCAGCCGCCGGAGGCATCTTCGCTCTTCTGTTCTTACTTCTCCCTCCCCCTCACCCTTGGCCGCAGTCCGACGGATCGCCGCGCAGTTTGTCCAGGCCGTGGGGGATGGCGGCCATGACGGCGGCCAGGGTTTCGCGCACGGCCTTGGGCGAGCCAGGCACGTTTATGACGATGGCCCGGCCCACGGTTCCGGCGACGGCCCGGGAGAGCATGGCGTGGGGCGTCTTGGCCAGGGAGGCCAGGAGCATGGCCGCCTCGAAGCCGGGCAGGCGTTTTTCGATGACGCCCAGGGTGGCTTCGGGGGTGGTGTCGCGGGGAGAGAGGCCGGTGCCGCCGGTGGTGACGATGAGGTCGAAGCCCTGGGTGACGGCCAGGTCGAGCAGCAGGGCGCGCAGTTCGGCCGGTTCGTCGGGGATGAGATGCCCTTGGGCCAGGGCGACGGGCAGGGAGGCGGCGCAGGTTTCGGCGATGGCCGGGCCGGCGGCGTCGGCCCGAAGCCCCTGGCTGCCTTTGTCGCTGAGCGTCACCCAGGCCAGGGCCAGGCCGTGCTTGGTGACGGCGAAGCTGGTCTGGCCGGCCGCAAGGACGCCGGCCTCCAGGGCCTTGGCGGTGTAGAGCCGGCCGGCCGGGGCGTCGCCGTCGCCGGGAACCGGGGCCGCGCCGACGAGCATCAGCGCCGGTCCGGCCGGCGGGGTCAGGGTCATGCCCACGGCCAGGCGCGGCAGGCGGCCGGCGGCGACCAGGCGCGGGGCGAAAAGTGGCTTGTCGGCGTCAAGGACGGCGACGCGATCGCCGGCGGCGAGGGTCAGGGGGGCGGCAACGAGGAGAGAGGCTTCCATGGCGGCATCCTTCGCGGGCCTTGCGGTTTTTAAGTGGTTGGGTCAAAAGCGTGGCAACGATACGTCCGGCATGGACGGCTTATCAAGTGAGGAGACCGGATGAAAGGCATCATCTTGGCCGGCGGGTCCGGCACGCGGCTTTATCCCATCACCCGGGTGGTGAGCAAACAGCTTTTGCCCATCTATGACAAGCCCATGATCTACTACCCGTTGTCGGTGCTGATGTTGGCCGGCATCCGGGAAGTGCTCATCATCTCGACGCCGACGGATCTGCCGCGTTTCAAGGAGATGCTTGGCGACGGCCAGAGCCTTGGCATGTCGTTTACCTACAAGGTGCAGCCCAAGCCCGAGGGGCTGGCTCAGGCCTTTTTGCTCGGCAAGGAATTCATCGGCAACGACACCGTGTGCCTGGTGCTGGGCGACAATATCTTCTACGGCCAGGGCCTAGCCACGGTGCTCCAGCGCTGCGCCAAGCTCACCGAGGGCGGCATTGTCTTCGGCTACAAGGTGCGCGACCCCAAGCGCTACGGCGTGGTGGAATTTAGCGCCGACAAGCAGGTCATCAGCATCGAGGAAAAGCCCGAGCAGCCCAAGTCGAAGTACGCTGTGACGGGACTGTATTTCTACGACAACGACGTGGTTTCGGTGGCCCAGGGCCTGACGCCGTCGGCGCGCGGCGAACTGGAGATCACCGATCTCAACAACGTCTATCTCCAGCGTGGCAAGCTCAAGGTCGAATTCCTGGGGCGCGGCTACGCCTGGCTCGACACCGGCACCCACGAGTCGCTGCTGCACGCGTCAAGCTTCGTCCAGGCCATCCAGGAACGCCAGGGCGTGCTGGTGGCCTGCCTGGAAGAGATCGCCTACCGCATGGGCTACATCGACGCCGCCCAGGTGGAACGGCTGGCCAAGGACATGCTCAAAAACGACTACGGCCAGTATTTGATGGACATGATTCGCGAAGGGTAGGGCGAGGAAGAAGACGAAGAATGCCTCCGGCGGCCGGGGGCCTGAGGCCCCTGGACCCCCCAATTAGGTGAAAGGGGGCTGGCGCAACAGGCGTGTTTGGCGCTGGCGCAATAAAAAGGGCGCGTCCTTGCGGGCGCGCCCTTTTGCGTGGCCGGGGGAACCGGCCGGCTACTGGAGCTGGACGGTCTTGCCGCCGCCGCCCTGGGCCGGACGCGGTCCCAGGATGGCGTCGTTGACGATCTCCACCCGGGCGGCTTCCTGCAGGGTCTGCAGGTAGGCGCGGAAGAGCTCGGTCTGCTTGGACTGGGTCAGCGTGGCCACCCAGCGTTCTTTTTCCTTGTCCCAAAGCGAGGCGTCGGCCGGCACGGTCTTGTCCAGGCCGGCGACGACATAGGCCCCGGACACGCCGAAGGCCGTCTTGAACCAGCCCGGCCCCTTGGCCTCGAAGGCCGTCTGGGCCAGCACCGGCGACATGCCAAGGCCCGGGATGAAGCCCTGGCGGGTAAACGGCGCGGAAGTCTGGATCTTGTCCTTGTAGTCGGCCAGGACCTTTTTAAGCCCGTCCTCGGTCTCCATGGCCTTGGCCGTTTCCTCGGCCTTGGCCTTGGCGAGCTTGAGCGCCTCCTCGTCGGTCAGGCGGCCCTTGATGACGTCCTTGACGGCGTCCAGGGGCTCGAAACCAGGCTCCTTGACGTCACTGGCCCGCACCACCACGAAGCCGTCCTGGGTGGACAGGGGGGCGTCGGCGGTCTGGCCCTTTTTGAGGGCGAAGATGGCTTCCACGGCCGGCTCGGACAGGCCCAACTCGGCCGGGGGGGCGTCCTTGGCGAAGAAGGCCGAGGTCTTGACGGCCAACTTCTCGGCGGCCACGGCGGCCTCCAGGGGTTCGCCCGAGGACAGCTTTTCCTGGATGGCGTCCAGGGACTTGGTCAGCTTGTCGGCGGCGCGCTGCTCGGCCAGATCGGCCCGGATCTCGTCTTTCACCTCGGCCAGGGCGCGCTGGCCGGCGGCCTGCTTCTCGCCGCCCTGGATGAGGTGCAGCCCGAGGCTCGTGCGCACCGGGTCGCTGACTTCATCCTTTTTGAGCGTGAAGGCCTTGGCCTCGAAAGGCGCGAATTCCTTGGGCAGGCTGCCCTTGGGCAACCAGGCCCAGTCCTCGCCGATGATGCCGTCGGCGTTGGTCGGATCCTTGGGAATGAGCGTGGCGAAGTCCTTGCCCTTGCGCACCTCGTCGGCCATGGCCGACAGGCGCTTCACGGCCGCGTCCACCACTTCCTGGGGGGCGTCGGGGGGCAGCATCATGAGGATGTGGCGCACGCGCACCTGTTCGGGGCGCTCGTACTTCTTCTGGTTGGCCTTGTAATAGGCCTCGATGTCGGCGTCGGTGACCTCGGCCGGCTTGGCCATGGCCTTGGGCGTGAACTCCACGAAGTCGATCTTGACCTGGGCCGGGGTGGCGAACTCGTCCTTGCGGGCCTCGTAATACTTGGCGATCTGCTCGTCGGAGATGGTCACGCCCTTGGTGAAGTCGGCGGCGGCGAAGGGGATGTACTTGATGATCGCCTGTTCGCGCATGAAGTCGAAGATGGACCGGGCCTCGGACTCGGCCACCTGGGCCGGCAGGCCGACAAAGGCGGCCAGCTTCTCCAGCAGCAGCTGCTGGCGGAAATCGGCCTCGAACTCGCCGGGGCTGATGCCGTTGGCCTTGAGCAGGTTCTCGTAGCGCTTGGCGTCGAACTGCTTGGACTCGTTTTGGAAGGCCGGGATCTTGGCAATCTCGGAGCGCAGTTCCTCGGCGGTCACGGCGATGCCCAGGGTCTTGGCCTGGTCTTCCAGCAGCCGGGTGGTCACCATGTTGGTGAAGACCTGCCAGCGGAAGCCGCCGTCCTGCAGATCCTTGTCGGAGACGTTGGGATTCTTGTTTTTGACCAGGCGCAAATTCTCCTGGTACTGCTTTTCGTAGTCCTTGATCAGGATCGGCTGGTCGTTCACCGTGGCCAGGACCGTGGCCCTGTCGCCCTTGAAGCTGCCGACGCCCCAAAAGACGAAGACAATGATGATGAGACCGAAGACGATCTTGATGCCCCAGGATTGGGCATATTTCCGCATGGGATCAAGCATGGATTCTCCTTGGCGCGGGGCGGCGCGCGTTAGGCTTGGGCCTTACGCGCCTGGTTGAGCAGGCCGCCGGCTTTGATGATGTCGAGTTCCTTGGCGGTCAGGTCGTTAACGACCATGACTTCGCCCAGGCCGGCCACGGTCATGGGGCAGGGCTGGCCCGGCGCGATGGCGGCGGTTTCGAGGCGGATGTCGGCTCCGGCCGGGATGCGGTCGTAGTCGGCTTTGTCCACGAGCAGAAGCGGCAGGATGCCGAAGTTGACCAGGTTGGCCCGGTGGATGCGGGCCAGGGACTTGGCCACCACGGCGGCCACGCCGAGGTAGCGGGGGCCAAGGGCGGCGTGTTCGCGGCTGGAGCCCTGGCCGTAGTTCTCGCCGCCAAGGATCACGCCCTTGCCGAGCTTCTTGATGCGCGACACGAAGTCGGCGTCCACCCGGCTGAAGATGTATTCGCTGATGGCCGGGATGTTGGAGCGCAGGGCCGTGATCTGGGCCCCGGCCGGCAGGATGTGGTCGGTGGTGATGTCGTCGCCGACCTTAAGGGCCACCGGAGCCTCGATGGCGGCCGGCAGCGCGCCAAAGGGCGGCAGGGGGGCGATGTTGGGGCCGCGCTGGATGGCCACGTCCGAACCGTCGGCCGGAGGCGTGAGGAACAGGTGGCGGATGCTCGGGACCTCGGCCGGGAACTCGGCCTTTTCCGGGGCCTCGCCCCAGGTGGCCGGATCGGTGAAGGCCCCGCGCAGGGCGGCCATGGCCGCCGTCTGGGGGCTGACCAGATAGACCTGGCCGTCCTGGGTGCCGGAGCGGCCTTCGAAGTTGCGGTTAAACGTCCGGGCCGACACGCCGCCCGAGGTGGGCGAGCCGCCCATGCCGATGCACGGGCCGCAGGAGCACTCCAGCAAGCGCGCGCCGGCATCCAGCAGCGGATCGATCAGGCCCTCGGCGGCCAGCATCTTGAGCACCTGCTTGGAGCCCGGGGAGATGAGCAGGTCCGTGGTCGGATCGATGCGTTTGCCGGCCAGGATCTGGGCCACGGCCTTGAGGTCGGCGTAGGAGGAGTTGGTGCACGAGCCGATGCAGACCTGATCGACCTTCATGCCGGCCAGGTCGGCGATGCGGACCATGCGGTCGGGCATGTGGGGCGCGGCGGCCAGGGGCTCCAGGGCGGACAGGTCGATCTCCACCACCTCGTCATAGGCGGCGTCGGGATCGGCGGCCAGCGGCACGTAGTCCTCGGGCCGGCCCATGGCCGTGAAAAAGGCCTTGGTGACGTCGTCGGACGGGAAGATCGAGGTGGTGGCCCCGAGTTCCGCGCCCATGTTGGTGATGACGGCGCGTTCGGGCACGGACAGGGTGGCCACGCCTGGACCGGCGTATTCCATGACCTTGCCCACGCCGCCCTTGACGGTGAGTTTGCCGAGCAAGTGCAGGATGACGTCCTTGCCCGTGGCCCAGCCCGGCAGCTGGCCGGTCAGATGGATCTTGACCACCTTGGGCATGGCGATGACGTAGGGCTCGCCGGCCATGGCCAGGGCAACCGACAGGCCGCCGGCGCCCATGGCCATGGAGCCCACGCCGCCGGCGGTGGGGGTGTGGGAGTCTGAGCCGACCAGGGTCTTGCCCGGCTTGGCGAAATTCTCGAGGTGCAGCTGATGGCAGATGCCGGTGCCGGCCGGGGAGAAGGTGATGCCGTATTTGGCGGCCACGGTGCGCAGATAGGCGTGGTCGTCGGGGTTGCGGAAGCCCATTTGCAGGGTGTTGTGGTCCACATAGCTCACGGACAATTCGGTGCGCACCCGGGGCAGCCCGATGGCCTCGAACTGGAGATAGGCCATGGTGCCGGTGGCGTCCTGGGTCAGCGTCTGGTCGATGCGCAGCGCGATCTCGCCGCCCGGGATCATCTCGCCGGAAACAAGGTGGTCCTTGATGATCTTCTGGGTCACGTTGAGGGCCATGGAGGAGTCCTTTTTGGCTGGGGGAAAAGAGAAAAGTCCGCCCTGCATGCCTCCGCCCGCCGCATTAGTCAAGTGGCGCGCGCTTTAGCGTCAGTCCGCCTGCGGCCTTGACGCGGCCGCTTTCCCGGCGCAAATAGGCACCATCCCCTAAAAGGAGGGACACATGGATTTCAAAGACGTCATGGAGGCCCGTCGGGCCATCAATTTCTTCGACACCGAGGCCGACGTGCCGCAGGACGCCCTGGCCGCGCTGCTGGAAACCGCCGCCCGTTCGCCTTCGAGCTTCAACCTCCAGCCCTGGCGGGTGGCCGTGCTGCGCGACCCGGCTCAAAAGGCCAAGCTGCGCGCCCTGGCCTGGGACCAGCCCAAGGTCACCGAGGCCCCGGTCATTTTGGTGTTCCTGGCCGACCGGGAGGCTTGGAAGATGTATTCGCCGTCCTTCGAGCGCCAGTTCTCGTATCTGCTGCAGGTTGGGCGCTACACGCCCGAGCAGCGCGACGAGTTCGCCGGGACCACGGAAAGCCTCTACGGCGCGACCCCGGAGAAGTCCCTGGCCTTTGCCGTCAAGAACACGGCCTTTTTCGCCATGTCCTTCATGTACGCTGCCGCCGACGCCGGACTGGCCACCCATCCCATGGACGGCTTCGATCACGACGCGGTCAAGGCGGCCTTCGGCGTGCCTGATCAGTACTGGATTCCGCTCATCCTGGCCGTGGGCCGGCTGCGCCCCGGCGTCGCCGTCGCCCAGCCCAAGTGGCGTTTCCCGGTCGAGGATATCCTGTATACGCTCCCGTAAATCGAAAGGAGGCTTCCATGCCGCATTGCCGCACCATCCTTGCCGCTGTCCTGGCCGCTCTGGCCCTGACGGCCTTGGCGGCCTCGGCCCAGGCCGGACCGGCGTCACTGCCGGCCAAGGCCCTGCTGCTGGGCGACACGGGCCAGCCGGCCCCGGCCCCGACAAAGGCCGGCCCGGCCAGCGGCCTGCTCCTGTTGTCCGCGGCCGACGCGCCGGCCCAGGCCGACGCGCCGGCCGCCCCGGCC
>ALAO01000315.1 GCA_000307955.1 Solidesulfovibrio magneticus str. Maddingley MBC34 | reverse complement strand
CGGCCGGGGGGGATGATCCCCCCCGGACCCCCTCGACGGGGAAAAGGGATAAGGGGAGGGCGTCTGGGACGGAAATCGCCGTTGCCGCGGCATCCCCCTTGCCGGCGGCGGTCCAAGGGGCTATGGACGGACCCCCGGCCGGCTCGGCCGGGCATATTGAGGAATAAACGGGCCATGGCCCGATTGTTGTCGCCTTGGGCCAAAGCGTTGGCAGCCAGGCGGGGAGAGAGTTGGATGAGCGATTTTATCTGGCGCGACGATCTCGGCGCGGCCCTTGCCACCGACGGGGCCTGGAAAAAAGCCCCGCCCGGTTCCGCCCTGGAACGCATTTTCGCGGCCATCGCCTTGTGGCGCGGCGAGGGCCGCCCCTTTGCCGGCCATGCCCTGGCCCCGGACGACGAGGCCCAGTGGGAGGCCTTGGTCCGGCGCTATTTCGACCGCGACGCCTTTGGCTGCATTTCCGTCAATGCCGCCAACATGTGTCCGGCGCTCACCCCGGTTTCGGCCATGGGGGAACTCGTGCGCCGGCTCATGGAAGTGGACATCTCCTTCGCGCTGCGGGGCGAGCTGGCCGAGGCCGGCCTCGTGCACGGCCTTGGCGCGGTCAAGACGTGGCTTGGCCTTGGCGGGCTGGACGAACCGGCCAACGCCCTGCTCGCGCTGACGGCCAACGCCACCCAGGCCAACAACTGCATCAACAACGGCCTGGTCGCCTCGGGATTTTTTAATCCCGCCCGGGACAACGTCGTGGTCTGGGACGTCAACCACCCGACCAACCATGAAGCCTGGCTCTACCGCAAGGCGACCCAGGGCTGGGGGCCGGATTCGGTGCGGATCATGCGCACGAAGCTCTTTGCGCAAACCGTTTCCGACGACGAGGCCCGGGCCGGGGTCGTGCCCTCGGACCCGGCCGGCGAGGACGAGATCGTCGCCGCGCTGCTGCGGCTTGTCGACGGCAACACCAAGGTCGTCAGCCTCTCCTGGCAGTCCAACGAAAGCGGCCTGGTCCTGCCCATGCGGCGCATCGTCGAGGAACTGCGGGCCATAAACAAGGACATCCATATCCACGCCGACAGCGCCCAGGCCTTTGGCGT
Organism: Solidesulfovibrio magneticus str. Maddingley MBC34; assembly: GCA_000307955.1. GTDB lineage: Bacteria > Desulfobacterota > Desulfovibrionia > Desulfovibrionales > Desulfovibrionaceae > Solidesulfovibrio > Solidesulfovibrio magneticus_A. The sequence goes on along the minus strand of ALAO01000315.1, from coordinate 4,639 downwards.
GCTGGACATGCGCCTTGAGGAAACCGGCGTGGACAGCATCGCCGGCAGCTTCCACAAATGGCCCTGCGGCCCCCGCATGGTCGGCGTCATCTACATGAACCCGGCCACGGGCGCGGCCGAGCGCTTCGCCCCGGGCGCTTGGGGCTACGACGAGCACATCAACACCCCGGCCCATTACGGTTTCGCGCCCGAAAGCGGCGGCATCGACGCCACGGCCAGGCGTTTTTCCTACCTGGGGCAGCAAAACGACGTCACCTTGGTGGCGGCCTGGATGACGGCGCTGTTCCACACCGGCCATTTCCATCCCGGCGTGACGCCGACCCGCGTCGAGGCCCGGACCCATGCCCTGGGCACGCGGCTCAAAAACGCGCTTTTCCGGCATCTGCCCCGGATGTTCCCCGATTTCCGGGAGGACGCGGCCTGGCGGCACATCGTCACGCCGACGACCAACGACGCCCTGCGCAGCGCGGTTTATCTCTTCCGCACCCCGGACGGCGTGGCGGCCGGCGACGTCATGCAGCATGTCTACGCCAAGCACCGTTTCGCCATCGCCTATCTGCGGGTCATGGGGCAGGATCTGCTGCGCATCTCGCCGTCGATCTGCAATCTGGCCGGCGACGTCGAGGGCGTGGTTGCGGCCATCGCCGACGTGGTGGAGGCGCTTCGCGCCGGTACGCTCCCCAGTTCGCCGCCTTCGCGGGCCTACATCTAGCGTTTCGTCCTCATGGACCGGCCTTCCGCCCGGGTTTGGGGCGGCAAGGCGCGGACAAGAAAGGCTCCCCCGGCCGTTGCGGTCGGCGGGAGCCTTGTCGTTTGGTATGGGGCGGTTTTTTGCGGACGCCGTGACCGCCCTAGGCGGTTTCGGGCCGGCTGGCCTGGGCCAGCACCAATGCCACGAGCTTGAGCTCGTCGTCGGCCAGGGTGCGGGGGTCAAGGAGCAGAGCGTCGTCCTGGGTGCGGGCCACCAGCGGCGGCTCGGCGGCCAGCAACCGCTGGCGCAGGGCGTCGGGGGAGGGCGCGTCGGCAAGCGGACGCAGCGCCACCAACGTAGTCGGCAGATCGTGTTCGGGATAAGCCCCGCCGCCCACCCGGGAAGCCCCGGGAATGGCCGAAACCGTGTAGCGCCCGGCCAGGGCCTTTCGCAGCAGCCCGGCCAGCTTGCGGGCTTTTTTGGCGAGTCTTTCGGGGGAGGCCGTGATCATGGCCAGGGTCGGGATGACGGCCCGGGCGCGTTCGGGATCGCGGTAGAGGCGCAGCGTGGATTCCAGGGCGGCGAGCGTCATCTTGTCGATGCGCATGGCCCGGTTGAGCGGATTTTTGCGGATGGCGGCGATGTATTTGGCCTTGCCGACGATGATGCCGGCTTGGGGGCCGCCCAGCACCTTGTCGCCGCTAAACGTGACCACGTCCGCGCCATCGGCCACGGCCTGCTGCACCGTCGGTTCGCCGGGCAGGCCGCAGGCCGCGAAATCGGTCAGATTGCCGCTGCCGAGGTCCTCGATGACCGGCAACTCCAGACGCGCGCCCAGGGCCACGAGCTCGGGGAGCGAAACTTCCTTGGTGAATCCGACGATGCGGTAGTTGGAGGTGTGGACCTTCAGCAGCGCGGCGGTTTCCGGGCTGACGGCGTTTTCGTAGTCGCGCGGGTGCGTGCGGTTGGTGGCCCCGACCTCGCGCAGCACGGCCCCGGACTTGGCCATAACCTCGGGAATGCGAAACGAGCCGCCGATCTCCACCAGCTGGCCCCGGGAGACGATGACCTCGCGGCCCTTGGCCAGGGTTTCCAGGACGATCATGACGGCGGCGGCGTTGTTGTTGACGACCAGCGCGTCCTCGGCCCCGGTCAGGGTGCGCAGGATGTCGACCACGTGGCTGTAGCGGCTGCCGCGTTCGCCGGTGGTCAGGTCGAACTCCAGGTTGGAATAGCGCAGACAAGCCTCGGCGGCGGCGGCGGCGGCCTCGGGGGCCAGAAGCGAGCGGCCGAGGTTGGTGTGCACCACCACGCCGGTGGCGTTTATCACGCGCCGGAAATGCGGCCTGGTGGCGGCGGCGACGTGGCGGGCGCACTGGGCGAAAACGAGGCCGTGGTCGAGCTGGGCCGGTTCGGTCAGACGGCCGGCGCGGATGTCGTCGCGAAGCCCGTCAAGGTAGTCCGTGACGGCGTCGCGCAGCATGGCCCGAGGCAGAGCGGCCAGGGCAGGGTCCTGGGCGAGGCTGCCCAGGGCGGCGTCGACCGGAGGCAGAAGGCGAAACAGATTTTGCACGGCGATCCCGGGGGGGTTGGCGTTGGCAATGCGTCAAGGCGCGACAAATACCCCGAAACGGGTCCGAGATCAATTTTGGCGGTCAGCGAATAGTGCGGCCAGCAAGTACATGGAGCCGCAGACGAGCACCGTGCCGTCGAGCTTTTCCACGGCCGCCAGGGCTTCGCGAGGGCCGGCCACGGCCACGGCGCGCTTGCCCAGGCGGGCGGCGACCTCGGCCGCCGGCCGGGCTCGCGACACGCCCGGCAGCTCGGGCACGTAGATGGGGCCGGCGGTCAGCCGGCCGACCACCGGGGCCATGGCCTCGAAGTCCTTGTCGCCCAGGCAGGTGAAGACAAGGGCCGTGGGCGAGACGAGCAGGGCTTTGAGCGCCGCTTCCAGAGCGGTAAGCGCTGGCAGGTTGTGGGCGCTGTCCAGCAGCAGCGCCGGAGCCATGCCCGGCAAACGCAGCAGATGGAGCCGTCCGGGCAGGAAGGTCTCGGCCAAGGCGCGGCGCACGGCCTCGGGATCAGGCACGATGCCCATGGCTTCGGCGCACAGCGTAAACCCGGCCAGGGCCAGGGCGGCGTTTTGGGCCTGGTGCGGCCCGGCGAGCTTCAGCTTCACGTCCGGGACGTCCAGGCGCTTGGGGAAAAGAAGCGTGGCCTGACGTGACGACGGATCATAGGCGGCCAGTTCAGCCGCGTCATACAGGCGCGTGCCCCGAGCAAGCGCTTCGCGGCGCAGCACGGCGGCGGCCTCGGGGGGCTGGGGGCCGGTGACGGCCCGGCCGCCGGCCGGCAGCGCTCCGGCCTTGTCGGCGGCGATGTCGGCCAGCGTCGGTCCGATGACCGAGGCGTGGTCCAGGCCCATGGGCGTAAACAGGGTCAGGTCGCGGGGCAGGGCCGTGGTGGCGTCGCCGGCTCCGCCTAGGCCCGCTTCATAGACGGCGGCCTCGGCCCCGAGATCGGCAAAGAGCCAGACGGCCATGGCGGTCAGGAGTTCGAAATAGGTGAGGCGGCCGGCCTGGCCGAGCCCGGCCACGGCGGCCTGGATGGCGCTTGCCGCCCGGGTCCAGTCCTGCCCGGCGATCATCTTGCCGCCAAGGAGGATGCGTTCGCGCACGCTGACGAAATGGGGCGACAGATAGAGCCCCGTGGGCAGGCCGTGGGCGGCCAGCAAGCCGGCCAGCAAGGCGGCGGTGGAACCCTTGCCGTTGGTGCCGACCACCTGCACGGCCAGATGTGGCAGGCTCTCCAGGCGAAGCCCGGCCAGGGCCGCGTGCATCCGCCCGGGGCCGAGGTCCATGTGAAAAAGCCCCAGGGAGTCGAGATAGGCCGCGAAGGCGGCGAAATCGGGAAAATCAGATGTCGATGCAGTCATGTTCTCGCAGGAGCCGGTAGTTGTAGCCGGCCAGTTCACGGGCCAGTTCGTCCACGATGACGGCGGCGAACGGGGCCTTTAAGTGATAGATGAAGATGTCCGGCCGGGCGCGCAGCTTGTCGAGCTCGGCGCGCAGCAACTTTGGGGTCAGATGCTTGGAGGCCGCGGCCAGGGCTTCCATGGAAGACGGGAACGAGGCCTCGGTGATCAGTTTTTTGAGGGCAAAGGGCAGGGCATCCATGGCCTTCCAGAAATCGTCGCACGGGCCGGTGTCGCCGGTGTAGGCGAGGTTTCGCGCCCCGCCGTCCTGCCACAGGACGAAGCCCGAGGCGGCCTTGGCGTGGTTGACGGGATAGGCGGCGATGCTGACGTCGCCGATGACGACCGGCACGCCCGGGGTCATGGGGGCGTAGGTCAGCACGGGCGAATCCGTGGGGATGACGGTGAAGTCGGGCCAGATGGTGTCGTTTAAAAGGTGCGTGGAGATGGCGTCGAGGACTTCGGGCAGGCCGTGGATGGCCACTGGGGCACGGCTGCCGGCGACGAAGAACTCGATGAGGTTGTCGGCCAGGAACAGGATGTCCTTGATGTGGTCGAGGTGGCTGTGGGTGACGAAAATATGTTCGAGCCTGGCCTGGGCGGCGAGGTCGAGAGAGGAGGTGACGGAGCCTGCGTCGAGGAGAATGGTGTCGTTGACGCAAAACGAGGTGAGGTTGTGCCCCGGCAGGTCCGAGCCGGAGCATCCGAGCACGCGCAGCTTCATGCCAGTCTCCTTGTGGCGGGCAATGTCCCGGGATTTGCCAGTGTGAGCCGCAAGAAGGCTTTCGTCAAGGCCGGCCTTGACCGGAGGGTTCGGCTTGTTTAGGTTTCGAGGCCGCGCGCCCGTAGCTCAGTCGGATAGAGCATCTGCCTTCTAAGCAGACGGCCACAGGTTCGAATCCTGTCGGGCGCACCAGAATAAAATCAAGGGGTTAGGTCATGTTTGGCCTGACCCCTTTTATCATGTGGATAAC
>ALAO01000314.1 GCA_000307955.1 Solidesulfovibrio magneticus str. Maddingley MBC34 | reverse complement strand
CAAAGGGGCTCAGCCCCTTTGGCCGCCGGAGGCATTCTTCCTTCCGGCAAACCTCCCGTTAACTCCCCGTCGCCTCGGCCTTCCTTCGCGGCACGACGATATGAAACTGCGTCCCTTCGCCCGCTTCCGACGTCAAATCAATACGGCCGCCGTGTTTTTTCACCACGTCGTGGGCGATGAAAAGCCCCAGGCCGGTTCCTTTTAAACCCTTGGACGAGAAGAAGAGGGTAAAGGCTTTTTCCCGGGTTTCCTGGGACATGCCCATGCCGTTGTCGGCGATGTCGAAGGTGACGGCATCAGCGTCGGCGCTGGCCTTGAAGCTGATGGCGTGGGTCTCCTTGGCCGTGTCGGCGGTGCAGGCGTCGATGGCGTTTTCGAGGATGTTGACCAGGGCGGCGGACAGGTTGGCCGTGTCGAGGTCGGCCGTGCCGAGGTCGGGCGGGATGTCGCAGGTAAAGGCGATCTTCTCGCGGGCGGCCTTGGGTTCGACGATCTGGGCGACGTTCCCCGCCAAGTGGCTGACGTCCACGGGATCGCCGGCCATGTCGCGGGACTTGGCGTAGTACAGGACGTTGAGCACGAGGTTTCGCACCCGGCCGACCAGGGATTTGATGGTGTCGCCGGCGTCGGCGATGCGCGTCATGTCCGAGCGTTTGATGCCGGATTCCAGGCGGTAGACGCCGCCTTCCAGGGCGGTGAGCATGCCTTTGACGCCGTGGGAGATGGAGCCGAGCATGAGCCCCAGCGAGGTCAGGTGGTCTTGCAGTTCGCGGATCTGGGTGATGTCGGTGGACAGGGCCATGACCTCGACGATCTCGCCTTGGGCATTGCGGATGGGCGCGGAAAAGGTGAGCACGTTTTTCGAGCGCCCGTCGCGGCAGGTGACCACGGCTTCGAGGCTGTGGGCCTTGCCGTCCTCGAAGGTGGCGTCCACCGGGCAATCCGGGCAGGGCGTGTCGCGGTGGCGGAAGACTTCGTGGCAGAGCTTGCCCACGCCTTCGCCGAAATCCTGTTTGAAAAGGGTATTGTTGGCCACGATGCGGTAGTCGCGGTCGCGCACGGCGATATAGCAGGGCGTGGCCTCGAAGAGGTCCATGTACTTCTGCTGGGTGACCCGCAGTTCTTCCTGGAGGCGTTTGATCTCGCTGACGTCCACGGCCAGTTCCAGGACGAGCTCCACCTTGCCGTCGCGCTCGCCGATGGGCGAAGTATGGACCATGACGGGCAGTTCGCGTCCGTTCTTGCAGAGCATGGTCTCGCGTGAGCGTTGGCCCTTGCCGGTCTCGAAGGTCTTCCAGACCGGGCCGTCAAAGCCCCGGATGGCCTGGCCCACGTAGACTTCCCAGCTGTGGTGGCCGACCATGTCGCCTAAGCGTTCCTTGTAGAGCTGGTTGGTGGCGACCACGGTGAGCGAGCGGTTGTGCACGGCCACGAAGCACGGCATCTCATTGAAATAGCCGGCCTTGTCGCCGAAATCCTCGGACAGGCCGGAGATGGCCTGGCACATGGTTTCAACCATTTCGCCGGCGGCCAGCTGGCGTTCGAGTTCGATGACGCGGCGGGATTTTTCCTGGACGAGCTTTTCGAGATTCTGGGTGTACTGCTTGAGCTCGCGGCGCAGGATGATCTTTTCCTCCACGCGTTTGAGGGCCGCGTCGAGGATGTCGTGGTTGATGGGCTTGGTGACGAAGTCGGCGGCGTCGTATTGCAGGCAGCCGATGGCGAGATCCATGTCGCCGTGGCCGGAGATCATGACGACTTCGGTTTCGGGCGATTTGGCCTTGATCTGCTTGAGGAGCTCCAGCCCGTCCATGACCGGCATCTTGATGTCGGTGAGCACGATGGAGGGATTGACGGCATCGAACATTTCCAGGGCCTGGGCGCCGTTTTCGGCGGCGTGGACCTCATAGCCCAGGTCGGCGAGGAACATGCCGAGGAAACGGCGGATGTCCTCCTCGTCGTCGACGAGCAACAGGCGTTCGCTCATGGCCGTGGTCCTTGTCGCCTTGGCCGCCGGGCCGGGGCGGTCGGGCAAGACCGGAGACCGGCAGGCGTCCGGCGGTTTCGGGAAGGCCCGAAACGCGTCGGCGTTGCCTGGACCGCGCAGGCGGTCGGGGCGAGCCAAGCCGCGTGTTTGGCTCATGCCCGTCCCCGGGGCGCGGCGGGTTGGCCGCGCCCCGGGAGGCGGGTTTAGGAGCCTATGGTTTCGCGCACGAGATCGAGCAGTTCCTTTTGTTCAAAGGGCTTGCTCAAGGACCCCACGGCGTTGGGGATCACGTATTTGAGCCCCGTGTGGCCGGTGATGACGATGATGGGGATGTTGGCGTAGGTCTTGCCCCGCTGGAGCGCCCGGTTGAACCACGGTCCGGTCTTGTCCGGCATCTCGATGTCGAGCGTGATCAGGTCGGGCGAATGGGCGGCCAGCACTTCCAGGGCCTTTTCCCCGTTCTCGGCGACGATGGTTTCGTAGCCGTTGTCGGTGAGCAGAGTCTCCAGGTATTCCCGGATATTGGGATCGTCGTCCACGATAAGGATGGTCTTGGGCATGTTTCCCTTTCTCCTTTTGCGTCCCCGGGAGGTTGTGGGGGCTTACGCCTCGGCCGCCTGGGGCAGCTTGTCGGGACGGTTGACGCTCACCACGGGGCAGGTGGCCCGCACGATGACCTGTTCCAGGGTGCTGCCGAAGGGCCGTTCGTCGGGATCGACGTCGCGGGCGTGGTGGGCCATGACGATGAGATCGGCCTGGCGTTCACGGGCGAACTTGACGATTTCGACGTAGGGCGTGCCCTCCCATACCTCGGAAGTATAGCTTTTGAAATCCCCGAGTTGGGTGGCGTATTCGTGGTGCAGGCGGCGGCGGGACTCGGCCAGTTTGGCCTCGATGCCGTCCTGGGTCAGGGCGATGGGCGACTGGAAGCGGCTAAGGTCCACGCAGTGGAACATGTGCAGCTCGCCGTCCACGGCCTTGACCACGGTCTTGGCGAACTGGAAGGCCGACTCGGAGGCCTTGGAGAAGTCCGTGGCGAAGACGATGTTGGAGAATCCGCCCCAGAAGGAAGCGGACGGACGGCTGACGGTCAGCACCGGGCAGCGGGCGGCCTTGGCCACCTTGCGCAGGTTGTCGCCGACCACGCCGCGCTTGTAGAAGCCCGACTGCTGGCCCTCGGACGGACCGCACAGGACGATCATGTCCACGTCCTTGGCCCGGGCGATGCGCAGCACCTCGCGGGAGGGAACGCCCACGGCCACTTCGATCTCGACGCCCGGCAGGGCTTCGAGCTGGTTGGCGTAGGTGGTGCGCAGCTCTTCGGCCACGCCTTCCAAGTATTCGGCGTCGGCATCGACTTCCTCGCCGGTGCGGGTGTCGATGACGAGATTGCTGTCGCCCTTGCCCGGGATGCCGAGCACGTGGAAAAGCGTCAGCTTGGAGCCGTACTGGCGGGCCATGTCGAAGGCCACGCGGGCGGCGCTGTCGCATTCCGGCGAACCGGTTGTCGCAAACAGGATCTTATTGAACATTCCAAACCCCTATTTCGTGTTAGAGGTGGAGGTTGCGTGCGGTGAGGCGCACCTCTTCCCTATTCCTCGTCGCCGTCGTCCTCGTCCTTGGGCTTGAGGTGTTCGGGCACGATGACCATTTTGAGCAGCAGCGGCTTGAGGAAGCTCCAGTCGATGTGGATGTGGTACTCTTCCTCGAGGTCGCGGATGGCGTCCCAGCAGTTGTGGCAGGGCGCGATGACCAGCTTGGCCCCGGTGGCCAGGATCTGGTCGCGCTTGGTGAGAAGCGCCTTGTTGCGCTGGGGCCGGAACTTGCCGATGCCGTTGAAGCCGCCGCCGCCGCCGCAGCAGTAGTTATGCTCTTTGTTGGGCGTCATTTCAACGAGATAGCCCGGCTCGACGAGATAGGACAGGATCTCGCGGGCAGTCTCGGCCAGACCCCAGTTGCGGATGTAGTTGCAGGAGTCCTGATAGGTGACGGTCTGCTTGATCCGCTTGGCCGGGTCGATCTTGAGCTTGCCGGTGCGCAGGGCCTCGGCCACCCACTGGACGTAGTGGATGTAGGGCGCGGGCGGCTGGCCGTCGGGGCGTCCGGCCCAGTACGGGCCTTCGATGACCGTGGCCCGGTGGGCGTGGCCGCATTCGGTGCCGATGACCCGCTTGGGCTTTAAGCGCTCGATGGCGGCGTAGACGTTTTCCACCTGCAGCTTGCAGGCTTCCCAGTCGCCGGCGAACATCGACAGGCTGGTCTGTTCCCAACCTTCGCTGGGCACGGTCCAATTCTCGCCGGCGATGTGGAACAGGATGGCCGCCTCGGCCAGATCCTCGGGGTAGTGCTTGGGCTCGCGGGCGTTGCAGGTGTACATGATGTCCGCGTCTTCCTTGTCGACGGGGATCTCAAGACCCGGCCAATCGTCCTGCTGCTCCTCGGCCATCCATTCGCAGGTCTCCACCCAATCCTCGGTGGTGACGTCCATCTGGGCCCGGTAGACCCGGTGCATGCCCGCGCCGATCTTGAGTTCCCAGGGCACGAACCCCTGGGAATAGAGCAGACCGCGGGTGTAGCCCATCATGACGCCCATATCGATGCCGTGGGGGCAATACATGGCGCAACGATTGCAGCAGGTGCACTGGGACCAGGCCACTTCCATGGCATGGCGCATGAACGCGTTGTCCACGTCGCCCTTGCGGCGAATGATCTCGCCCAGGGTGGACTGGATCTTGTACGACGGCACCTGCTCGGGCTTGCAGTCGTTGACCAGATACAGGAAGCAGGAGTCGGCGCACAGGCCGCACCGGGCGCAGATGTCGAGCCAGGTCTGGGTGCGCGATTTGCAGGTTTTCTGGATGGTTGCCCACAGTTTTTCGCGGTCAACCTCCAGCGACAGCATTTCCTCGTAGTATTTCGTGCCGCGCGTATCGGAGAGCAGAGCCTTAAGCTCCTCCTCCGTCGTGATCGGCCGCTTATTACAATAAATCCCTTCAGGCATGACGTGTCACTCCTTGGCGATATCCCGCCGGCCGGTTTACCAGACGATGCCGCTGCCGCGCTGACCGCCGCGCTTGGTGCCGAAGTCGATCCCGATCTGGGCCCGGGAGCAGAAGAACAGCACGGCGTGGGACAGCTTGGTGAACGGCACGGCGATGAGCCAGATTTCGCCGGTGATGATGTGGGCCAGAAGCCAACCGTTGCCGTCGCCGTGCTGGTGAGCGGCCACGAAGCCGGTGACCAGGGGGGCGAGGCTGATCGCCATGATCCCCAGATCCTGGCGGGTGGTGATGATGCGCACTTCGCTTAAGCCGAAGCGGCGCAGCAGAATGAACAGGCCGGCCAGTACGGCCAGAATGGTCAGGATGTCGGCCAGCCCGTCGGGCATGGTCGGCCAGGAGACGCCGAACCGCTCGGCCACGATCATGACGTGGGCGTAGAGGAACAGCGGCACGATGACCAAGCCGATGTGCAGCAGGAAGAAGGCCGTGGCAAAAACCGGCTTGGCCCGCCAGCTGCACGAGGCAAAGGGAACGAGCCAGTGGAAGATGGACTTGAGCGCCCCTTTGACGGCCAAATCGGTGTTATGGCCGTAGGCCACCCGGTCGAGCTGCCAGCTAAGGCCCTTGACGTACATATAGGCGCGCCAGGCGCAGCCGAGGATGCATATGGCGAACGACAGCCACAGCATCGGACCCGTCAGGAATGCATACATTGGTGTTCTCCTTGGCGATCGCGGTCCGATCAGCCTAGTAGCGGCGTTTACGCTCTTCCTTGTCCGTGAGGAAGTGCCAGAATCCGACGAAGCAGATCAGCACGACGCCCATGAGGACGTAGGTGATGCTCTTGTTGTGGAGCATCAGGTCTTGCAACGTATTGAACATGGCTATTCCCCTGTCCTAGTGGGACGAGTCTTTGTAGGCCGGATGCACGTAGAAGATCGGCATCCGAGTGACGATGAACCGGAAGGCGATGACGCCGATGGTGACCACGAACAAGGAGATGATGATCTCGCCCGCGCTCGGGAAGTAGCGGTCAACGCTGGGCAGCTGCCAGTTGAAAGCCACCAGGCTGATGTTGAACCGGTTGAGCACGATGCCGAGCACCGTCCACAGGGCGGTGAACCGGGCGAGCTTCAGGTTGCGGTCGCGGTAGGCCACGGCGTAGGCGTAGCACGGCAGGGCCACGAAGCCGACGACTTCGGTGAGCCACCACACGCCGTAACCGGTGCCCAGAAACTGCCAGCGGTTGTCCATGGCCAGGCCCAGGACCTTCATGGCCAGGTAGCCGGCCATGATCCAGGCGGCCGCCTTGGAGAAGGCCATCTGCAGGTCTTCGTAGCCAAGGTTGTATTCGTCGTCCATCTTGTGATGGAAGTGCTTGTGGGACAGCGTTCCTTCGAAGATGACCATGGACATGCCGGCGAACATGCTGGACATGAAGAACATGACCGGCAGGTACGGCGTGTACCACAGGGGATGCAGCTTGGACGGGGCGATGAGGTACAGCGCGCCCAGCGAGCTCTGGTGCAGGGTCGAGAGGATGACGCCCAGGATGGTCAGGCCCATGGTCAGCTTGACCAGGATGTCGCGGTACTTGTCAAAGCCCCGCTTCCACTCCAGGGCGGCCGGCAGGTATTCGAGGAAGAGCACCGTTAAGTAGATGAACACGCACAGACCGACTTCGAACAGGATGGACGTGGTCCCCTGCTGGTAGAAGATCGGGTAGACCAGCCGCCAGGGGCGGCCGACGTCGTAGTTGAGCGCGAACACGACCAGGGCGTAGCCCAAAAAGGCCGTCAGGATGGCCGGGCGCACCGCGCCGTGAAAGCGCTTGAACCCGAAGATGTAGCAGGCGGCCGAAGTGGTGTAGCCGCCGGCGGCCAGGGCGACGCCGCACAGGAGATCAAACCCGATCCAGATGCCCCAGGGGTTGTTGTCGGAGAGGTTGGTCACCGCGCCCAGGCCCATGGTGAAGCGCATGATGGTGACCACCACGCCGGCGGCCAGGATGATGCCGGCGACGATGTTCCAGGGAGTGAAAAGCGTCCCTTTCTGAGTTTCCGTCGACATTACGCGTCCTCCCCTTCTTCGCCGGCCTTGGCGGCGGCTTCCAGGGCCTTTTTGACCTCGACCTCGATGCGCCGCTTATTAGCGACCTCGGCCTTGCCCAGTTCTTCGGAGAGCTTGGCTTCGGCGTCGGCGCTGGCCTTGGCGATGGCGGCGGCCACGGCGGCCTGCTTCTCGGACTCGGCGATCTTTTCCTTGCGCTTGCTGATGGCGTACAGGCCGGTCAGGAGCACGGGCCAGATGCCGGCCACGGCCGGCACGGCGGCCAGGGCCCCGGAGGTCAGCTCGGGCGCGGAGGTGGTGCCGAGGGTTTCATCCATGCCGATGGCGGCGAAGGACGGCTTGGGCGCGATGGTCAGCCAGCTCGTGCCGCCCATCTCGCGCTCGCCGTAGACATGCTCGACGTAGCGTCCGGGATTGCCGCCGATGCGGTCCCAGGCGATGTTGAGCAGTTCGCGGCGCTTGCCGAAGATGAGCGCTTCCTTGGGGCAGGCCTCGACGCAACCGGGCAGCTTGCCTTCGAGCAGGCGCGGCTGGCACATGGTGCATTTCATGACCCGGGGGGTAAACGCCTTGTCGTACTCGTAGGCCGGGATGTTGAACGGGCAGGCCACCATGCAGTAGCGGCAGCCGACGCAGACGTCGGGGTCGTAGACCACCGCGCCGGTTTCGGACTTCTTGAAGGCCGCCACGAAGCAGGCCGAGGCGCAGGCCGGCTCCATGCAGTGGTTGCACTGGATCTTGCGGAAGACCGGCGGTTTGCCGGCGTCCGGGACGTACTTGTTGACGATGGTGTAGGATTTGGCGTCTGTGCGGCGCTTGACGTCAAGCACCGTGAGATCGTCAAAGGCCTTGGCGGGCTTGGGCAGGTCGTTGACCTGGTTGCAGGCCGCTTCGCATTTGCGGCAGCCGATGCAGCGCGAGGCGTCGAAGAGCACGCCGCCCGCGTTGGGCAGTCCCTTGACGTCGCCAAGCGACGCGGCCTTGGCCGTCGCGCCGGAGCCCAGGGTGACGCCGGCCGCGCCCAGAAGGCCCAGAAAGTGTCTACGTTTCATTGTAGCGAGACCTCTGCTGGTTTGGGTCCTATTTCTTCTTTTCCTTGTGGCAACCGGCGCAGTCCGTGGCGGCAGGCACGGGCTTGGCGCCCGGAGCCTTGCTGACGACCTTGCCCTCGATGCCCATCGCCTTGTGACAGCCCATGCACTGGTTGTGGTAGGCGGCCTTCAGCGCCGGACGGGCGGAGGCGGCGGTCGTTTCGACGGCCTGGTGGCAGTTGCCGCAACGCGGCGGCGTCTTCGAGGCCGGGCTGTTGTGGTGGCAGCCCTGGCACACGGCGGCGTCGGTGGCGTGGAAGGCCCCGGCCAGCTTGTTGTCCTTCATGCCGTCAAGCATGGCCTGGACGATCTGGCGGTGGGGCAGGACCGACGGCTCGTAGTCCTTGGACAGGGACCCGATGGTCACGGTCTGGGGGATGTCGTCCACCGGGAAGGTCGCGGTGACGTCGCGCTTGCCGGCCAGCAGCTTCTTGGCCAGGTCGGCTTCGGCGGCGGCAGTGTCGGCGCTGGCCGGCTTGGCCATCATGGCGGCCATGGCTTCCTGCAGGGCGGCGTCGCCGGGCACGTGGCAGGAACCGCACTTGTCGACGCCGCCGACGCCCTTTTGCATGGGCGCGTGGCAACCGGCGCATTCGGGCTTCTGCTGGGCCACGGCGTGGCAACCGGCGCAGCTCTGGGTCGCGCCGACCTTGTGCATGGCCCCTTCCAGGGTCACGAATCCGCCTTCCTTCACGCCGGCCGGGGTGTGGCACTTGGCCGAGCAGGAGGACAGGGCAGCGTGGTGGCAGGAGACGCAGGTCTCGCTCTTGGCTTCATGGTACTTGTGGTCAAAGGGCACGGCGGGCATGCCGGCATAGGGCTTGCCGGCGACGGCCTGGGAGGTCTGGACCTCGGCCGGACGCACCATGACGTAGTCGGGCTGGCCGCGCTTGATGCGCAGGTCCGCGCCCTGGGGAACTTTCTTGAGGGACGTCTCGGCGATGGCCTTCTGATCGAGGGGGCCATGGCAGCCGGCGCAGGTGACCGGGCCGGTGGGGACGTCCTTGCCGGCGGCGGCGGTGGCCTTGTGGCAGGTCACGCATTCGCCGTGGGCGGCCAGACGCAGGGAGCGGATCTCCTTGGGCTGGCGATTTTCCACCACGGTGGTCTTGTCGCCGTGGCAGTACGAGCAGGAACCGGGGACTTCTTCCGGCTTGGGCGCGGGAGCGGTCTTGCCGGTCTTCTCGCTGAAGATGTGGTGGCAGGCGCCGCACTTGTTGTCGGCTTTTTCCTGGGTGGCGGCGTGGCGGTAGTGCAGCCGCTTGTCCACGACGATGGGCTGCCAGTTGGAGGCCACGTCAGGGGTGGCGGTGTGGCAGCCTTTGCACTGGACGTCGGTGGGGCCGGATTTCTGGCCGGCGGCCGCCATGTCCTTGTGACAGCTGATGCAGTTGTTGTGGAAGTTGTCGCGCAGCTTCTCACCGGATACAGGCTTGCCCTCGCTCATGTATCCGAGCTGCATCACGCCGTCCTTGTTGGACAGGTGGCAGGTGCCGCACTCTTTCTTGTAAAAGTCTTTCTGCTTGCCCAAAGCCGTGGTGTGCTTGTCGTGCAGGAAAGCCACGGTGGGTTGCGACAATTTGCCGTAGGCCTTCATCTCGTCAATGGTGACGATGTCGGCCCGCTGCTTGTCGCTGGCCGGCTGGGCAGCAATGGCCCGGCCTGCCGGCAACGCGGACAAGCCGCCCATGCCGCAAATGGCCAGGACGGCCAGCAGCTGTCTCATGCGCCGTTTTCCGTTTTTCATACCTTCTTCGACCCTCTGCTTACGTGTTGCATTCGCCCTTCCCCAGGTTGGCAATAGACGTACTGCTCCTGCCCTCGCACCTCCCTTGGCCCGCGGTCAAAACATGGACTTGCGATCCAGAACGCAACCCGGCGACAGGCCTGGCGAAAACTGCCTATTGACAGTGTCCGCCAAGTTTGTCACGAGTTGCAAAACTTGCGTGACAATAAAGTTAGCCGCTTTTGTGAAAATTGTCACCTCATTTTTTCTTTTCGTGATAAACGAAACCCGGAGGCCACGTTGAGCGGCATTGACCTGGAGCACGTCCTGGGGGATATGGGACAGCCCATGCAGGACCACGACACCACGCCCCCCGCCGAGGCGAACGAACCCAATTTCCTCACGGTCGAGCAGATGCGACGCCTGGACGCCGCCTTCGCCGCCTGGGTGGCCAAGGCCAAGGGCAAACGGTCGGTGGTCTCCCGCAACCGCACGCGGCTCGTCTTTTTGCTGTTGCGCTATACCGGAGCGAAACTGGGGGAAATTCTGGCCATCGACGACCAGAAGGATTTTGTCCTGGCCTGCCGCAAGGTGCTGCTCGGCGGTGGCCGCGACACCGACGCCAAGCCCCGGCGCGAGGTCTATCTGCCCGGCGAGCTCCACGCCGAACTCAAGCAACTCCTGCGCGACCCGGATTACACCCCTTACCGGGGGGGGATTTTCCATCTCGACCAGGGCTACGTCCGCCGGGTCATCTATGACCGGGCCAGCGAATCCGGCATCCCCAAGAACCTGGCCAACCCCAACACCCTGCGCCGCTCCCGGGCCGTCGAGCTGCTGCAAAACGGCGTGCCCCTGACCGTGGTCCAGCGTATCCTGGGGCATTTGACC
The DNA here is from genome assembly GCA_000307955.1 of Solidesulfovibrio magneticus str. Maddingley MBC34. GTDB lineage: Bacteria > Desulfobacterota > Desulfovibrionia > Desulfovibrionales > Desulfovibrionaceae > Solidesulfovibrio > Solidesulfovibrio magneticus_A. The sequence continues at coordinate 7,594 of ALAO01000314.1, read as the reverse complement.
GCCAACTCCACCGCCGCCTTCCTCGACCTGCCCGAAGAAGAGCAAAAGCGCCTGGAGAAACACTTTCTCGACCGGGAAAACCGCCGGGCGGCCGGGCAGCACAACACCTTTTTCGGCAAGATCGCCGCCATCGAGGCCGGCGAGATCCAGTCGCGCCTGACCGTGCGCACCCTGGGCGGCCATGACCTCACGGCCGTGATTTCCACCAAGAGCCTGGAGGCCCTGGGCCTGCGCCAGGGTGGGCTGGCCACGGTGCGGGTCAAGGGCGCCCTGCTCGCCCTGGCCGACACGGACGAAGCGGGCGTCGATCCGGACACGCATCCGGCCGAGAACCGGTTTCGCGGCGTGGTCGAACGGGTGACCCGGGGCGCCGACGCCGCCGAGGTGGTGGCCGCCCTGGCCGACGGCACCCGCATCTCCGCCACCCTGGGCCTGGACGCCCTGGCCGAGATGCGGTTTTGTCAGGGCGACGGGGTCACGGTGCTGATCAGCGCCTTTTCCGTCATCGTCTCCGCCGGTTGATCGGCCCCGGCCGGCCCGGCTGCCACGAGTCCGCGGGCGGCGCGCGATTGCGCTGGTTTTTGGGGGAAATCTGGTCTAGGCTGCGGTACACGTTCCATATCGGTTTTCGCGCCAGGTCGCCTGGCCGCGCCGTTCCCGGAGGGTCCGCCATGACGCCCCGCCTGGCCCTGCCCAAGCTCGCCGACTTCGCCGCCGCCTTGCCGCGGCTTTTACGCACCATCCGCTGCTCGCTCATCACCAAGCTGGCCATCGCCTCGGGCGCGGCCTTGATGCTCTTTTTCTTCCTGTGGTCGTCGCTGAACATCAACGCCATGAAGACCCTGGCCACCGAGGCGGCCATGTCGGACATGGACCGCCTGGGCAACACCATCAACCTCGGCCTGCACTACGCCATGCTCACCTACGCCCCGGACACCATCCGGGAGATCATCAAGAGCATCAGCACCCAGCAGGGCATCATCTCCATCCGCGTCTACAACAAGAAAGGCCAGATCAAGTATTCCAACCTCCTTTCCGAGATCGACGAGACCACCGACATCAAGGAAGAGGCCTGCTACGTCTGCCACCGCACCAGCCCGCCCCAGGTCCACATTCCCCGGCGCGAGCGCACCCGCTTTTTCACCGACGACTCGGGCCATCCCTGCATCGGCATCCTGCGGCCCATCGAAAACGAGCCCTCGTGCAGCAGCGATCCCTGCCACGTCCACCCGGACGACAAAAAAATCCTGGGGCTGCTCGACATCACCGTATCCCAGGCCAGCAGCGAGGCCATGCTGGCCGGCTACACCGAGCGCAATTTTTTAGCCGCCCTGGGCGCGGCCGCCGGCACCTTCCTGGTGCTGTTTTTGTGCACCCACCTGCTGGTCAACCGGCCGGTGCGGGCCATGATCCGAGCCACGCGGGCCATTGCCTCGGGCCGGGGATTTACTGGCCTCGACCTCAAGCAGTCCGATGAAATGGGCGAGCTTGGCCGGGCCATCGACACCATGGGCCGGGAGGTGTTTGCCAAGCAGTACGAGCTGGTGCGCCAGAAAAACCGCTACCAGGACCTGTTCGAGCACGTGCCCTGCACCATCACCGTCCAGGACAAGAACCTGCGGCTTTTAAGCTACAACCAGGCCTTTGCCGACGAGTTCCACGCCCGGCCCGGAGAGTACTGCTACAAGGTCTACAAGGGCCGCGACGAACCCTGCGTCCACTGCCCGGTCATCCGCACCTTCGAGGACGGCCTGCCCCACGTCACCGAGGAGATCACCGTGGACCGCGACGGCTGCCGCCGCACCTTTTTCGTCAGCACCTCGCCCATGACCGACGAATCCGGGGCCATCGCCTCGGTCATGGAGATCAGCCTGGACATTTCCGAGAGCAAGTTCCTGGAAGAGGAGCTGGAGCGCTCCCGCAAGAAATACCAGGCCATCTTCAGCTGCATTCCCTCGGCGCTGTTCGTGCTGTCCCCCGAGGACCTGACCATCCTCGAATGCAACGCCCGGCCCGAGACCCTCTACGGCTACGAGCCGACGGAGCTCCTTGGCCGGCCCTTCCTCTCGCTTTTCGACGAACCCGACGTCGCGCCCTTCGAGGCGGCCATACGGGCGCAGCGCCACATCGACCGGGTGCGCCACCGCCGCAAGGACGGCACGGGCTTTTACGCCGCCGTGCGCACCTCCTCGGCCGCCTACCCCGGGGCACAAGTCTACCTAGCCTCGGTCACGGACATCACCAGCCGGCTCGAAACCGAGCAGCAGCTTATCCAGGCCAGCAAGATGGCGACCTTGGGCGAGATGTCCACCAGCGTGGCCCACGAACTCAACCAGCCCATGACCGTCATCCAGACCATCGCCGACCTGCTCGTGCGCCGGGTGCGCCGAGGCCAGTGCGTGGACCAGGACACGCTCACCGAAATGGCCGAAGGCATCAGCCGCCACATCGCCCGGGCCACCGGCATCATCAACCATATGCGGGAATTTGGCCGCAAAGCCGACCGCAACGTCGCCGCCGTGTCCCTTGGCGCGGTCATAAGGCGCACCTTTGAGCTCTTTTCCCAGCAGCTCAAGGTCCGCAACATCGAGGTGACCTTCGATCTGCCCGACGACCTGCCCGACGTGTCCGCCCAGGCCAACCCCCTGGAGCAGGTGTTCATGAACCTGCTGCTAAACGCCCGTGACGCCGTGGACGAACGCTACGGCCAGCAGTCCGTGCCCGGGGTCAAGCGCATCGCCATCGCCGCCGGCCGGGAAACCGTGGACGGCAAGCAATTCGTGACCGCAAGCGTGGCCGACAACGGTCCCGGCATCGCCCCGGAAGTGGTCGGGCGCATCTTCGAACCGTTTTTCACCACCAAGGAAGTGGGCAAGGGAACGGGGCTTGGGCTGTCCATCAGCTACGGAATCGTCAAGGATTACGGGGGAGACATCGTGGCCGACGCCGCGCCGGAGGGCGGCGCGCGCTTCACCATCCGCCTGCCGGTCTGGGCCGAGGCCGGGCAGTCCCCCCCGGGCGAGCCATTCCCGCCCCGCGCCTGACGTTTTTTCTTGCCTGCCCCGGCCCATCCGTTTCATAACGGACGCCGACACCAACGCAGCCGGAGGCCCCCATGGCCCATACCATCCTGATCGTGGACGACGATCCGGATATAGTCGCCTACCTCGAGGACGTCTTCACCGACGAAGGCTACCGCACGGTCTCCGCCCGAAACGGCAAGCAGGCCCTGGCCGCCATCGAGTCCGAGCGCCCTGACGCCATCACCCTGGACCTGGAGATGCCGGACATGACCGGCCCCAAGTTCAACCGCGCTCTGGAAAAATCCGGCCGCGACATCCCCATCGTGGTCATCACCGGCCATCCCGGCCTCAAATACGTGATCCCCGGCGCCCGGGCCGTGTTCGACAAACCCATCGACCGGCTGGCCCTTTTGGCCGCGCTTCGTGATATTCTCGGACAGGAAGACAGCTGAAAACGCCCAGGACAAACCGTTTTGGGCCAATGGTCAATTCACGGTTGGCAGAGGAAGCAATTCGCGTTACAAAACGCCAGGATGCGACGCAGCACACCCGGGTAAGCCATCACCCGGGACAAGCCACAAGGAGACGGGCATGGCCAAGAAAATCATGGTGGTCGACGACGATCCGCAGATCATCTCGTACCTGACGACGCTTTTCGCCGACAACGGCTATGACGTGTGCAGCGCGTCCGACGGCGAAGTCGCGCTTTCGGTCCTCGAAAAAGAACACCCCGACTGCATCACCCTGGATCTGGAGATGCCCAACGAATGGGGGCCGCGCTTTTACCGCAAGTACAGCCAGAAAGAAGAGTTCAAGCACACCCCGGTCATCGTCATCAGCGGCCTCGACGGCCATGACCAGTCCATCCGCAAGGCCGTGGCCGCCATCCGCAAACCCTTCGAACCCGAAGCCGTGCTGACGGCCGTGAAAAAGGCCCTGGGCGAGTAGCCCCACGACGCCCTTGCCGGGCGTCTCTCGTCGCGGCAACTTCACGCCCGGATTGTTCCCGGGCCGCAACAATGCGCTCCAAGGCGGAACCCCGCGGTTCCGCCTTTTTTCGTCCGCCGGCCTGCTCGACCGAACCCGCCCGCCGCCATTGACAACCAACCACCCGCAGCATCTACTCAAACAGAAGCGGCACTGCCGCTCCGCCGTCACCACAAGCCCGGAGAATCCCCATGACGCTGGCGCAAACCTATCTCTGCCTGGGCGCGGCCATCGTGGCCGAAGTCGTGGCCACGACCACGCTCAAGACCACCGACAACTTCACCCGCCTGTGGCCAAGCCTGGCCGTGGTCGCCGGCTACGGTGTCTCGTTTTACCTGCTGACCTTCGCCCTGACCGTCCTGCCCACGGGCATCGCCTACGCTATCTGGTCCGGGGTGGGCATCATCCTCATCTCCGCCGCCGGCTGGCTGCTCCACGGCCAACGCCTGGACGCGCCGGCCCTCATCGGCCTGGGCCTCATCATCGCCGGCGTGGTGGTCGTCAACGTCTTTTCCAAAAGCGTGAGCCACTGACCAAGGCCGTCGATCCTCAGCCCGCCTCCCGCCCGCACAGGCTGCCGGCGTCGCCCAGGCATTTCCGTCCGCCGCCGGCCGCCGCCTCGCCGCCGCCCTCGGCCAAACCCTGCAAAATGCCGCAGTCGGCCACCGGCGTCACGCCGCAACACCGCTCCCGCAGCCCGGCCAACTGCTCCCGCAGCGCGGCCAGCCGGGCGATGCGCTCGTCCACATGGCCGATGTGGGCGTCTAAAAGCGCCGTCACCCCGGAACAATCCGCCCCGCCGCCGTCCTTGACCCCAAGCAAGGTGCGAATCTCGCCAAGGCTCATCTCCAAGGCCCGGCAATTCCGAATGAACGCCAGCCGGGCCAGATGCCCTGCGTCATACAGCCGGTAATTGCCCTCGCTGCGGCCCGGCGGCGGCAACAAGCCCTCGCGCTCGTAATACCGCACCGTATCCGCCCCGCAGCCTGCTTTTTTGGCCAGTTCGCCTATGCGCATGATGATTATATCTCCGGTGGTGAGAGGAAGACATGCCTCCGGCGGCCGGGAGGGACTCAGCCCCTCCCGGACCCTCCCGAAAGGGGGGAAATGAGGCGGGCAGTAGTTTTTCAGGGGGCGTGAGAAAAACGCTTGACCCTGGAGTTGCTCCAAGGTGTCTCATGATCGCGGATGAGGCAAGGAGGTTTTGTATGCCCCATGAACACTCCCATGGCCACGGCCATGACCACGAATCCTGCCGCTGCGACGGCCCCAATTCCGGGCTGTCCGGCTCCGCGCCCGGAAACGGGCACGGCCACGAACACGGCCGTGCCGCCGGAGCGCCGCTTGGTCCCCTGGCTAAGGCCGACATCTTCCCCTGCTGCTGCGGCGGGGCCTGCGGCGACAACGCCGCCAAGCCCCAGGCCTCGGCCGATCTGCCGCCCGGCAAGAACGTACACGTGTTTCGCATCGAGGCCATGGACTGCCCCACCGAGGAGCGTCTGATCCGCAAGGCCCTGGAACCCATGGCCGGCGTCAACGGCCTGGCCTTCAACCTGCTCGGCCGGGAACTGACCGTCAGCCACGACCTGCCCTCCCCCGACGCCATCACCGCCGCCATCGCCGCCCTGGGCATGGAAGCCGTGCCCGTGGACCGCGCCCGGCCGGCCGGCCCCGAGCCGGCCCCGGTCTGGATGACGCCGAAGCTGGCCGTGTCCCTGGCCCTGGCCGTGGCCGCCGAACTCCTCGAATGGCGGCACGTGGCCTCGCCCTGGCTGCCGGCGGCCTGCGCCATTGCCGCTATTGCGCTCTCCGGCCTGCCGGTCTTCAAGAAGGGCTGGCTGGCCGTGCTGCGCCGCGACCTCAACATCAACGCGCTCATGAGCGTGGCCGCCGCCGGCGCGCTGCTGCTGGGGCAGTTTCCCGAAGCGGCCATGGTCATGGCCCTTTTCGCCATGGCCGAAAAGCTCGAAGCCGCCTCGCTCACCCGAGCCAAGAACGCCGTGGCCGCCCTGCTCGCCCTGGCCCCCCAGGAAGCCACCGTCGTCGGCGACGACGGCTCCGAGGCCGTGGTCGCGGCCGGGGCCGTGCCGGTAGGGGCGCGGGTGCGCCTGCGCCCGGGCGAACGCGTGGCCCTGGACGGCAGGGTCGAGGCCGGCCGGTCGGCCCTCGACCAGTCGGCCGTCACCGGCGAGTCCCTGCCCGTGGAAAAAGGCCCCGGCGACCAGCTCTTCGCCGGCACGGTCAACCAGGAAGGCGAGCTGCTCTACCGCGCCACCGCCCTGGCCGACGACTCCACCCTGGCCCGCATCACCCGGGCCGTGGTCGCCTCGCCCGGCAAAAAGGCCCGCGCCGAACGGTTCGTGGACCGCTTCGCCGCCGTCTACACCCCGGCCGTCTTTGCCGTGGCCCTGGCCGTGGCCGTGCTGCCGCCGCTTGTCGTCGGCGCATCCTTCGCCGAATGGATATATAAGGGGTTGGTCATCCTGGTCATCGCCTGCCCCTGCGCCCTGGTCATCTCCACCCCGGTGTCCATGGTCAGCGGCCTGGCCGCCGCCGCCCGGCGCGGCATCCTCGTGAAGGGCGGCCTGTTCCTCGAACAAGGCCAAGGGCTGACAACCATGGTCCTGGACAAGACCGGCACCCTGACCACCGGCAAGCCCAGCGCCGCCGAGTCCTTTGCCCTGGCCGGCGACGCCGCCGCCAACCGGGCCATCGCCGTAAGCCTGGCCGCCCGCTCGGACCATCCCGTGTCCAAGGCCCTGGCCCGGGCCGGACGCGAGGACGGCGTGGCCGCGCGCCCCGTGGCCGACTTCGCCGCCCTGCCCGGACGCGGCCTGCGCGGCGTCGTGGACGGCGTGCCTTACCACCTCGGCAATCACCGGCTCATCGAGGAGCTGGGGCTGTGCGGCCCGGCCATCGAAGCCCGGCTGGAAGCCCTGGAAGCCCAGGGCAAGACGGCCGCCCTGCTGGCCGGCCCGGAGGCCGTGCTGGCCGTTTACGCCGCCGCCGACGTCATCAAGCCCCATAGCCGGGAGGCCGTGGCCGAACTGCACAACCTGGGCATTCGCACCGTGCTGCTCTCCGGCGACAACAGCCGCACGGCCGCCGTCATCGCCGGGCAAGCCGGCATCGACGAAGCGCGCGGCGACCAGCTGCCCGAGGACAAGGCCGCCGCCGTGGACGCGCTGACGGCCCTGGGCAACGGCAAGGCCCTGGTCGGCATGGTCGGCGACGGCATCAACGACGCCCCGGCCCTGGCCCGGGCCGACATCGGCTTCGCCATGGCCGCCGCCGGAACCGACGCGGCCATCGAAACGGCCGACGTGGCCATCATGGACGACGACCTGCGCAAGGTGGCGGTCTTCGTGCGGCTGTCCCGGGCCACTATGAACACCCTCAAACAGAACATCGCCCTGGCCCTGGGCCTCAAGGGGCTGGTGCTTGCCCTGACCATCCTCGGCTATGGCTCCATGCTCCTGGCCGTCTTCGCCGACATGGGCACAAGCCTGCTGGTGATCGCTAATGGACTGCGGTTATTAAGGAAGTAGAAAGAGAGGATGAGAGGGAGATGCCTCCGGCGGCCG
>ALAO01000313.1 GCA_000307955.1 Solidesulfovibrio magneticus str. Maddingley MBC34 | reverse complement strand
GGGGGCCTGAGGCCCCCAGACCCCCCGCATGAAGAAAAGGGGGGGCGGCGGCCGGGAGCGTGAGAAAGGGCCGCGTGGTTGTTCGGCGTATGCCGAGACCGCGCGGCCCTTGTCCGTGGGAAGGCGCGGCCGCGCCGCTATTCCACCCCTAAAAGCGCCTGGGCGAAGTCCTGGCCGTCGAAGGGACGCAGGTCTTCCATCTTCTCGCCAAGGCCCACGTAGGTGATGGGCACCGAGAACGACAGCGCGATGCCGACCACCACGCCGCCCTTGGCCGTGCCGTCGAGCTTGGTCAGAATGATCTCGTCCACTCCGGCCGCCTCGCCGAAAAGCTTCACCTGGGACAGCGCGTTCTGGCCGGTGGTGGCGTCGAGCACCAGCACCGAGCGGTGGGGCGCGCCGGGATGCTTCTTGCCCACCACCCGGTGGATCTTGCGCAGCTCTTCCATGAGGTTGGTCTTGGTGTGCAGCCGGCCGGCCGTGTCCAGGTAGACCACGTCGTAGCCCTCGGCCAGGGCCTTGTCCATGGCCTCGAAGGCGACGGCCGCCGGGTCGGCGTTGGCGCCCTTGCTGTAGAAGTCCGCGCCCACGCGCTTGGCCCAGATGTGCAGCTGCTCGATGGCCGCCGCCCGGAAGGTGTCGCCGGCGGCGATGAGCACCTTCTTGCCGCGCATCATGTCGCGGTGGGCCAGCTTGGCGATGGTGGTGGTCTTGCCCACGCCGTTGACGCCGATCATCATGACCACTTCGGGCGGGTTGATGGCCTTGATGGTCTTGGGCGTGCGGAAGATCTCGGCTAGTTCCTCGCGCAGGATCTCCTTGAACACGGCCGGATCGGTGGTGCCGCGTTTTCTGACCTTGTCGCGCAGGGCGTCCAGCAGCTTGGCCGCCGGCTCGAAGCCCACGTCGGCCATGATGAGGATTTCCTCAAGCTCTTCCCAAAAGGCGTCGTCAATGACGGCATGGCGGCCGAGCAGTCCGTCGATGCGCTTGACGATCTGTTCCTTGGTCTTGGCCAGCCCCTCGGAAAGCTTGAGGAAAAGCCGGTTACGCTCGTCTTCCTCGTCTTCGAGGTCAAGGGCCAGGGCCAGACGGTACTGGAGTTCGGAGCGGAACAGCTCTACCTCGTCGTACTCCATGACCGCCACCCAGTCGGCGAACTTGGCGACAAAAGCGTCGGCCTCGGCGCTCGGCGCTTCCAGGCTTTCGAACAGGAAGCGCAGGCGTTCCCACAGGACCGGCCCGGCCACGTCCACGTCGGCCAGCAGCACGTCGAGCCAGACGGACAGCTTGGGTTCGGCCTGGCGCAGGGCCAGGACCAGGGCGTTGCGCCAAGGAGCTTCATCGGCAGCCGAAGGCGCGGCCGGCGCGGTGGGTGAGGCTGCCGGCTGCGGCGCGGGGGCGACGGGTTCGGTCACGACGGCGACGGGCTGCGCCTCGGGCGCGGGAGCCAGCGTCGGCTCAGGTTCCGGAGCCGGTTCGGGCATGGGTTCCGGGCGCGGCGTCGAGGCGGCCTCGGCCAAGGGGGCGACCTTGGGTGCGGTTGCCGGCTGGGCAACCGGCGCGGCATCGGCCAGGGGGGCCGGCTGGTCTTCAGCCGTCGGCTCGACGTCGGCTATGTCCTCAAGCGGCGTTGGGCGCGCGGCTTGGGGCGCGGCAGCGGATTCGGGTTCGTGTGTGATGGTCGGTTCGGGCTGCAGCGCTTGCGGGGCCGGTTCCGGCGCGGCGGCCGGCGTAGGGTCGGCCGAAGAGGAGACTTCGGCCTGTGCCGCCGGCTTGGCTGCCGGAGGCGACGCGGCCGTATCGGCGGCGGCAGGCGCGGCTTCGGATGGGGCGGCCGGGGCTTGGGCGGCCGGAGCGGGGGCCTCGGCCGGGGTTTCGGCGACGGGCTGAGTCGTGGCTTCCGGGGCGTTGTCCGCCGTCCAGAATTTCTTGAGCTTGGAAAAAAAACCCATGGGGCATGATCCTTCTGAGCGAACGGGGGTTGGCAAACCAGGCGCGCCGGACGGCGCGGCCAAAAAGTATAGCTATTAGGCTTCCTGGAAGCAACCGCCGCGTGGCGGCGGGTCGGCCGGCGGTCAGCCCAGGATGGACAAGGCCTGGTCGAGGTAGGAGCCGATGGCCTGTCTGGCAGGTTCGGGGAGCTTGCGAAACTTCAGCCCCAGCTCCAGCCGGCGGCCGGACAAGGCGACGCGCTTGACCACTCCGGCCAGGGCCGTGTCCGGGGACTGGCCGAAAAGGCCGCAACGCAGCAGCACGTCGTCGTCAATGGCCACGGGCGGGGCCACGGCCGGCGCGGTCTCGGGCAGGGCGGCGGAAAACAGGCAGCCGGAATGGCTGAGGTCCATGACCATGCCCGGCAGATCGGCCCCGGCCACGCAGGCCTGGCCCGGCAGGCAGCAGGCTATCCGGGGATGGCGGCGCAGGTCGTGGGATTCGAGCTTTTTGGGAAAGGTGAAAAAGACCAGCGGAAAGGGAATCTGGATAAACCGGATGACCCGGGTGGAAAAACCCACCACCGTGCCATCGTGCAGGTAACGCACGATGGCCGTGTTGTCGGGATACAGGAGCTGGTAGAGGGCCTCGCGGCCGGTTTCCGGCACGGCCGGGGCCTGGGTGACGACGAAACGGCCGCGCACATGGCCCACGCAGACCGTGGCCAGCTTGTCCGGCAACCCGGAGAGTTCCAGGATGACCTTGGCCCCGGGCGGGCAGTGGAAATGGTTGATGTCCGGGGCGCTCATGGCTGCGCTCCCACCTCGGCGGCGGCCCCGGGCACGCCGTTTTTAGCCAGGTAGTCGCGGTATTTGAGCGCCGCCTCAAAGCCGGCATCCAGGGACAGGGCGGTTTCAAGATGGGCGACGGCCCCTTCGAGATTGCCGGATTCGGCCAGAGCGCGGGCAATGTTGAAATGCAGATGGGCGTCGTCGCCGTTGTGCTCCAGGGCTTTGCCGTAGAAGGCGATGGCTTCGGCGAAGTGCTTTTCCTTGCGCAGGCTGATGCCGAACTCGTTGAACAGGTGGCGTTCCTGCTCCTGGAAGATGGCGTCGTTGCTCATGAGCCGTCGCATGGCCGTGGCCAGCTTCTTGCCGTCGCCCTTTTGCATGTGGATTTTGCCGAGTTCGATATTGGCCTTGGGGTGTTTCTCGTCCAGGAGCAGGGCCTTGCAGAATTCCTTTTCCGCCGCATCCAGATCGTCCTCGGCCAAGTGCTTGTCGGCCTGGTCCAGCTTTTTTTGGAGGGAATCAATGAACGGCCGGCAACGTTTTTCGTAATAGCCGACTTCTGGCGTGTAGTTTTTGATGAACTCGCCTTTGGTAATGACGGTCAGCGGCCCGGAGGGAATGGAATTGGCGTTAAGCGCCTGGACGACGTATTCATCGTCCTCGGTACGGCGCACGAACCAGAGGGTTTTTTGCTCATAGGTGCGGGTCGTGGCCCCGTGGCCGGTGCCTGCCGCCTTGACCAGGGAATACACGCCCAGGATGCGGCAATGGGCCAGCGGGTTCTCGTCGTGTTCCTCATCCTGATCGGGAACAGCCGTCATATCAGTGGACACGATGCAATCCATGGGGTCGGGGCAATTCGACAAACGAAGACAGGCGTGAGTCGAAGAGACTGCCGGGTTTTCCAGGCGAATGCAGAAAACGAGCAAGCATGCGTCAGCCTGGTCGGGCGACAAGGCCCAACTACAACAGTAAACGCCTACACCCGGTTAGGCGTCTTGTCAAAACAAAGGCGACGCCATGTCGTAACAAGCGTCGCCTTTGCGTGGTCCGATATTCGCTAACTGATTACATGTCTGCGTCGTGCCTTTTCCGCTTGTCCTGTGTTTGCAACAAATCTGGTTGTCTCAAGCCGTTGGCCGGTAACCGAGGGACGTTTCCAGAAAGTCGGCCCTAGCAGCCTTCGCCGCCGCCGCCGCAACAGGCCTTGCCCAGGCCCTTGCGCCGGCTCTTGAGCTTGGACAGGTCGCCCGCGCCGTAGACCTCGGCCAGGGCCGATTCCACTAGGCCCGAGCATTCGTAGGGCAGCACGCCCGAATCGGCCAGGATCTTGCGCGGCGTCTCGCCGCAGGCGGCGATGAGCACGGCCCGGCAGTCGAGGAGGAGCTTGGCCATGTCGATCCAGCGCTTGGTGCCGCCGCCGGGTTCGGGGGCGTAGCGGTCCTCGACAAAGACGAAGTTGTCGCCGTCCTGCTTCCAGATCTGGAACTTGTGGGCCTCGCCCAGGTGCATGTTGACGAGCAGGCCCTCGCGGCTGGCCACGGCGACGTAGGGCCGCTTGGACAGGTCCACGCCCGGCAGGGCCTTGGCGCAGTCGCCGAGGATGCCGGCCATCTCGCCCGAGAGATCCTTGCCGAGAAGCCCCACGGCGTCGGCCCGACAACGCTTGCAATGGGTCATCTGGGGCACCACGTCCTTGGCCTGTTCGCGCAGGTTGTGGATGAGTTCGTGGGTGGGGGCGGGCACGTCGGCAAAGGGCGTGTCGGCCACCGGGAAGATGGGCATGATGTTTTGGATGTCCACGCCCAGTTCGGACAGGGTCTTGGAGACCTCCAGCACATGGTGGTCGTTGACGCCCGGGATGACGATGGTGTTCGATTTGACGATGACGTCGTGTTCCTTGAGGATCTTGATGCCTTCCAGCTGGCGGGACAGCAGCAGGGCGGCCGCGGCCTCGCCGCGCAGGATGACCTTGCCGTCGCGGGCCCAGGAATAGACCTTGGCTCCGATTTTCGGGTCCACGGCGTTGACCGTGACGGTGACGTGGGTGACGCCCAGTTCGGCCAGGGTCTTGGCGTGGGTCGGCAGGGCCAGGCCGTTGGTGGACAGACAGAACAGCAGATGCGGGTACTTATCCTTTAAAAGGGCGATGGTCTCGATGGTCTCGGGGTTGGCCAGGGGGTCGCCCGGGCCGGCGATGCCGACCACGGTGATGCGGGGCTCTTTTTCCAGCACCTTATCCATGTAGAGCAGGGCCTGGGCCGGGGAGAGCACGGCGCTGGTGACGCCCGGGCGCGATTCGCTGACGCAATCGTACTTGCGGTTGCAGAAGTTGCACATGATGTTGCACTTCGGCGCGATGGGCAGGTGGACGCGGCCGCAGGTTCCGGCGGATTCGCGATTAAAGCACGGGTGCTTGGAGAGGTCCTTTTCGGTGGTCATGATCGCGCTCCTTTAGAGATAGCCGTAACCCACGGCGCTGTCTTCCTGCTTGCGTTCCAAGACGACGTTGACGAGTCGGTCGAAAAGTTCCTGGGTGCCGCCGTAGGCCACATGGCGCATGCGCTGGCCGCCGAAGCGGTCGTGGATGGGGAACCCCACCCGCATGAGCGGCACGTTCCAGGCCTTGGCGTAGGTGTAGCCCTTGCTGTGGCCGACGAGCAGGTCCGGGGCCAGATCGGCCGCCTGCTCGGCGATGTCGTGGAAGTCCACGCCTTCGCGCGCTTCGGGCGGTTCGGGCAAAAGCCCCTCGGTCACGGCGGCGAGCTGCGCCTTGAAGTTCTTGCAGGTCGCGCCGGTGGCGCACAGGATGGGCTTGACCCCGATCTCGGCCAAAAAAGCCGTCATGGCGATGACGAGATCCTCCTCGCCGTAGACGATGGCCCGCTTGCCGGCCACGTACTTGTGGCCGTCGACATACGCGTCCACCAGCCGGCCGCGCTCATCCTGATACTTCTTCGGCGTGGGCAGGCCGGTCAGCTCCTCCAGGGCGGCGAAAAAGGCGTCGGACTCGCGGATGCCGACCGGGATGCCGACCCGGAGGTTTTTCACGCCAAAGCGGCGTTCCAAGTTGGCCCCGGCCGATTCGGCCACATGGTCGGCCCGGCCGCACTCGATGGACCCCAACGCCCCGGACATGGCCCGGATGTCGGCCAGGGTCGTGCCGCCGGCCGGGAGCTTTTCGTAATCAAGCAAGGCCGGCCGGTCCATGGAGTCGGAGATGTCGGGCAGGACCGTGGCGGCCACGCCGAAGTCGGCCAGGATGTCCTTGAGGTGGCGCAGGTCGGCCGGCGACACCAAGCCCGGCATGAGGTTGACGCGCCGTTCGGGCGCAGCCTTGACCTGCACGAGCTGGCCGGCCAGGGCGGCCACGGCGGCGTGCCAGCCTTCCATATGGGTGCCGGAGTAGCTCGGGGTGGAGACATGGACGATCTCGGGCAGGGGCAGATCGCTGAACTCCTTGCGAAATTCCGCCAGCAGCCGGGGCACGTCGTCGCCGATGGTTTCGGTCAGGCAGGTGGTGGCCACGCCGACCACCGACGCGCCGTACTTGCTCATGACGTTTAAAATGCCCTTTTTGAGATTGGGGCCGCCGCCGAAGACGGCCTGCTTTTCGCCCAGGGCCGAGGAGGCGATGTCCATGGGCTCGCGGAAATGGCTGATGATGTAGCGGCGCATGTAGGTGGCGCAACCCTGGGAGCCGTGCAGGAAGGGGATGGCCCCTTCGACGCCCCGAAAGGCCAGGGCCGCGCCCAGCGGCGTGCACAGCTTGCAGGCGTTGGTGGTGGAGACGTAGGGCGAGTCGCTCATATGGCCTCCTTCTTGGCGGCTTCGGCCTTGGCCATGGCTTCGCGGCGGGGGACGAACCGCCAGATGGGGCTGGTGGCCGAGGCGTGGACCTCGCGGGCGAAGTTGAGCATCCCGACAAAGCCTTCCAGGGCTTCCTTGCGTTCGTGGTTGTGGTCGCAAAAGCCGACCCCGAGCTTGTGGGCGATGGGCCGCTCCTTGACGCCGCCGACAAAGAGATCGACGTCGAGTTCCTTGACGAACTTCGAGAGTTCCAAGGGATTGGAGTCGTCCACGATGACCGTGCCCGGATCGCAGATGGCGGCCAGCTCTTCGTAGTCTTCCTTGGTGCCGGTCTGGGAGCCCACCAGCACGACCTTCATGCCGAGGTGGCGGAAGGCCTTGATGAGCGAGAAGGCCTTGAACGCGCCGCCGACGTAGATGGCGACCTTCTTGCCTTCGAGGTCCTTGCGGTACTGCCCGAGCTGGGGCAGCAGCACCGAGAGTTCCTCGCGCACCACCTGCTGGGCGCGTTCCATGATGCCCGGGTCGCGGTCCTTGAAATGTTCGGCCACGGCGTAGAGGGAGTCGGCCATGTCCTCGATGCCGAGGTAGGAAGCCCGGATAAACGGGATGCCGTACTTATCCTGCATCATCTTGGCCAGTTCCATGGTGGCCCCGGAGCACTGCACGACGTTGAGCGCCGCGCCATGGGCCCGGCGGATGTCGTCCACCCGGCCGTCGCCGGTGATGTTGGCCACGGTTTCCACGCCCATGCGCTTGAAGTAGTCGCGGATGATCCAGATTTCGCCGGCCAGGTTGAAGTCGCCGAGAATATTGATGGAGATGGGGCTGATGTCGGAAATGTCGCCCGTGCCGGTCAGGGTGAACATGGCCTTGCAGGCGGCGGTGTAGCCTTCGCGCTTGTTGCCCTTGAAGCCTTCGGACTGGACCGGGATGACCGGGATGCCGGTCTTCTCGGCCACGTCGCGGCACACGGCGGCCACGTCGTCGCCGATGATGCCCACGATGCAGGTGGCGTAGACAAAAGCCGCCTTGGGCTTGTGGCGCTCGATGAGTTCGAGCAGGGCGGCCTTGAGCTTTTTTTCGCCGCCGAAGATGACGTCCTTTTCCTGGAGATCGGTGGAAAAGCTCAGGCGGTGCAGTTCCGGGCCCGAGGACAGCGCGCCCCGGATGTCCCAGGTGTAGACGGCGCAGCCGATGGGGCCGTGCACCAGGTGCAGGGCGTCGGCGATGGGGTAGAGCACCACGCGCGAGCCGCAAAAAACGCAGGCCCGCTGGGACACCGCCCCAGCCAGGCTGTCGCGGTTGCAGGCCAGCTCGAAGGGCCCCTCGCCGGTACGGTGGATCTGATCCCGCCGCTCCTCGAAAATCGCCTGTTCCATAACGCTCCTTTTCCTGTCGCCAATTGTCAGGACGATCGTGACTCTACAAGGAGCGTGCCATATTGCAATATATTGATTTTATTGATCGATGGCGCTGGAAAATATGTCGATAAACAATTTTGTCGCTGGCTCTGCGACAGAATTGTAGACCGGCCATGTTCTTTGTCGGAAAAATGCGCGAGCTGGCCGAAACCCGTTTTGGCCGGTTGCCTCTTCCGCAAATAGCCTGTTTTGCCGCCCCAGCGGCCCGTTTGCCGGGATTTTCAGGCCGCAAGAGGCTGGAATCGGGGTTCTGTCTGTTTTGACATAGGCCGACAAGGCGTCTACACGGCCCGAAAGCGTCGGCGCGCAGCCGGCCATGCCCGAGGAGGAAATGACGATGCTTAATGATATGAGCCTGTTCCGGAAAGCTTGTCTGGTCGGCGGCCAGTGGATCGCGGCTGACTCCGGTGAAACCGTGGCCGTGGACAATCCGGCCACCGGCGAGATTCTCGGCCATGTGCCGCGCTGCGGCCGCGAGGAAACCCGCCGGGCCATCGAAGCCGCACACGCCGCCTGGCCGGCCCTTAGGGCCATGACCGCCCTGGAGCGGGCCGACATGCTCCTGCGCTGGCACGACCTTATCCTGGCCAACAAGGACGATCTGGCCCGGCTCATGACCCTGGAGCAGGGCAAGTCCCTGGCTGAGTCGGCCGGCGAGATCGGCTACGGCGCGAGCTTTATCCGCTGGTTCGCCGAGGAGGCCCGCCGGGCCTACGGCGACGTCGTGCCGGCGGGCGCCCGGGGGCGCATGATCCTCGTCACCCGCGAACCCGTGGGCGTTTGCGGCATTGTCACGCCCTGGAACTTCCCCATGGCCATGATCGGCCGCAAGGTCGGCCCGGCCCTGGCCATGGGTTGCCCCACGGTCATCAAGCCCGCCTCCCAGACGCCGTTTTCCGCCCTGGCCCTGGGCGAACTGGCCATCCGGGCCGGCATCCCGGCCGGCGTGGTCAATATCGTCACCGGCAACGCCCGGGCCATCGGCGCGGAACTCACCGAAAACCCCATCGTGCGCAAGGTCAGCTTCACCGGCTCCACCGAGGTCGGCAAGGCGCTCATGGCCCAATGCGCCGGGACCGTCAAAAAGGTCTCCATGGAACTCGGCGGCAACGCGCCCTTTATCGTCTTTGACGACGCCGACATCGACGCCGCCATCGCCGGAGCCATGGCCAGCAAATACCGCAACTCCGGCCAGACCTGCATCTGCGCCAACCGCTTCATCGTCCAGGCCGGCATCCACGACGCCTTTGTCGAACGGCTGGTGGAAGCCGTGGCCGGCCTGTCCGTGGGCAACGGCCTGCACCAGGGCGTAAACCAAGGCCCGCTCATTGACGGCAAGGCCGTGGCCCGCATGCACGCCCAGGTGGCCGACGCCGTGGCCAAGGGCGGCCGGCTGGCCTTGGGCGGCAAGGCCCACGCCCTGGGCGGCAACTTCTTCGAGCCCACGGTCATCGCCAAGGCCACTCCGGCCATGGCCTTCGCCAAGGAAGAGATCTTCGGCCCCCTGGCCCCGGTCTTTACCTTTGAGACCGAAGCCGAAGCCGTGGCCATGGCCAACGACACTGAATACGGCCTGGCCGCCTACCTCTACACCCGCGACATCGGCCGGGCCATGCGTGTGTCCGGAGCGCTGGAATACGGCATGGTCGGCGTCAACGAGAGCCTCATCTCCTGCACCGAAGCGCCGTTCGGCGGCGTCAAGGAAAGCGGCGTGGGCCGTGAAGGTTCGCGCTACGGCATGGATGAATACTCGGTGATGAAGTACACGTGTTTAGGGGGCTTGGCGTAGGGGTTGAGGGAAGAGAGGAAGATGCCTCCGGCGGCCGGGAGGGGGTTACCCCCTCCCGGA
>ALAO01000312.1 GCA_000307955.1 Solidesulfovibrio magneticus str. Maddingley MBC34 | reverse complement strand
ACGTCGCCGACCTTGATGTCGTTGAAGTTTTCCAGGCCGACGCCACATTCGTAGCCCTTGGTGACTTCCTTGACGTCGTCCTTGAAGCGGCGCAGCGAGGCCAGCTTGCCGGTGTAGACCACCACGCCGTCGCGCACCAGGCGCACGCCGGCGTTGCGGGTGAGCTTGCCGTCCATGACGCCGCAGCCAGCCACGGTGCCGACCCGGGGCACGCTGAAGGTGTCGCGCACCTCGGCCTGGCCGAGGTACTGTTCCCGGATAACCGGGGCGAGCATGCCGGACATGGCGTCCTTGATCTCGCTGACGACCTTGTAGATGATGTCGTAGAAGCGCACGTCCACGCTCTCGCGCTCGGCCATTTCCTTGACCTTGATGGTCGGGCGCACGTTGAACCCGATGATGATGGCCGAGGAGGCGGAGGCGAGCAGCACGTCGGATTCGGTGATGGCCCCGGCTCCGGCGTGGATGATGTTGACCTTGACCTTGTCGGTGGAGAGTTTCTTGAGCGCGTCGGCGATGGCTTCAAGGGAGCCCTGCACGTCGGCCTTGAGCACCAGGTTGAGCGTCTGGGCTTCGGCTTCGGGGCGGCTGGCCAGGAAGGTTTCCAGGGTGACCTTGGAGGCCTTGCCCAGTTCGCGTTCGCGCTGCTTGGTGGCCCGGGTTTCGGCGATGCGGCGGGCGACCTTTTCGTCCTCGACGCCGACGAACTCGTCGCCGGCCTCGGGCACGCCCTCAAAGCCCTGGACCTCGATGGGCATGGCCGGTCCGGCTTCCTTGATCTTGCGGCCCTGGTCGTCGAAGCAGGCCCGCACCCGGCCGGAGAACACGCCGCAGACAAAGGCGTCGCCCTGGTGCAGGGTGCCTTCCTGGATCAGCACCGTGGCCACGGGGCCACGACCCTTGTCCAAGCGGGCTTCGACGATATGCCCACGGGCGCGCTTGCCCGGGTTGGCGTGGAGCTGGAGCACCTCGGCCTGGAGCAGGATCATTTCGAGCAGTTCGTCGAGGCCGAGCTTCTGCTTGGCCGACACGTTGGCGAAGATGGTGTCGCCGCCCCATTCCTCGGGCACCAGGCCAAGATCGCCGAGCTCGCGCTTGACCCGGTCGGGATTGGCGTCGGGCTTGTCGATCTTGTTGACGGCCACGACGATGGGCACGCCGGCGGCCCGGGAGTGGTTCACCGCTTCGCGGGTCTGGTCCATGACGCCGTCGTCGGCGGCCACGACCAGGACCACGATGTCGGTGACCTGGGCGCCGCGGGCGCGCATGGCGGTAAAGGCTTCGTGGCCCGGGGTGTCGAGGAAGACGATGTCGCCCCGGCTCGTGGTCACGTGGTACGCGCCGATGTGCTGGGTGATGCCGCCGGCCTCGCCGGAAACCACGTTGGAGGCCCGGATGGCGTCCAAAAGCGAGGTCTTGCCGTGGTCGACGTGGCCCATGATGGTGACCACGGGCGGACGCGGCCGCAGGTCCTCGGGCTTATCAACCTCGACATTGATGATGTAGTCGTCCTCGGAAAAGCCGGACTTTTCGACTTCGAACCCGAACTCGGCCGCGGCCAGGGTGGCGGTTTCGATATCCAGCGACTGGTTGATGGTCACCAGCGCCCCAAGGCCGAGCAGAACCTTGATGAGATCCTGGGCCTTGGCCCCCATCTGGCGGGCCAAGTCGGAAACCCGGATGGTTTCTTCCATGCGGATCTTGCGCTTGGCGGCCTTCATGGGCTGGGCCCCGGCGTCGGACTTGGAGGACAGGAAGTCGTCGCGGGTCTTTTTGCGCTTGAACTTCGAGCCGCGGCCGCCGGTGCGGTCCTGGACCTCGGAGACTTTCTTCTTGCCGCCAGGACCGGCGGCCTTGCGGCGGTCGCCGTCAGCCCCCGGACCGGTGAATTCCACCACGCGGCGGTCTTTCTTGCGCTTCTTGGAAGCGTCGTCGCCGGCCGCCGGGGGCATGCCGGGCACGGGCCGTCCGG
>ALAO01000311.1 GCA_000307955.1 Solidesulfovibrio magneticus str. Maddingley MBC34 | reverse complement strand
CAGGCCCCCAGCCGCCGGAGGCCATCCCGGCATTGCGTCCGGCCGCGCCGTGGCGTACAAGGGGCGTCGCATTTTCGCGGAGGTAAGTTCATGAAGCGCGTCCTGATTGCCGCCACCCTCGCTTGCTCCCTGCTGACCGGAGCGCTGTTCGCCTTTGCCCGCACTACCCCGGGCGAATCCTACGCCGCCTACGCCGACGCCGTGTCCGGCGCGAGCTGCTGCGAGATGGCTTCCTGCGGCTGCCTGGGCCTCAAATGCTCCTGCTTCGAATGCGGCGGCGGCAGCAAGTAGCCGCCGGCGGCCTGCCCCCGGCAGCCGCGCCGACGCGCCCCACGGCCGAATCGTTTTCCCCGCGCGGGTAAGGGGCAATAATCGCCATGGGCGGATTCCTCGCCTTCCTGCTGTCCCGGGCAACGGGGCTTAGCGCCTTCGCCATCCTCGAAGCGGGCTATCTGTTCCTGTCCCTGACCGGACTGGCCCTGGTCTATGCCTTTGCCCGGCGCGACCTGGCCGGCAACCCGGACCGGGGCCGCTACCAGCTCATTTTTCTGGCTTCCCTGCCCATCGGCCTAGCCGGAGCTCGGCTGCTCCCCATCGTCCAGGACGCACTGGCCGCCGGCCGCCTCACCTACGGGCTGATCGCCGCTGGCGGGCTGGTCTTTTACACCGGCGCCCTGGCCGCCCTTGGCGCCATGTACGCCGGCAGCCGGATCATGCGCCTGTCTCCCTGGCCCCTGCTCGACGCCGTGTGCCTCTACCTTCCCCTGGGCCACGCCTTTGGCCGGCTGGGCTGCTTTTTCGGCGGCTGCTGCTTCGGCGCGCCCACCGATTCCGCCTGCGGCGTGCGCTTCCCGGCCGGTTCCCCGGCCTTTTTGCAGCACAAAAGCCAAGGGCTTTTGCCGGACGGGGCCGTGGCCTCGCTGCCGGTCCATCCCTCGCAACTCTACGAAACCGCCGGCAATCTCGTGCTGTTCACCTTGCTCCTCCTGCTGGCCCGAAAGCGGCCGCAGCCTCCGGGCCGGTTAACGGCCCTCTACCTCGGCGGTTACGCGGCGCTGCGTTTCACACTGGAATTTTGGCGCGGCGACGCCATACGCGGCGTGTATTTCGGCCTTTCCGCCTCGCAGTGCATCGCTCTGGCCACTTTGGCGGCCGTTATCGCGGCAACGATGCGCGGCGGCAAACGGCCTGCCGCCTCTGCTACGGCAGCCAATTTTCCCCAAGCACGGTAATATCCCCCTCCGCCGAGCCGGCCTCTAGGCAAATTACGGCAAAAGGATTACAGCCAGGGCCATGCGAAAAGGAGACTGGCGGAGACTGCTCGCCGTCGCGCTGCTGTCCTGGTGCGTCCTGACGGCCGCGACCGGACGTTGCTTGGCCGGGGAAGCGCGCAAAAAAGCGGCCCTCATTCCCCAATGGGAGCCCCAGGCCCAGTTCGCCGGCTATTACGTGGCCCTGGCCAAGGGCTTCTACGCCGCCGAAGGCGTGGACATGACCATCCTGCGCGGCGGCCCGGGCGAGCCGCCCTCCCGGCTCATGGCCGAAGGCAAGGCCCAGTTCGGCACGTTTTTCCTGGCCACGGCCATCCTCAAACGGGCCGAAGGCTTGCCGCTGGTCAACCTGGCCCAGTTCGTGCCCCACTGCACCCAGCTGCTTATCGCCAAGAAAGCCGATGGCATCGACAAGCCGGCCGATCTGGCCGGCCGCAAGGTCAGCCTGTGGGGGCCCGAGTTCCAGTTGGCGACCAAGACCTTTTTCAAGCGCTACGGCCTTGCCGTGGAACCCGTGCCCCAGGGGTTCACCGTGGACCTGTTCCTGCGCGGCGGCGTAGCGGCCTGCTCGGCCATGCGCTACAACGAATACCACGCCATCATAAACGCCGGCCTCGATCCCGAGGAGCTGACGGTTTTCGACCTTGGCGCTCACGGCCTGGATCTGCCCGAGGACGGACTCTACACCCTGGCCTCGGTGCTGGCCGCCGATCCCGATCTGTGCCGGGCCGTGGCCCGGGCCTCGGTGCGCGGCTGGGAATACGCCTTTGCCCACCCCGAGGAGGCCCTGGACATCGTCATGAGCCATGTCTCGGCCGCTCATCTGCCCACCAACCGGATGCACCAGAAATGGATGCTCGAAAGCCTGCGCCAGGCCATGACCGGCCCGGGCGATCCCCTGGGAACCCTGACCCGGGCCCGCTACCAGGCCGCCGCCAAGGCCCTGGGCGCGGCAGGACTGGCCGCCGACGCCCCGCCCTACGAGGAATTCCATGTCCCCCTCCCTTGACGTGCGCCCGACCAGGGGACTGGCCTTCAAACTGGCCGTGTGCATCCTCACCAGCGCCACGGTCATCTTCACGGCGGCCTTTGCCTACTACTACCGCTCCTCCAAGGACATGATCCTAGCCGGGGTGCGCGACAACGCCCAAAACCTGCTGCGCCGGGCCGTCAACCGCCTGGAGGTTCCGCTTTCGGCCATCGAGCGCGTGCCCCAGTTCATGGCCCTCAAGCTCGGCCAGGAACTGCCGTCGGCCGCCGGCCTGGACCGCGACCTGGCCGACTTGCTCACCGCCAATCCCGACGTCTACGGCGCGGCCGCCGCCTTCGAGCCGGGCGTCTTCCACGGCCTGCCCCGCTACAGCCCGTATTTTTGCCGCAAAAACGGCGAAGTCGCCCAGGTGGGCCTGGGTTACGAGGAATACTACGAGCTGCAAAACTGGTATCTCGTGCCCAAGGTGCTGCAACAACCGGTCTGGAGCGAACCCTACTTCGACGAATCCGGCGGCGACATCGTCATGACCACCTACAGCGTGCCCGTCATGGGCCAGACCCCGAACGGCCCGGCCTTTCTCGGCGTGGTCACGGCCGACGTGGCCCTGGACTGGCTGCGCAAGCAAGTCGGCCGGATCTCGCTGTACAACTCGGGCTACGCCTTTCTGTTAAGCCGCAGCGGCGTGCTGCTTTCCCACCCCGACAACCGGCTGGTCATGCGCGAGAGTATTTTCAGCCGGGCCGAGCAGTTCGCCAGCCCCGAACTGCGCGCCCTTGGCCGGCGCATGATCGCCGGCGAGGAAGGCTTCGCCCGGCTGCCCGACTTCATCCTCGGCAAGCCGGCCTGGGTGGCCTTTGCCCCCATGCGCCTGACCGGCTGGTCCATGGGCGTCATCGTGCCCGAGGACGAACTCTTCGCGCCCCTGCGAAAGCTCGGCCGCGAGGTGGCCATCCTCGGCGGAGCCGGCTTCACGGCGCTTTTGCTCGTCATCGCCGCCATCGCCGCCCACATCACCCGCCCCCTGTCGCGCCTGGCCGCCACCGCCGCCGAAATCGCCCACGGCAACCTCGACGCCCCGGTGCCCCTGGCCACGGGAGGCGACGAAGTCGGGGCGCTGTCCCGGTCCTTCGAACAAATGCGCCTGGCCCTTCGCGACTACATCGCCGACCTGACCGCCACCACCAAGGCCAAGGAACGCCTGGAGTCCGAACTCAAGATCGCCCGCAACATCCAGATGAGCTTTCTGCCCAAAAAGTTCCCGCCCTTCCCGGAAATCACCAGCTTTGCCCTCCACGCCGACTTGCTCCCGGCCCGGGAAGTGGGCGGCGACCTCTACGACTTCTTCCTGCTCGGCCCTGGCCGGCTGCTGTTTCTCGTCGGCGACGTGTCCGGCAAGGGCGTGCCGGCGGCGCTGTTCATGGCCGTCACCAAGACCCTCATTAAGGGCAACGCCGAGCAGGAATCCGATCCGGCCGAAATCCTGGCCAAGGTCAACCGCGAACTGTGCGTGGACAACGAGTCCATGCTCTTCGTCACCATGTTCCTGGCCATCCTCGACTGCGACACCGGTGAGATGACCTTCTCCAACGCCGGCCACAATCCGCCGGCCCGCATCGCCCCGGACGGGACCGTCTCCTGGCTGGCCCTGCCGCGCGGCCTGTTCCTCGGCGTCATGGAAGACGCCGTCTACCGCACCGCCACGGTGACCCTGGCCCCGGGCGAGAAAATCGTGGCCTTCACCGACGGCGTCACCGAAGCCCAGAACCCGGCCCAGGAACTCTTTGGCACGGGACGGCTGCTGACCGTGTTGTCCAAAGCGGCTTCCATGCCGCCGGAAGCCCTGGACGCCGCCGTCATGCAAGCCGCCACGGAATACGCCGAGGATGCCGAGCAGGCCGACGACATCACCGTCCTCACGCTCCTGTATCGCGGTTCCGATCCGGCCTGAACCTCCGCCACAAAGACACTTTGTTCTTAATATAACAAAGCGAAATGACGTAGTGCAATTTTGTTGCAATTCTCTTCCGTTCATTTTAAGGGAACCCAAAGTCATCAGCAGGAGATGCAAATGGAAGAATACTTGAAAGCTGCCTTGGAAATCGTCAAGGCCCAGGCGTCGGTCAGGACCATGACCGACGACGAGATCACCTCAATGCTGCGTAATGTGGCGGCGGGCATCCAGGCCGCGGCGGAAGCGGAGGCCGCCCCGACCGATGCCGCCACCCCGGCCATGGACCCGTCCAAGGCCGTCAAGGAAAGCAGCGTGGTCTGCCTGGAGTGCGGCAAGTCCTTCAAGGTCCTCACCAAGAAGCACTTGGCGGCGCACAACCTGACCCCGGAGGAATACCGGGCCAAGTACGGCTACAAGAAGGGAGCCCCCCTGGCGGCCAAGTCCCTGCAACGGGAACGCCGCAAGAAGATGAAGGACATGCGCTTGTGGGAGAGACGGCGCAAGGTCGCTCAGTAGCCAAACCAACAAAGCATCCAGCGCGGCCCGGCTCCTGCCGGGCCGCCCCAACGCGGGCACGCCCTCCGGCGCGGACGATCCGGCCGCCCGCCGCCGCAAGCCCCCTCCCCGACCGGACCCGCGAGGTTCCCCCCCGTGCCCTGCCTCGAAGACGCCATCGCCGCCGTGCGCGGCTCCCTCGCCTGGGCCGTCGAGGAAATGCCCTCCGACGCCGACGTCGCCGAAGGCTGGTCCAACCCCGACACCCGCACCCACGTGTTCGTCACCCCGCGCCAGCCGGCCAAACGCTTCGACGTGCTGGCCGAACTAGTCCGCGCCAGCCTGTGCGAACAAATGCCGCGCCTGTTTTCCGCCACCAAGGTCTGGGGCGTTTCGCTGCACGGCCACGCCGTAGCCCGCAAACACCTGCTGCGCGCCGCCCGCGACTGGTTCGTGGACGCCGCCCTACGCAGCCGCTGCCCCGAAGATTTCGACTCGGCCCTCGCCCAAACCCTGGCCCAGGCCGGAGCTCGCCTCAACACCCCCCGCCCCTTCACCCTCGATCGCTACAACCTCTCCCAGGACGAACGCCAACGCCTGGCCGACGCCCGCACCCTGGCCGCGGCCCGACACTTCCTGCACATCGACCCCACCGCCACGCCCGACCCCACCACCGCTGCCCTGGCCGAAGCCTACGCCGCCATAGACCCCGCCCAGCCGACCATGCCCGGCTTCCTCACCGTCGCCAACGGCCTGTGCGCCGCCCTCGGCCGCCGGCCCTTCACCCCCGAGCCGAGAAAGGGGTACTGGATGGTGAGTTGACGTAGGGAGTTGGAAGACATGAAGAATGCCTCCGGCGGCCAAAGGGGCTGAGCCCCTTTG
>ALAO01000310.1 GCA_000307955.1 Solidesulfovibrio magneticus str. Maddingley MBC34 | reverse complement strand
TCCAGGAGAGGCAGCGCCTCTCCTGGCCGCCGGAGGCATCTTGTCTCTTGGCAATTCCCGACTTGCTTGGGTCCCTGTTTACGGCTACAGCCTTGCGGGCGTTTTCCGTGTATACGGCCTTCGGGCCGGCATGGGAAGCGACGCCGCGAGAAATGGGGGAACCATGAGCCAGGTATGCGGCCTGCGGGCCGTGTTTTTCGATTTCGGCGGCGTGTTGGCCGAGGAGGGCTTTCGCCAGGCGCTCATCGACATCGCCGGCGAGGCCGGGCGTGATCCGGCCGAGATCGTGCCCACGGCCTATGAGATGGCCTGGACCACGCGGTTCGTGGTCGGCGGCTGCGACGAGGCCGGGTTCTGGCGGGCCTTTCGTAAGGCCACGGGCATTACGGCCGACGACGCGCACTTAACCGAGGTCGTGCTGTCGCGGTTCGTGCCCCGGCCCTACATGTTCGCCCTGGTCGACGCGGTGCGCGACCTGGGCCTTAAGACCGCGATTTTAAGCGACCAGACCGAGTGGCTGGCCCGGCTTGACGCCAAGCATGACGTCTTTTCCCATTTCGATCAGGTCTTTAACAGCTATCATCATGGCACGTCCAAGCGCGAGGCGGCGTTTTTCGAGCTGGCGCTTGGGGCCATGGACGTGACGGCCGGGGAGTCGCTTTTCATCGACGACGCGGCCCATAATACGGAACTGGCCGCCCGACTGGGCTTTAAAACCCTTTTATACCGGGACCGGGAGTCGTTTTTCGCCGAACTGGCCGACCTGTGCCCGCCTCTTGGAGCGCGTTAAATGTATAAGCCCATTTGCGGCCTGGCCCGCGACGGACTGCCCATCATCGGCGTTTTCGCCTTGGCGACCCTGGTTTTCGCCTTGCTGCGCTGGCCGTGCCTGGCCACCATCAGCCTTTTGGCCACGATTTTTTCCCTCAATTTCTTCCGCGACCCGGACCGGACCTCGCCGACGGAAAACGGCGTGGCCGTGTCGCCGGCCGACGGCGTGGTCTGCAAGCTCGGCGAGGCCGCCGACCCGATCACGGGCGAGATGCGCCAGGTCGTGTGCGTGTTCATGAACGTCTTTAACGTCCACGTGAACCGCTCGCCGATCACTGGCGTGGTTTCGGAAGTGCGCTACATTCCCGGCAAATTCTTCAACGCCTCGCTGGATAAGGCCTCCACGGACAACGAACGCAACGTCATTGTGGTCACCGATCCCGAGGGCGAGCGGTTTAGCGTGGTGCAGATCGCGGGGCTCATCGCCCGGCGCATCGTCTGCCCGGCCAAGGCCGGCGACAGGCTTTCGCGCGGCGAACGTTACGGCATGATCAAGTTCGGGTCGCGCCTTGACGTCTATCTGCCCCATGGCTATCATCCGGCTGTCGCCATGGGCCAGAAGACCATGGCCGGCGTCACCGTTTTGGCGAAAAAGGCCGATTAACCGGGCTGTGCCCGCAAACGATCACGCAGCGAGATGGAAGAAAAAGTCACCCAGAGCCGGGCTCGCAGGAGCGTCTATATCCTGCCGAACCTGTTCACCATGGCAAGCCTGTTCTCGGGCTTCCTTGGGGCGCTTTGGGCCATCGAGGGCCAGTTCGACATGACGGCCCTGGCTATTCTCTTCTCCTGCCTCTTCGACGGCCTCGACGGCAAGGTGGCCCGGCTCACCGGCACCAGCAGCGACTTCGGCGTGCAGTTCGATTCCCTGGCCGATCTGGTCGCCTTCGGCGTGGCCCCGGCCATCATGGTCTACCAGTGGCAGCTCGCCCGGTTCGGCCGCCTGGGGATTCTGGCCGCCTTCATGCTTGTGGCCTGCGGCGCGCTGCGGCTCGCCCGGTTCAACGTCATGTCCGGCAAGACCACCACCTCCAAGAAGTTCTTCGTGGGCCTGCCCATCCCGGCCGCCGGCTGCATGATCGCGCTGTTTTTCATGTTCGAGCGCTATCTGCCCGACGACATTGCCGCCGCCGTCATCCCCAAGGCCTGCCTCGTGCTCGTGTACGCCCTGTCCTTCCTTATGGTCAGCCGCGTGCGCTACGCCTCGTTCAAGGAACTCGGGCTGGTCAAGGCCCATCCCTTCAGCGCCATGGTCACGGCGCTGCTCCTCTTCGTCGTGGTCGCCTCCGAGCCCTGGCTCATGGGCTTCCTGCTCTTTTCCGCCTACCTCATCTCCGGCATCTTCTACACCTTCTTTATTCTGCCGCGCCGCACCAAGCTACGGGAGCCCCTCCAGGAGCTCTCATAACACCGTTATCCCCTTTTTGACATTTCTTGTCACTTAGCCCCGGCCCAGGCCAACCAGAGTGCCTTGGCGCGTGCTGACGCGCGCCTAGTCCTCTCCGCATAAGCGGAGAAAGGGGAGACCCTCATGTCCGACGACAACAGGGTATACATCTTTGATACCACGCTCCGTGACGGCGAACAGTCGCCCGGAGCCACCATGACCCGCGAAGAAAAAGTCCGCATGGCCCGCCAGCTCGAAACCCTTGGCGTGGACATCATCGAGGCCGGCTTCCCGGCCGCCAGCGAAGGCGATTTCCAGGCCGTCTCGGCCATCGCCGCCGCCGTCAAGACCCCGGTGGTGGCCGCCCTGTGCCGGGCCCTGGCCTCGGACATCGACCGGGGCTTTGAAGCCATCAAGGGCGCGCAGCGCCGTCGCATCCACACCTTCCTGGCCACCTCCGAGCTGCACATGCAGCACAAGTTGAACAAGACCCCCGAACAGGTCCTCGACATGATCGAGGCGGCCGTTTCCCACGCCGCCGCCAAGGGCGTCGAGGTCCAGTTCTCGGCCGAGGACGCCTCGCGCTCCGAACCGGCCTTCCTCGTCGCCGCCTGCGAACGGGCCATAAACGCCGGCGCGACCATCCTCAACATCCCCGACACCGTGGGCTACGCCCAGCCGGCCGAGTTCGCCGATCTCATCCGCCACCTCATGACCACCGTGCGCGGAGCCGGCGGCGTCACCTTCGCCGTCCACTGCCACAACGACCTGGGCCTGGCCGTGGCCAACACCCTGGCCGCCCTCCATGCCGGCGCGCGCCAGGCCGAAGTGACGCTTTCCGGCATCGGCGAACGAGCCGGCAACGCCTCCCTGGAGCAGGTCGTCATGGGGCTCAACACCCGCCCCCACTACTATAACCTGACCACCGGCATCGTCACCGAGGAGCTTTTCCCCTCCTGCCGCCGCCTGTCGGGCATCATCGGCCAGCCGATTCCGCCCTACGCCCCCATCATGGGCCGCAACGCCTTTGCCCACGAGTCCGGCATCCACCAGCACGGCGTGCTCAAGGATCGCCGCACCTACGAGATCATGACCGCCGAGAGCATCGGCCGCAAAGGCGCTGTGGTGGTGCTCGGCAAGCACTCCGGCCGCCACGCCCTCGACGCCAAGGTCAAGGAACTCGGCTATACCTTAAGCGACGAAGAGTTGCTCGTCGTCTTCGAGGCCGTCAAACAGCTGGCCGACCGCAAGCAGCGCATCCTCGACGAGGACATCGAGGCCCTTATCCTCGAAAAAGTCCTGCGTCGCCCCGACCGCTATGCTTTGCAATATCTGTCCGTGCACTGCGGCAACGTGGAGCTCGCCCCGTTCGCCGTCATCGAGATGCAGGTGGAAGGCCAGACCGTGCGCCACTACAGCGCCGGTTCCGGTCCCGTGGACGCGGTCTTCAACGCCGTGTGCCAGGCCGTGGGGCGCAAGCCTGATCTTGAGGAATACCACATCAACGCCATCACCGGCGGCACCGACGCCCAGGGCGAAGTGACCGTGCGCATCAAGGACGGCACAGCGACCACCGTCGGCCGCGGCGTCCACGACGACGTCATCATGGCCAGCACCCTGGCCTTCATCAACGCGCTCAACCGTTTGGCCAAGAAGGAGGAGGAACGGACATGCCCGCAACTTTAGCCGAGAAAATCCTGCAACAGCACTGCGACGAGCAGATTACAGGTCCCGGGCAGATCGTCCGTTGCCGGCTTTCCCTGGTCCTGGCCAACGACATCACCGCGCCCCTGGCGATTAAGTCCTTTAAAAAGATGGGCGCGGCCGGCGTGTTCGACAAGGACAAGGTCACCATCGTCGCCGACCACTTCACGCCCAACAAGGACATCGAATCGGCCGAACAGGTGAAGGTCTGCCGCGAATTCGCCAAGGAAATGGGCATCACCCATTACTTCGAAGGCGGCAACGTCGGCGTCGAACACGCGCTGCTCCCGGAACTCGGCCTCGTCGGCCCGGGCGACGTGGTCATCGGCGCGGACTCCCACACCTGCACCTACGGCGGCCTGGGCGCTTTCGCCACCGGCATGGGCTCCACCGACGTGGCCGCCGGCATGGCCCTGGGCGAAACCTGGTTCAAGGTGCCGCCCACCATCCAGGTCATCCTCACCGGCGAGCTTCGCCAGTGGGTCGGGGCCAAGGACCTCATGCTGGCCCTTATCGGGACCATCGGCGTTTCCGGCGCGCTTTATAAGGCCCTGGAATTCACCGGCCCGCTGGCTTCGGCCCTGTCCGTCGAAGGCCGCATGACCATGTCCAACATGGCCATCGAGGCCGGCGGCAAGGTCGGACTTTTCGCCGCCGACGACAAGACCCTGGCCTACGCCGTTGCCCACGGCCGCAAAGGCGACAAGGCCATCGCCGCTGATGCCGGCGCGACCTACGAACGCGTCGTCACCATCGACGCCTCCGGCATGGAGCCGCAGATCGCCTGCCCGCACCTGCCCGACAACGTCAAGCCCGTGTCCGCCGTGGCCGGCCTCAAGGTCGATCAGGCCGTCATCGGCTCCTGCACCAACGGCCGCATCGAGGACCTGCGCGAAGCCGCCGCCATCCTCAAGGGACGCAAGGTCCATAAGGACGTGCGCACCATCGTCCTGCCCGCCACCCCCAACATCTGGCGGCAAGCCCTGGCCGAAGGCCTCATCGAAACCTTCATGGACGCCGGCTGCATCGTTGGCCCCGCCACCTGCGGCCCGTGCCTGGGCGGCCACATGGGCATCCTGGCCGGCGGCGAACGCGCCATCGCCACCACCAATCGCAACTTCAAGGGCCGCATGGGCAGCCTGGAAAGCGAACTCTACCTCTCCGGCCCCGCCGCCGCCGCCGCCGCCGCTATTGCCGGCGAGATCATCGATCCGGCCAAGGTGTAGTAGGGAGCGGAAGAATAAGATGCCTCCGGCGGC
>ALAO01000309.1 GCA_000307955.1 Solidesulfovibrio magneticus str. Maddingley MBC34 | reverse complement strand
CATGTTTGGCCTGACCCCTTTTATCATGTGGATAACCGGGTTGGATAACATCTTGGCCAACTGTACGGGATAACGCGGGAATTTTGGATAACATTCGGGCAGACGTTGGCCCGCGCATGGGCAGACGGCGGGGAAATTGTTGCAAATGCCGAGATAGCCATGTGGCGGGTGCGTTTTCCTCAGACCATAATCAACGCTCCAAGATCGAGTTCCAGCGTGACGTTGCCGGGAGCGGCCAGGGCCAGGATCATCGAGGCCGATAGCGCCGCCAGCCCCTGGTAGCCGGCCGCGTGGGTGTAGCCGGCCACGAGCCCGTTCTGTACCGGGCCAAGCGAGGCGATGGCGAGCACCTCCGGCGCGGTTGTAAGACCGCAGCCCAAGAGCTTACCCAAGGCCTCCTTCAGGCACCACACAAGCGTCAGCTGCTGCCCCGCGTGGGCTTCAGGCGGGGTCGCCAAGAGGGCCATGGCCAATTCCCTGGGGGCGATACAATCCGAGAGCGCCAGGACGTTTTGCGGCCGCACCCGCTCCAGGTCGAGGCCAAGGGGCAGATCCAGGGGAAAGGCCACGGCAGCAGCAAAGCCCTGGCAACGCGACAGACTGACGCCAAGTCCCGGGGTACCGTGGACAAGGGGCCGGCCCAGGTGGCCGTTTCCCACCTCGACCCGGCGCGGATCGAAGCGGGCCGCTGGCTCAAGACGACTGAGCATGGCCCGGAGAGCGGTTTTGGCGGCCAGTCTCCCTTGCAAAAAGGCCTGGCGGCCCCTGGGTATGGTCAACGCCCGCAACCGGGCGAGTTCGCGCGGGCCGCAAAAAGCCGGGGCAGCGGCCTCGAGGAACGACAGGGGCGTCGGCCCCATGGCCAGAACCGGGTGCCAGGCCACCGCCTGCGCCCGGGCGGTGGCCTGGATGACGCGCCATGCCCCGGTAAGCTCGTCGAGGACCGAGGCCGGATCGCCGGTTGTTGCAGGGCTTGGGGACATGGCTTGGCCTACCCTGCAAGGCGCGGCGTTTCAAGCCGGCCAAAGGGCTTTGGCCCGGCCGTGTAAACCGCCCGTGCGGAGCCCCGCGTTGACTGGTAGACGGCAAGCCGGTAGGAATCAGAGGAACACTGTTGCCTTGGAGAGGGCCTGACCATGACCCAGCCGGGCCTTGGATCGTACCAGACCGCACGAGGCGAAAAACGCGTCGTCATCACCGGCATGGCGGTCCTGACAACGCTGGCCGACACCCTCACCGACTTTCACGCGGCGCTCATGGCCGGCCGCTCCGGCCTGGGCTCCTGGAAAAATCCGCTCTATACCGGCTGCTGCTCCCGGATCGGCGGGGATCTTTTCCCGTACGCCTTGGAGGGCCGGCTTTCCGCGTTGCGCCAGCGCCTGCCGGACGAAGCCTTCCGCCGGCTGCGGCGTCTGGTCCACAATTCCCCGGCCAGCGCCGTCACCGCCGTTTTCGTCGCCGCCGAGGCCTTTGCCGGGGCCGGCCTCTTCGGCTTGGCCGATGGCCGGCGCATGGGGGCGATCCTGGCCGGCCATTACCTCTACGACCTATACAAATGGGCCAACTGGCAGGCCTACGCGCTGGACCCGGACGACGTGGACGTCTCTTTGGGAATCAAGGAAATCGACACCGACGCGCTTGGCTGCATCACCGGCGTGTTGGGAATTTTCGGCCCGGCTTATGGCGTGGGGGGGGCTTGCGCCGCCGGCAACATCGGGATTCGCGCCGGCTTGGATGCCATCAGGCATCACGGGGCCGATGTGGTGGCGGTGGTGTCGGGCTGTCACGAGCTCACGCCGGCGTCGCTCTCTTCCTTGGCTAAGCTCGGAGCGATTGCCCTGGAGGGTCCGGGCGGGGAACCGGCCAGGGCCAGCCGGCCCTTCGACGCGGCGCGAAACGGCTTTGTGCCGGCCTCGGGTGCGGCCTCGATCATTCTGGAAAGCTTGGAGCACGCCACGGCACGCGGCGCGACGCCCTTGGCCGAGGTCCTTGGCGTGGGGGTGACCAACAGCGGGTCGCGCAGCCCGACGCCGGTGGAGGAACCCATGGCCTGGGCCATGGAACAGGCGCTGGCCGAAGCGGGAATCGACAAAACCGCCATCGACTACGTGGCTGCCCACGCCACCTCGACGCCACTTGGCGATCTGGCCGAGGCCAGGGCCATCGCCCGGGTGTTCGGCAACCATACTCCGGGCCTTAAGGTCAACGCGCTCAAATCCATGCTCGGCCATCTGATGGCTTCCTCCGTTTTGGTGGAAACCGTGGCCGCCGTGCTGCAACTGCGCTCGGGCTGGCTGTACCCCAGCATCAATATCGACCGGCTCGATCCGGAAATCGATCTCGCTGTCTGCGCCAACCAGGCCGTGCCCTGCCGGGTGGACGCGCTCATGAAAAACGCTTTCGGCTTTGGCGGCGTGAACACGGCCTGCGTCCTGGCGCGATGCGACGGGGAGCAGGCGGACGCAGCGCCCTTGTCGCCTTAACCCTGCAACAGAAAAGGAAGGCGCGCATGAACAGGGAAGAACTGCTTGGTTTGCTCGTCAACAATCTCAAGAAGGCCGTTCCGGAATTCGCCGACGACGACCTGGATACGTCCAAGACCTACAAGGAACTCGGCGTCAGCAGCCTCGAACTCGTGGAAGTGGTGACCCGGACCACCAAGGAGTTGCGGCTAACCCTGCCGTTTCAGGAACTCGCCAAGGTCAGGAATACCGACGATCTGGCCGACGTAATTTTACGCCTACAACAAGGGGCCTAGTGGCGCGTTCGCAACAAAACAGTTCTGTTTATTTGCGGATAGAAACCATAATTACGGTCTATTGGTGCGCACAAAAGCATCACGGCATTTCCTGAACGCGCAACTCGGCTCGCCGGGAGAGTTCCCAGGGATGGCCGGAGCCTTTCAACCCGGGGGCTGTCCGGGGGAATGGGCGCAAAGGCTTGTCAGGTCCGGCCCACCTGCTCCATGTCCCGTCGCATGAACGCCAGCAGTTCGTGGGCCTTTGGACTTTGGAGCTTTATGGCGTCGCAATCGGGCCTAAAGGCCAGCTTTTGCATAAGCAGGCCGTCGGTGCCGAACCACTGGGGCAAAAGCCCGCCGAAGAAAAAGCCCTGGCCCCGCAGGATCTCCACGACACGGCCGGAGCACGGCTCGCCCAGGTTCACCATCACCTGGAAGACCAGCACCCCTTTGGCTTCGGCCAGGGCGAGCTCGCGGGCAAGGCGGTCCCCGAAATCCCGGCCCGCGCTGCGGGCCATGACCCGCAGCACCCCCACCGCCTCGAACAGGCGCACATCGAAATCCGCGGCGGCATCCCCGGGCAGGTCCGCCGTGGAAATCCTCACGGTCCTCGTCAGGGGCAGATCCGGCAGCAGCGTGCCCAGGACCGCCGCGTAGACCGGCGGCAGGTAGAGGTCGCGGGGCGTGTCGCGAAGTATTTTAAAGGTCAGCACCGTCGAGATCCGCTCCTCGGGGGTATTGCCCCGGCCGTAGGCCGCGCCCGGCATCAGCCCCAGTTCGATGCCTGTCTCGGCAAATCCGAAAAGCAAGGAAACCCGCTGCATGACCTGATGGTTGCTGACTGCCTCGCCGAAAATCGCGTCAATGGGCGCATCATTTTCGACCATGGTATAGAGGCATTCCTGGATACACAGGATGGCCAGGGTGGCGCGGTAGTCGGGGATGACCGAGGCCTGGCCGGTTTCGCACAGACGCGGGTTGGCGGCGACGTGGTGCAGCAGCGAACCGAAGGCCACGATGTCGCCGCACTCCGTGACCGCCACGGCGCTGCGCATAGCGCCCTGCTTGTGCGCCGCGATGAGCAGTTGCGGCACGTAATAGGTATCGAAGGGGTAGCCGTCGCCATACACCTCGAAAAAACAGCGGATCACGCCCCAGGCATCCCCGGGTTCGAACAGGCGCACCGTGAATTCCTGGTCGGGTTTCACCCGATAGGTTTCTTCGCGCAAACGGGTGCAGGCTTCGTCCTTGGTCGCGGGCCAGGGTGCGGGCATAACGGACTCCTTGGGCGGTTGGAAGGGAACCAGGGGCGGGCGGATCAGACCCGGGACGGTACTGGCGACAGGGTGTCGCAGGTCTTTTGCACCCAGCGCAGGGCATCTTCCATGGCCGCCAGCGTCCTGGCCAGATCCTCGTCGTCGTGGCGGTGGCAAAGGTAGCCGTGGTGGTGCGGCGACAGAAATACACCCCGGCGGATGAGCTGGGTGAAAAAGGTGTCGCGCTTGGTCACATGCCGGCTGCCCTTTTCCCGACGGAAGGTGAGACAGAAAAGCGACGGCGGGCCGCTTAACACAGCGCCCACCGGATAGCGTTCGATGAGATCGCCGATGGCGGCCACGAAGCGCTCCCCCTTGGCCTGGATGGCTTCCAGCGCCTTGTCGCGTTCAAGGATCGTCAGAGTGGCCAGGGCGGCGACGATGGCGTCGCTGTTGGGGCCGTAGGTCGAGGCGATAAAGGTCTGTTCGGCGGCGGGCTCCATGATGGCGGCTTTGCCGACCAGGGCGCTTAGGGCATAGCCGTTGGCCAGGCTCTTGCCCAGGGCCGCCAGATCCGGGGTCACGCCGTAATACTGCTGGGCTCCGCCAAGCCCCAAGCGGAAATTGGTGCGGATTTCGTCGAAAACGAGCACCGCGCCGTAATGGTCGGCCAGTTCCCGCACGCCCTCCAGAAAGCCCGGTTGGGGTTCCATAACCGGGCGCAGCATGTCGTGGCCGATGGGGGTCATGATGATGGCCGCCGTTTCCCGGCCGTGTCGCTCGAGCAGTCCGGTCAACTCATCCAGG
Organism: Solidesulfovibrio magneticus str. Maddingley MBC34; assembly: GCA_000307955.1. GTDB lineage: Bacteria > Desulfobacterota > Desulfovibrionia > Desulfovibrionales > Desulfovibrionaceae > Solidesulfovibrio > Solidesulfovibrio magneticus_A. The sequence goes on along the minus strand of ALAO01000309.1, from coordinate 5,014 downwards.
TCGTTGTAGGCGAAGTCGTAGACGTCCTCGTAGAGCTTCAGCGGCACGCCGCCCTTGATTTCCACGCACCAGTCATGCCAGCCGTGAAAGCCGCAGCGCATGACCTTGAGGCGGCCAGTATGCGCCCGGGCCACGCGGATGGCGGCGGTGGTGGCGTCGGAACCGGTTTTGAGAATGATGGCCCGCTCGCAGCAGGGAACCAGACGGCGCAGCCGGCTGGCCAGTTCGTTCTGGCAGGGCTGGGAAAAGGACAGGCACAGTCCTTTTTCGGTGAGTTGGGCGATAACGGCCGCGTCCACCTCCGGCTCGCGGTGCCCCAGGATGATCGGACCATAACCGCACAAGAAATCGATATACTCGTTGCCGTCGGCGTCGGTGATCCGTCCACCCCGGCCCGACTCGAAAAAGATCGGATACTCGCCCGGGATGAAATCGCTGGGCTTGCTGGTGTAAAGCGCCCCACCGGGCACAAGCCCCCTGGCCTGCTCAAAGAGTTCGAAGCTCCTGGTCAGCCGCAGCCGGGGGGCTTCGCTTACGGGTATCATACGGAACCTCCATCCGCCGTCAGGGTGACGGTCTCGCTGCGGGTCTGGCGGATTGCGGCCCCGCAAGCCAAAAGCCGGGCGACAAAGATTTGCGGGTCGATGGCGTCTTCCGGGGCCAAAAGACCCTTGGCGGCCACGCTCCCCTCAAGGAGAAGGAGCGCGGCAATGGCCGCCGGAAGCCCCGTGCCTAGTCCCATGGCCCCGACCATTTCGGCGGCGTAGGTCACGGCCCGGCCCTGCCGCGTCCCGGACACCGCCACCTTGAGGCCGGACACACCGGGACCAGGGGGCATGGCCGAGGCCCGTTCCCGCAGGAGCGAGGCGGCCAGGGCCAGGGGCTCGCGGCGCAACAAGCCGTTGGATTTCTGGGCCATAAGCATCCTGTCGGCCCAGTCGGGCAGGATCACGCCCTTGACGGTGAGATTTTGAAGCCCCGGCAGGCGTCGCGGCAGAGTCAGGGGCTGGGGATGGCCGACATAGCGGACGGTCACCGTTCCGATGGGGTCAGCGAAGGTGACGGTTTCTTCGCCAGCGCCGCCTTCCAGATAGTGCAGCCGGCCATCGCAAAACTGGGGCACCTCTCCAGCCAGCATGGTGGCGGCATGGGCCAGGGCCGCGCCGGCCAGGTCGCCGCAATCGACGGCCCAGGCCAGGGAGACGGATTGTACCGTGTCGAGCTTTTTGGCGTACCACAGGGCCAGCAGGTTGTTGGTGCCGGGATCGGCGCCCATGCCGGTGATCAGGCTGACCCCGGCGGCCTGGGCCGCCGCGTCCAGGTCCGATTCCAGCAGCAGGGCCGTGGCCGCGAAATCGTCGCAGACATCGAGGGAGTCGGCCCCAAGGGCCACGGCGGCCCTGGCCACCGGAACAACCGTGTCACAAAACGGCCCGGCGCAGTTGACAAGCAGGCACGTCCCGGCCAGGGCGGCCACCAGGGCCTGCTGGTCCCTGGCGTCGAGGCGGCGCTGGGAAACCTTGGCGTTTTTACGCAGCCGCAGGCACAACGCCCCGGGATCGTCATGGACATCGACCAGCACGATGTCCGTCACCGTCTCGGCCCGGATCAGGCCCAGGGCGACTGCCTGTCCGACAGTGCCCGCTCCGCCGATGATCGCCACGCGCATGGGACAGCTCACGCCCGGTATTGCCTGAGTTCGCTGCGGTTGATCTTGCCCGTTCGCGTCCGAGGCAGATCGGCTCGAAACAGAAAGCGCGCCGGACACAGGTGGGGCGGCAGCCGGGACTGGACAAAGGCCCGAAGCTCCCGGGCAAGCCCGGAGGTGTCCGTCTGGCCCGGCGCGGCCACGATATGGGCCACGGGCAGGAACAAGCCCTCGACCTCTTGGGCGGTCACCACGCATTCAAGCACCGCCGGGTGGCCGCGCAGCACGGCCTCTACGGCCAGGGGCGCGACCCAGTTGCCCCCGACTTTAAACAGGTCGTCCTTGCGGCCCAGGAAGCGGTAGAGGCCGCCGGTGCAGACAAAGACGTCGCCGGTGTCGAACCAGCCGTCGGTCAACAGACTGGCGGCGGTGAGATCGGGCCGGTTGAGGTAACCCGTGGTGAGGCTTTCGCCCCGCAGGTGAAGCCTTCCGGGCTGGCCTTCCGGGGGCGGACCGCCGTCCTCGCCCACAAGACGCGCCTCGTATCCCGGCACGACCCGGCCAGTGGCACCGGGGACGGACGCACCGGGCCGGTTGGCGATATAGATGTGCAGGGCCTCGGTGGAACCGATGCCGTCGAGGATCTCAAGTCCGGTGGTCTCTTGCCACTGGTGGTACAACGCGGCCGGCAGAGGCTCGCCGGCGCTGATGCAAAGCCGCAGCGAGGCCAGCGGAGAGGCGTCGCCGGCAAGGATGCGTCCCAGCATGGCGTACACGCTTGGCACCGCGAACAAAAGTGTTGGCCGCCTGTCCGTGATAAGCTGCGGCAGGGCGAAGAGTTCAGCCGGACCGCTGCCACCGGGGTGCAGGATCACCGTGGCCCCGTGATACAGCGGAAAGATCAGGCTGTTGCCCAGGCCGAAGGCGAAAAAAAGCTTGCTGGCGGACAGAATCACGTCTGTGGACCCTAGTCCGAGAACCTCGCCGGCATAGCGCCGGGCGCAGGCCAGCATGTCCCGCTGGGTGTGGGGCACGCCTTTGGGCTCACCGGTGCTGCCCGAGGTATACAGCAGGAAGTGTGGCCCGGTTGCGTCGGGTGTGGTGGCCGGAGCCGCGTTTGACCGTCTCAGGCGGTCGGCGAAGTCCGGGGCATCGACACACAAAAGCGTTGCATCCGATCCGCTCCAGGCTGCGGCCGACGTACTGCCGCCCAACGTGACCAGGGCCGAGGCCCGGGCGTCCCGGAAGATGGCGGCGTAATGTCCGGCCGGGAGCTGCGTGCCCACGGGCACGGCGATGATGCCGCAATGCAGCGCGCCCAAAAAGGCGTGGAAAAAATCCGGGCAATCCGGCAGGGCGATAACGCAGCGGTCGCCGGAGCCAAGGCCCAGAGAGAGGAGCAGGCCGGCAAAGCGCGCGACGTTGTCGGCGAGCGCGGCATAGGAGAGGCTCGTTTCACCATAGTGGATAGCGGTTTTCCCGCCCTGGTACAGGGCGTGGTGGCGCAGGATTGCGGCATAGTCGGTCAATGGCTGCGGCATGGCGACTGATCCCGCACCGAGTTTGGCGTAGTTATATGAGGCGGCCAAGGCGACCATGCCGCCAGCCAGGAAGGAGAGCCACATGGCCGAGCCGGCAACCTTTGCGGCCGAACCGAAGATGGCGTAGACGCCGCCTCGAACCATACCACGCCGAGCCGGCAACCTTTGCGGCCGAACCGATGATGGCGTAGACGCCGCCAACCATACCGCCAATGCCGATTGCGACGGCCGAGGTAAGGCCCATCTGTTTGAAGGCGGCCGGGGCGGGACTTGTAGCGGGCGGAGGGGAGGGTGGCATGGCGTGGCTCCGGTTGAATTGCGGGAAAGATCTGGAACGCCTGTAAAGAGCAGGAGGGCATGACATTGCAGTCTGGCGTTGGACGCATGGTCTTCAAGACATGCGACGAAGTTTAACTTGCTGTTATTTTTGGTCGGATAGGCGGCAAAAGTCAACGGGGGACTGTACCGGAATCTACCTCAACCCGCGTACCCCATCTTTTCTGCTTCAGAGCGTGCAAGACTGGCCTTTTTGGCCCAGGGCTTGAAATGGCAAGATGTTCGCTCACGCACGTAGGACGCCGAATCCTTGATGCCGAGAAAGGCGATCTCCTGCTGAAAGTCCTCGGCGATAAACTGACTGCCGTGGTCGTGCCGCAAGGTCAGCCCTTGGGCCACATCCTGACCGAAAGCACCGAAGCTGTGGCGCACGCCCTGCCGGATCGGCTCCAAGGCCTCGAACCGCGTGCCGCGCTTGGCGGCATGGATGCCGACCAGTTCCAGTGAACAATGATCGATAGCGAAGAATATGGCGGCGTTGCCTTCCGCGACGGTAAGCGTTGCGGTCATGTCCGTGCCCCACATCTCGTCCACGCGCTGCGTCTTGATCGTTCCATCATGGGCCTTGGGGCCATGGGGTCGGCCAGGTCGCTTGTAGGCCGAGAGCACGTTTTCGCGCATGAGGCGCAACGTCCGCGCCGGTGAAGTCCTGATGCCTTTGTCCCGAAGGCCAGCCCAGACCTTCCGATACCCCTCGCCGTGAAAAGGGCTTTCCCGAATCTCGGCCTTGATGTGCTCAACCAGGGCCGCATCGCTATGCCCGCCTTGAGGGCCACGTCGTTTGGCTGGAGCAGCCTCGACCGCGCTCCGACGTCGCCAGTAGACCGTGGAACGAGGGAGCGACCAGATACGGCAGACCAGCGCCAGCCCGTAGTTCTTCCCTGTGGAGGCCGAGGCGGCTTGGCTCATTTCCTCGACCTCCCCCGGGCCAAAGGGCGGTTCTGCTCCAGCCGGGCAATCTTCTCGCGAAGCAGCTCGTTTTCCATGGCCTGCTCGCCGATCTTCTCCCGGAGCCGGCCGACTTCCACGGATTCCTTGGCCGGTTGCGGCTTCAGGCCCGATTCCCCGGCCTCAAGGAACGTGTCGCGCCACTGGGACAACGCCGCGGCGGTCACCCCCAACTCCCGGCTCACCAAGTCTATGTCCTCGCCTCGAAGCAGCCGGAGCACGGCCTGGGTCTTGTGACGCGCCCAGAATCGCTTGGGCGCTCCTTCCTCGATCTTCATACGACACCTCCTGAACGGCAGATTCATACCGCCAAGTTGGTGTCCAAGAAAACCCTAGGCCAATCCAGGAAAGGCGCTGTGCGTGGCGCTGTGGCGGTTGGTCTGGACGGTGGGCCGAAATAGCGTCGGTGCAGGCGACGGAATAGCGTCATCGGTGCTGACGACCTGGGGTAAGAGATGCTTAGAGCAGGCCGGGAGCGTCGGTGCTGGCGACACCCTTGCCGGGCACTGAGCGCAAAATTGCGCCGTGAGATCGGGCGGGC
>ALAO01000308.1 GCA_000307955.1 Solidesulfovibrio magneticus str. Maddingley MBC34 | reverse complement strand
GCGCGCCGCCGACGTGACGCTCAAAGAGCGCCGCAAGCTCGTTATCGTGCCCCGCGAAACGCCGCTGCATCTGGGGCATCTGCGCCACATGGCCGCCCTGGCCGAGATGGGAGCGGTCATCCTGCCGCCCATGCCGTCATTCTATCACGGCCCGCAAACCATCATGGACGTGGTGGACCAGACCGTGGGCAAGATTCTCGATCAGTTCGCCATCCCCCATGACCTGTTTCGCCGTTGGTCCGGCAGCGCCCGCTAACGCCCCGACGCCATCACCTTTTCCCGCGCCGCTGCCTCCCGGCGGCGCGGCGCAGCACGCGAGGTTGTCATGCCCCAGCAGGATCTTGCCGCTTTCGTCGTTGAATTGGAGGCCATCGGCCAGCTGGTCCGCATCACCGAAGAGAAGCGGGTGGACGAGCTGCCCGCCGTCATGGAGGCCCACCCGGACAAGGCCGTGCTGGTGGAAAAGGTCAAGGACTGCGAGTTTCAGTTCCTGGCCGGGGCCTACTGCACCCGCGAGCAGTACGCCCACGCCATGAAGTGCGACCCGCGAAAGCTCGGCCAGACCATCGCCGGGCTGACCATCCGCCGGGAAAAGCCGGTCATGGTGGACACCGCGCCCTGCAAGGAGGTGATCCTCAAGGGCGACGACGTGGACCTCACCCGGTTTCCGCTCTTTCTCTATCACCCCTACGATGGCCACGCCTTTATTCAGGACACCAACGTGGTCTCGCGCGACCCGGACACCGGGCTTATCAACTGGGGCATCTACCGGTTCATGTACCGGTCGAAAAACGAAACCAACGTGGACATGCGCAACGATTCCCACAACGGCCGCATCCTGGCCAAGAAGTACCAGGCGCGCGGCCAGGACATGCCCGTGGCCGTGGTCATCGGCGGGCCGACCCTGGACAAGATCGCCTCCATGTACTCCTTCCCGAGCGTGGACGATTGGGACGTGCTGGGCGGCTTTTACGGCCAGCCGGCCAAGGTGGTGCGCTGCGAAACAAACGACCTCACCGTGCCGGCCAATGCCGAGATCGTCATCGAAGGCCGCATGATGACCTCGGAAGGCTGGATCTACGACGAAGGCCCCTACGGCGAATACACCGGCACCTACGGCTCGGGTCTGCCGGCCAACTGTCGCTTCGTGGTGGACTGCATCACCTATCGCAAGGGCGGCATCTACCAGTACGCCACCATCGGCGGCCTGCATCCCGGCCGCACCGACCTCATGATCTTCGACCCGACCATTGAAGCCGACATCTATACGGCCCTGGTCAACGCCGGCATCCAGGTCCTGGACGTGCACGCGCCCTACGGCGGCAGCCACAACATCGTCTACGCCCGCATCAAGGTGCGCGGCGGCGGCGACGCCAAGCAGACCCTAGGGCTCATGCTCACCTGCTCGCGCCAGTGGTTTCCCAAGCTGGCCTACGTCTTTGACGAGGACATCGACATCTTCGACGACGATCAGGTCAAATGGGCCCAAGCCTGGCGCTATAATCCGCAAGTAGACACGGTCATCATCCCGGACCTCAACATCCTGCCGCTGGACCCGCTGGCCCAGACCAACCATCCGCCCGTGCACACGCCCAAGGCTGGCTTTGACTGCACCATCCCCATCGTCGGCAACATCGACATGTTCAGTTTCGAAAAATGCGCCGTGACCGACCCCCTGGGCGACCCCGGCCCGGTTACGCCCCTGACCGAGGAGGCGCTCACCGAGGCCATGGCCGACTACATCCGGCAAGCGCCGCGCCGGTGGCACGACATCTTGAAACAATTCCACGGCCAGCCCTATCCGCTCCTCTACCGGGCCTTCGGCAATCTGCGGCCCAAACTCGGCCGGGTGGCCGATCGCCGGCCAGACTATCCCTACACCTTTGCCGACGCCTGTTTCGTCTACGAAAAGGCCAAGGACAGGAAATAACCCCGCGCCTCCGCGCCGCCCTTCTTATCCCAAACGAGAAGGGCGGCGCGGCCACGGCCAACCGGGACCGGCCAACGACTGGTGGGCGGCAGCTCCAACAGATCGCAAACCAGGGAGCCAGCCAAGAAAACGGTACGCGGCGTCATCATGCGCGGCGGCACGAGCAAGGGCGTCTATTTCCACGCCGGCGGTCTCGACCACGACTGGCTCACTACCTCAGGAGATATATACCGTGGCCTATAAGGACATGAGGGAATTCATCGCGGTTTTGGAACAAAAAGGGTTGCTGGCGCGAATGAGCGCCGAGGTTGATCCCGAGTGGGAACTAAACAACCAACCAGCTGAAGCTGGTGGGTTTTAAATTAGCGGACTGAAAGTCCAGCTACGAACCGGCAGGCTTCGCAGCCAGTTGCTCAACATCGAACCCGTCGTTGGGGTCACGTTCGGAGTGATGCGCAAGGTACTCCTGGATCATCTCTTTGGTCAGACCCAGCCGCAGTTTGGGATCAAACAAGACATCATCCGTCTGGCCCGACGCCAAGCCGGCTTCCCGCAGGACCGGCTCAAAGGTGCGTCAAAACGACAGCCGCCTGCTCTTGCTCCGTAGCCGCTTCGTGACATTTATCATCATTTCCTCTTGAAACTGTCTTACCTTTTCCTTTATTGTAGGAACAAATTCAATGCCATTTCTGCCCCAAAAAGCTGATACCTCCCTGGGAAAGCCTTTATCTTGTGGCGTCGGTTTCTGGAATTCCCGTCGCCATCACCCTCCAGCCAAAGGCAAACCAGTGAAATGCCGCGCTTTACACTTTCTGGTATTTTGGTTCCTCATGGGAGGAATACTGTGTGACCAAGTCTCGGCGGCGTGTTTGATCACGAAGCCGCAGCTCAACACCAATCCAAACTTTGATGTCGTCCTCACCCGGACGACGCCTGTCCTGTCTTTCAAGAACGCCGCGGGCGGCCAGGGGAAACGCGCCTACGAGATTCAGGTCGCACGGGACAAGGATTTTACCATCGGCCTCGCCGCTTTCTCTTTGCAGGAAAACCCCGAGGGCGTGACGGCGCTGTCCATCCCGACGGACAAAGCCCTGGCGGACAAGACCCGTTGGTATTGGCGGGTGCGCGCCGTGGACGAGACCGGTGCGCAGGGGCCATGGGCCACCAGCCGTTTTTCCGTGGATGTGGCCAGCGACAAAGCCTTCATGGGCCTGACCCGGGCCGTGCCCGTCAGCGTCAAGGTCTCCAGCGGCTCCGACCCCAAAAACCTCACCGACTACAGCGACCAGGGGTTGGCCACCCAGTGGCGGGCCACGCCTCCGGGATCGGACACCGCCTGGGTGGAGCTTGACCTGGGCGCGGCGCGAACCATCAGCCGGATCTGGATGCTGGCCGATTCCGGCAATAAGGACGGCTGGCCGGTCGCCTTCCGCTGGCTGGCCAGCCCCGACGGCGTGGACTGGAAAGAAGCCGTCAAAGTCGCCGACGGGGACACCTATCGCTTTATCCTCGACGTAGACCGTGTTTCGGCCCGCTTCTGGCGGCTCGAAATCAGCGCCTGGACCGGCTATTCCCCAGCGCTGAGCGAACTCCTGCTGTACTCGCCGGGCCTGCCCGAGACGCCAAGCCCGCCCAGCGGTCCCTATGTCCTGATCATCGGCAACCAGCACAACGGCTTCACCTTCACCCAGCTGGCCGAGCGCGTCCACGAGATGGTTCCCCAACTGACGACCCTGACCGTGCCCTATTATGAAGCGAGCCTGGCCATGTACGAGGCGCTGCCCCAAAAGCCCGTGGCGATACTGCTGAGCGGCAACAACGCCGACTACAACGATCTGCCGATGTTTGAATATAATGGCGAGTACGAGATCATCCGGGCAGCGCCGGTCCCCATCCTCGGCATCTGCGCCGGCAACCAGATGCTGGCCTTCGCCTCCGGCTACACCCGGGTGCGCTCCATGGGCCGCTCCGACATCTCGGCCATGGAAACGCCGCGAGAATACTCAAAAATCAATCTCCTGGTCGATGATCCGTTGTTCAAGGATTTGCCCCGGCCCTTTACCGCGCCGGAAGTCCACGGCTGGGCCGTGTATGATCCGCCCCAAGGCTTCGAGGTCGTGGCCGAGTCCGGCTACATCCAGGCCATACGCCGCCAGGACGGACACGTGCACGGCACGCAGTTCCACCCGGAAATCAAGGTTCCCTACAATCAGGCCGAAAGCGTGCTGCGGCGTTTCCTTGAGGACGCCCTGGCCCGGGCGAAATAACGCGGTCCTGCATCCAACGGCCTTCGTCGCCAACCCAAAGGAGTCCCATGCCTGCCCCATCCCGTAAAACCATCGGCGTCTGGACCCTGACGCTCATGACCGTGGCCGCCGTCGTCAGCCTGCGAGGTCTGCCCATGATGGCCAAGGAAGGTCTGTCCATGATCTTCTACATCCTTTTTTCCGCCATCTTTTTCCTGGTGCCGGCCTCCATGGTGGCCGCCGAACTGGGCGGGGCCTTCAGCAACCAGGGCGGAGGGGTCTACACCTGGGTCAAGGCGGCCTACGGCTCGCGCTGGGGCTTCACGGCCATCTGGCTGCAATGGATCCAAAACGTCGTCTGGTACCCCACCGTGCTCGGCTTCGCGGCCGGCGCCCTGGCCTATGCCTTCATGGACCCGTCGCTGGCCTCCAACGGTCTTTATACTGGGGCTGTCATCCTGCTGTGCTACTGGGCGGCGACCGCCGTCACCCTGGCCGGCTCCACCTTCGCCAATTCGGTGACCAAGTACGGCGTGCTGCTGGGCACGGTGCTGCCGGGCGTGTTCATGATCATCCTGGGCCTTTTATGGGTGGACCAGGGCAACGCCCTGCAGTTCCTGCACACGGCTCCGACGGCCCTGGGCCAGGGGAGCGCCCAGGCCCTGCCCCACGCCCGGTTTTTCCCCCAGTTGACCGGCCTTGGCAGCGTGGCCTTCCTGGCCGGCATCATCCTGCTTTTCGCCGGGGTGGAGGTCCACGCCGTCCATGCCAACGAGATGGAAAACCCGCCCAAGCAGTTCCCGGAAAGCCTTTTCCTGGCGGCGGGCATCATCCTGACCCTGTTCACCCTTGGTTCCCTGGCCGTGGCGGCCGTGATTCCGGCCGAGGAAATCAGCCTGACAGCCGGCCTCATGCAGGCCTTCAAGCTGCTGCTGGAAAAATTCGGCATGGGCTTTCTTACCCCGGTCGTGGGCTTTCTCGCCGCGTTCGGGGCCATCGGCGGGGTCATGAGCTGGGTCGGCGGCCCGAGCCGGGGCCTTTTGGAGACGGCCAAAAGCGGCGAACTGCCGCCTTTCATGGCCAAGACCAACGCCAAGGGCATGCAGGTCAACATCCTGCTCATCCAGGCGGTCATCGTCAGCCTTTTAGCCTCGCTCTACTTTATCATGGACAACGTGAGCACGGCCTTTTTCGTGCTCTCGGCCATGACCGTGTCCTTGTATCTTGTCATGTACATCCTCATGTATCTCGCGGCCATCAAGCTGCGGATCACGCAACCGGACCTGCCGCGTTCCTACAAGGTGCCCGGCGGAACCCTCGGCATGGGGCTGGTGGCGGGAGTGGGGCTGCTCGGGGTGTCCTTCGCCTTGCTGGTGAGCTTTTTCCCGCCGACCAACCTGCCGGTGGGCAATCCCGCTTTGTACGTGGGCTTGGTGGCCGCCGGGCTCATGGTCTTCGTGGGACTCCCGCTGCTCATTAACGCCAACAAGAAAACCGCCTGGAACACCAACGCCGGCAAGGCTACGCCCAAACAGCCCAGGCCCGCGACACCCAAGACAAAAGGAGCGAAATAATGGCCCTGCACCAGAAAGACAGCGTCCGCGACGATCTCATGGACGACGTGTACGCCTCCGCCGATCTTGGCGTTGCCATCCCCAAGTACCGTTTTCCCCAGCAGGAACAACGCCCGCGCGACATCTATCAGATCGTGCACGACGAACTCATGCTGGACGGCAATTCCCGCCAGAATCTGGCCACCTTCTGCCAGACCTGGGTGGAACCCGAAATCGCCAAGCTCATGGACGAGTGCCTGGACAAGAACATGATCGACAAGGACGAGTATCCCCAGACCGCCGAAATCGAGGCCCGCTGCGTCCATATGCTGGCCGACCTTTGGAATTCGCCCCAAGCGGCCAACACCCTTGGCTGCTCCACCACCGGCTCCAGCGAAGCGGCCATGCTGGGCGGGCTGGCCATGAAATGGCGCTGGCGGCAGCGCCGGCAGGCTGCGGGCAAGCCCGTGGACAAACCCAACATGGTCTGCGGCCCGGTGCAGATCTGCTGGCACAAGTTCGCCCGCTACTGGGACGTGGAACTGCGCGAAATCCCCATGGAACAGGGCCGCCTGATCATGTCGCCCGAAGAGGCCGTGGCCCGGTGCGACGAAAACACCATCGGCGTGGTCCCCACCCTGGGCGTGACCTTCACCTGCCAGTACGAACCCGTGGCCGAAGTCTGCGCCGCCCTGGACGCGCTGCAAGCCAAGACCGGCCTGGACGTCCCCGTGCACGTCGACGCCGCCAGCGGCGGCTTCCTGGCCCCCTTTGTCGAACCGGATCTGGCCTGGGACTTTCGCTTAAAGCGCGTCAAGTCCATCAACGCCTCGGGGCACAAGTTCGGCCTGGCCCCGCTGGGCGTTGGTTGGGTGGTGTGGCGCGAAGCGGCCGAGCTGCCCGAGGAGCTGATATTCCAAGTCAATTACCTGGGCGGCAACATGCCCACGTTCGCGCTCAACTTCTCCCGTCCCGGCGGCCAGATCATCGCCCAGTACTACAATTTCCTGCGCCTTGGGCGCGAAGGCTACCGCAAGGTCCAGCAAGCCTGCTACGACACGGCCGCCTACCTTGGTGAGGCCCTCGGCAAGATGGGGCCGTTTACGGTGATCTACGACGGACGGGGCGGCATCCCGGCCGTGACCTGGAGTCTGACCGAAGGGGCCAAGCACAACTTCACCCTGTACGATCTGTCCGACCGGCTGCGCTCCCGGGGCTGGCAGGTGCCGGCCTATTCCATGCCGGCCAACCGCCAGGATCTGGTGGTCATGCGCGCCCTGGTGCGCCACGGCTTCAGCCGCGACCTGGCCGACCTGCTGGTGGCCGACCTGGAGCGCTGTCTGGCCTACTTCGCCAAAAATCCCGTGACCCATCCCCTGGGACGCGAGGAAGCCGGCGGCTACAGCCACGCGTAATCGCGCGAGAAAGTGAAAGGGAAAAGACGCCTCCGGCGGCCGGGGGGGATAATCCCCCC
>ALAO01000307.1 GCA_000307955.1 Solidesulfovibrio magneticus str. Maddingley MBC34 | reverse complement strand
CTAAAACCATTTATTTTTCTTAAAAAATACTCTCGTATTTTTTAAGGGACGTGACACTAGCCTTGCCGGGCGAACCACTCGGCCAGACGGTCACAGGCGGTGTCGATCTCGGCCGGTTCGGCGCCGTAGGAAAGACGAAGGCTCCCCTCGCCGCCTGGGCCGAAGCTGTCGCCCGGAATGGTGATGACCCGGGCTTCGCGAATGAGCCGCGTGGCCACGTCCATGGGCGCGCCCGGGACCGGATAGCGGGCCATGATGTAAAATGCCCCGGCCGGCGCGTTGTAGGCCAGGCCGTCCATGGCGTCGAGGCGGGCCATGATGCGCGTCCGACGTTCCCGCAGGGCGTCGATGAAGCCGGCGTAGACCGACTGGGGGCCGGTGAGCGAAGCCAGGGCGGCGATCTGGGAAGGGGTCGGGGCGCAGATGGCCGTGCAGTCGTGGACCTTGAGCATCTGCCCCATGATCGGCTCCGGGGCGAAGGCGAAACCCACGCGCCAGCCGGTCAGGGCGAAGCGCTTGGAAAAGCTGCCCACGGCCACGAGGTTGTCGCGCAGCTCCGGCAGGCTGGCCAGGGAAAAGGCCGGTTCGTCATAGGCTAGGGCGTCGTAGGTGTCGTCGCAGATGATGGTCAGGCCGTGGGTCAGGGCGACTTCGGCCACGGCCAGCAGGTCGTCCTTGGCAAAGACCGCGCCCGTGGGATTGTGGGGCGAATTGATAATGATGGCCCGGGTGCGCTCGGTGACGGCGGCGGCCACGGCCTCGGCGTCCAGGCTCCAGTTCTGGCGGCGCAGGGGCACAAGGACGGGCTGGGCTTCGGCCAGGAGCACCTGCTCCACATGGGAAGGATAGAACGGCTCGGGCACGATGACCTCGTCGCCGCGCTCGCACAGGCACAACACGGCGCACAACAGCGCCTCCATGCCGCCCACGGTGATGGCGATCTCCCGGTCCGGGTCGGCGATGAGGCGTTTTTCGGCGGCCAGCAGATCGGCCACGGCCCGGCGCAGCTCGGGCATGCCGGGCTGGAGTGAATACTTGCCGGCGCTGGGCTGGTCGGCCAGGGCCCGGCAGACGGCCTCGGCCACATGGGGCGGAGTGGCGAACGACGGCACGCCCTGGCCCAGGGAGGCGCAGCCGCCGACCTCACTGGCCAGCATGGGCATGAGCTTGGTGGCGGAAATCTTGATGTTCTTGGCGCGCTGGCTGAAACGGTGGGAAAGACTAGTCACGACGGCTCCCGAGGACATGCCCGGGCCTGTCGGCGGCCCGGGGAAAAAAGCGGCGCATGGCCGGGGCGGCAACAACGTTGGCGTCTTGTTGCCAAGAAAAACAGACAGTTCGAAGAGACTGCCCGGCGGCGGAAATACAGGCCGCGCGTGGCGGCCGGGACTGCTTTACTGCGGCACGGCGATCTTGGGGTGGGACGGGGCCGGGGCCGGAGCCAGGGGCGGCGCGGCCAGGGCCTTTTCAAATTCGGCCACGGAATAGCCGGAAACGGCCCGGCCGTTGATCATGACCAGGGGTACGCCACGTCCGCCGTAGCGCTTGAAGCGCATGTTGGCGGTGGCGTCCTTGTCGATGTCGTACATGGTGTAGGGAATGCCCTTGCCGTCGAAATAGGCCTTGGTCTTGGTGCAAAAGGGGCACCAGCTCGTGACGTAGAGTTCGACGGTCGGCCCGGCGGCGCGGGCAGGAGCGGCGGCGACCAGAACGGCCAGGACGAGAAAGGCGGCGGCAAGTCGGCTGAAGGCCGGGGAAACGATGCGGGGCATGGCGTGCTTCCGGTTGGGGTTGGCAATCACTAGTGGTAGCCGGGGGGAACGGGGCGCGTCAAGCCGGGCGTCGCGATGGCGGCGGTTGCCGGGTCGGCGCGGGAGGTGCTAGTGTCGCGGCCCTTAAAAAATACGACGGTATTTTTTAAGAAAAACTTATGGTTTTACTATGTTGTCTGCGAAAAGCCCGTGCGCTTTTCGTGGACGCGACACGAGGGAGACGCCCATGCCGGGGTACAAGACGCATATAGTCGGCGCGGCGACGGTGACCGGCGGGGCGCTGGCCGCCACGTCGTGGCTGGGCGTGTATCGGCCCGGGTTCGAGACCATGGTCTGCCTGGGGCTTTTTTCCGTGCTGGGTGGACTTTTCCCGGACGTGGACACTGATTCCAAGGGGCGACGCATTTTTTACGGCGCGGCCCTGGTGGTGGACGCCTTCCTCATCTTCCGGGAGCAGTACCGCTATGCGGCGGTGCTGGGCTTTTGCGCCCTGCTGCCGGCCATAGGCTCCCATCGCGGCTGGACTCACTCGTGGTGGGCGGCTTTGCTCATCCCGAGTTCGGTGCTGCTCGCGCCAATGCTGCTTTTAGGCCTGCCGTGGAAGCCATTTTTGCCCTATTACGCGGCCACGGTGCTGGGCTACTTCTCCCATCTGCTGCTGGACCGCAAATTCTAGCGTCGCGTCCTAAAAAAACGATAGTTTTTTTAAGAAAAATCCATGTTTTTTGGTTTGTTGTCCACGAAACGCCCGAGGCGCTTTTCGTGGACGCGGCGCAAGCGTCGTCCCCCGCCTTTCCCTTATGGCGTCAGGCGCAGGACGTCGATGAGGCCCTGGTATTGGGGCGTGGCGCGGTAGCTTTCAATGGCGGCGTCGAGGCGGGCCATTTCCCCAGGGCTGACGCCCAGGCCGCACATGATGTGGCGGCGTCCGCCAAGGGGGGAATCGGCCAGGCGCACGATGCGGATATGTTTGCGCAACGCGGGCTTGGCGGCCAAAATCCAGGCCAGTTCCTCGGGTTCGACCAGAATGGCGTCCAGCCGGTCCTTGGCCAGTAGTTCGACCATGTGGGCCGTGTCGGCAAAACGCTTGGTCGTCGGATACGCGGCCAGGAGCTGGTCGTACTCCGCGCCGTAGGAGAAGCCTTCGCGCAGGCCCCAATGCCATCCCGCGGCCAGCAGGTCGGCCAGGAAGGGGCTGCAGGTCTCGGGCACGGGCAACGTCGCGCGAACGGCCACGGTGGTTGGCTGGTTGCGGTAGAGGGGTTCGCTGAAGCGGGCAAAGGCCTCGCGTTCCGTGGTCTTGTACCAACCCACGGCGCAGGCCCGGCTTGGGCCGTCCTTGAGCATGGCCACGACGCGACCCGGCGGCATCTCCCGCACCGTCACGGGGATGCCGGCCTGGGCAAAGACGTTCAGAGCCGTGGTGAGCAAAAAACCGCCCGAAGGCTGACCATGCTGCAGCTGGTAATACGGAGGGCGGTCAAAGACGAGAAGCGACAAGGGCTCCTGGGCCTGTCCCGCCGCTGGCGTCAGGGCCTGGGCCAGAAGGGCGAACGCCGCCAAAACGGCACGCAACAGACGTCGCTGCTTGGTTTTCTTCGGATACAACCGCGTTACAGTCCTTGGCGGCAGGGATTCCATATACCCTTTTGTTGCGAAAAAAACGGCTGCTGTCAAAGGGCTATTATCCGTCGATCCATGCTTGCATTTTGTCAGGCCTAGTGCATAGATGAACAGTCAAGCCACTTTCCCGTCAATATGACGGCCCGCCGCGCTTAGGGGAGCGACGCCAGCATGAGCAATACCAATATCCTCCTGGAATCCGGCACCAACGAACTCGAAATCGTTGAATTTTATCTGGAGGAACCCACCCCGTCCGGCAAGACGTACACCGGATATTACGGGGTCAACGTGGCCAAGGTGCTGGAGATAATCCGTCTTCCCAAAGTCACGGAGATGCCGCAAACGCCGCACCCCTGCGTGCTTGGCACCTTCAACCTGCGCGACAAGGTCGTGCCCTTGGTGGACCTCAGCCTGTGGCTTGGCAAGGACCGCTCCCGCAACGCCTCGGACAAGGTGGTGGTGACGGAGTTCAACCGGGTGGTCAGCGCCTTTCGCGTCTCCGGCGTCACCCGCATCCATCGCCTGAGCTGGGAACAGATCGAGCCGCCAAGCATCCAGGTGCAGACCTATTCCGGCAACTCGGTCACGGGCGTAGTGCAACTCGACACGCGCGTGGTCTTTATCCTCGATATGGAAAAGATCGTGGCCGATCTCAATCCGGAACTGGCCCTCAAGGAACTCGACGAGGTCGTCTTCGTCGAACGCCAAAAAGAGCTGCCGGACAAGGACATGATTTTCAAGGCGCTTATCGCCGACGACTCCACCACCATCCGTCGCATGATCGGCACGTCGCTGGAAAAAGCCGGCTTCGAGGTCACCCGCACCATCAACGGCCGTATCGCCTGGGACCAGCTCGTGGAATGGAAAGACGCCGCCGCCAAGGATAACCGCCCCATCACCGATTTCTGCCATATCCTCGTGTCCGACATCGAAATGCCGGCCATGGACGGCCATAGCCTCACCCGCAAGGTCAAGGAGGACCCGGTCCTCAAACGCCTGCCGGTGATCCTTTTCTCCTCGCTCATTACCGACAGCCTGCGCCACAAAGGCGAAGCCGTCGGAGCCGACGACCAGGTGTCCAAGCCCGAAATGCTCCAGCTAGCCGAAAAAGCCCGCGCCCTGGCCTGGGACCGCTTGGCCCACGGTGAGTAGAAGAGATTAAGATGCCTCCGGCGGCTGGGGGCCT
>ALAO01000306.1 GCA_000307955.1 Solidesulfovibrio magneticus str. Maddingley MBC34 | reverse complement strand
GCGCGTCGGTCCGGGCCTTTTGCCGGAAAAAAAGCGCGGCTACAGCTTGCTGCCGAGCTTGGCGGCGGCGGTCTCCACGTCGCTGGCAAAGCCTTCGCGAGCGGCGCGGATGCGACCGGCCAGTTCGGCGTCGCCAAGGGCCAGGATGGAGGCGGCCAGCCAGGCGGCGTTTTTCGCGCCGGCCCCGTCCAGAGCCACGGTGGCCACCGGGTAGCCCGGGGGCATCTGCACGGTGGAGAGCATGGAGTCCAGCCCGCCTAGGGCCGAACCCGGGGCGGACAGGGGCACGCCGATGACAGGCTTTATGGTGCGCGCGGCCACGGCTCCGGCCAGGTGGGCGGCCAGGCCGGCCGCGCAGATAAATATCTGGCAGCCCCGGGCCTCGCACTCGCGGATGACCCGCTCGGTGCGCTCCAGGGTGCGGTGGGCCGAGGTGACGGTGAAGATATGTTCGATGCCCAAGGAATCAAGGACCTTGGAGCAAGGACGCATTTTCTCTTCGTCGGACATGGAGCCGATCAAAATGGCGATGCGCATCTATTTTCCCTCCCGTTTAAGGCCCTTGTCGCCGATGTCCCGGCGGCAAAAGGCCCCGTCGAAATGCAATTTCTCCACAGCCCGGTAGGCCGTCGCCTTGGCCTGGGCCAGTCCGTCGCCAAGGGCCGTCACGCCGAGCACCCGGCCGCCCGAGGTCACGACCTGGCCGCCTTCGAGCTTCGTGCCGGCCTGGAACACCTTGACCAGTCCGCCGCCGGCCGCCTCGGCCGCCTCGATGCCGGTGATGGGCATGCCCTTGGGGTAGCTGCCCGGATAGCCCGGCGCGGCCATGACCACGCACAGGGCGCTTTTGTCCGACCAACGCACCAGTTCCGGGGCAAGCTTGCCGGCCCGGCAGGCCAGCATAATGGCCGGCAGGTCGCTAGCCAGGCGCATGAGCAGCGGCTGGCACTCCGGGTCGCCGAAACGGACGTTGTATTCGAGCACCTTGGGACCGGCCTCGGTCATCATGAGCCCGGCATAGAGGATGCCGGTGAAAGGATGGCCGCGCTTGGCCATCTCCTTTAAAATCGGATGGATGACCAGATCCATCATCTCGGCGTAGCGCGCGGGCGGCAGCACCGGGGCCGGGCAGTAAGCGCCCATGCCGCCGGTATTGGGGCCCTGGTCGCCGTCGAAGACCGCCTTGTGGTCCTGGCAGGCGGTCATGGGCACGGCGGTTGTCCCATCGCAAAAAGCCAGGAACGAGGCTTCCTCGCCCACGAGCATTTCTTCCACGACCACGGTGCCGCCGGCCGCGCCGAAGGCCTTGTCCACCATGGCTTCGTCGATGGCGGCCAGGGCTTGGGCCGTCTGCGTGCAGACCGTAACGCCCTTGCCGGCGGCCAGGCCATCGGCCTTGACCACCACGGGCCGGCCGAGATCCTGGGCATAGGCCCGGGCCTTGGCCGCATCGGTGAAGGACGCGTAGGCGGCGGTGGGCACGCCGGCCGCGGTCATGACGTCCTTGGCAAAGGCTTTGCTGCCCTCCAGCTGAGCGGCGTAGGCGTCGGGGCCGAAGCAGGGCACGCCGGCGGTTTCCAGGGCGTCGCGCAGCCCGGCCACCAGCGGCGCTTCCGGGCCGACCACGACGAGATCCATGCCCCGATCCTTGGCCAGGGCCACGATGCCGGGCACGTCGGTGTCGCTAAGCGGCACGTTCTCGCCGCAGGAAGCGGTGCCGCCGTTGCCCGGCGCGGCGATGACCGCCGACACGTCGGGGCTTTTAAGCAGGGTATGGGCCAGGGCGTGCTCACGGCCGCCGGAGCCGACCACCAGAATGCGCATGTCGCGCCTCCTTGCGCGGGGGATAGGTCCATAGCGCCCGGCCTCGGGATAACCCGGCCGGAATCATCGGGAACGCTCCCCGCGATATATTGGCTGTCGTGCGGGAAAGCCGACCGGGAAATCCGGTAAAGCCAATCCCAAAGGAAAAAATCCCATTAGCCGCAACGTCCGAAAAAGGCAAACCGGTCCGGGCGCCTGACAAGGCTCCCGGACCGGCGCAAAACGGCTTCCCAGGCCCCTTTAACCTGTCTCCAGGGGATGCTCCCGGAGCCGGCGGCGGCCTTGGACCGGTTGTTCGGGAAAATCGATTCCCGACGAATTTTATCGGCCAAGGGCCTTTGGCGCGCTGTCCGCGCCGCCAAGACTGACCATCAGGCCGTTGAGTTCCTGGGCCTGCCGGGCCAGGTCGGACACCGCCTGGGACGACTGCTGCATGGCCTGGGCCGTTTCGTTGGCTATGGAGCTGATGGAGTCCACCGCCCGGTTGATTTCCTCGGAGGTGGCCGACTGCTGTTCGGCCGCCGTGGCGATGGCCCGGACCTGGTCGCCGGCCGCCTCCACCACGGAAACGATTTCGGTCAGGGCCGCCTCGGACTTCTCGGCCAGCCCCGAAGCCGTTTCGACCTTGGACACGGCCCGCTCCACCCGGGAGACCGCGTCGGCCGTGCCGCGCTGGATGCCGGCGATGGCCTGGCCG
>ALAO01000305.1 GCA_000307955.1 Solidesulfovibrio magneticus str. Maddingley MBC34 | reverse complement strand
GGTCCGGGGGGATCATCCCCCCGGCCGCCGGAGGCCTCTTACTCCTCTTTCCTTTCCCCTTTGCGCTCATGCTCGAACAACCGCCCCCGCATGATGGCGGCCTTGCCGAACTTGTCGCGGATGCGGTCCAGGGCGGCGTCTATCTTGGCGTCGTGGCGGGCTTGCGTTTTGCCGGGCGGTTCGAGGAGAGCGAGCTGGCGGGGCGTTTCGCCGAACTGGGAGACGCCGACGCCGATGAGTCGCAGGGGGTTTGGCAGGGGTTCGGCGTTAAGCAGCGCCCGGGCGGTCTCGAAGATGGCGCTGTCCGAGGCGGTGGGTTCGGCCAGGGTGCGGCTGCGGGTGATCTGCCGAAACGTGTTGAACTTGAGCTTGATGGTGACGGTGCGGCCGCGAAGACCTTCCTGGCGCAGTTCGCGGCCCACGCGTTCGGCCTGTTTGAGGAGCCAGGCAGCCAAGATGTCGCGGTCGGCGGTGTCGGCCTCGAAGGTGTTTTCGGCGCTGACGGACTTGGCTTCGCGGTCGGTGCTGACCACGGCGCTGCCCCGGGCGTGGGCCTTGTTGTAGAGGTCCAGGCCCCATTTGCCGCAGTGGCGGGCCAGAAATTCCGGCTCGTGGCGGCGGATGTCGGCCACCAGCCGAATGCCCAGGCGGGCGAGAGTCTCCTCGGCGCGTTTGCCCACGCCCGGGATCTTGGACACGGGCAGCGGGCCGAGGAAATCCAGGGCGGTTTCCGGGGTGACGATGGTCAGCCCGTCGGGCTTGTCATAGTCCGAGGCGATCTTGGCGATGAATTTGACCGGCGCGACGCCAACGGAACAGGGCAAGCCCGTGGCCTCGCGGATGGCGGCCTTCATGGCCCGGGCCATGGTTTCGGGCGGCCCGAAAAGGGTCTGGCAGCCGGTGATGTCGACGTAGGCCTCGTCGATGGAGGCGGGTTCGACCAGCGGGGAAAACCGGCCAAGGGTGGCCATGACGAGGCGGGAGACTTCGCTGTAGCGGCGACGGTTGCCGGGCAGGAACACGCCATGGGGGCAGCGGCGTTTGGCTTCGGACACGGGCATGGCCGAACGCACGCCGTAGACCCGGGCCTCGTAGGAAGCGGCCGAGACCACGCCCCGGTGGTGGTGGCCGATAATGACGGGTTTGCCTTTGAGGGAAGGTTCGTCGTGCTGTTCCACGGAGGCGAAAAAGGCGTCCATGTCGAGGTGGAGGATCACGGCCATGGGGGAAGGGTGCGACGAGGCGGCCCGAAAAGCAAGGGGCGCGGCCGGGAAGATTCCGTGCCGCGCCCCTGGAGGAAAAAGGCTTCGCCCGCCTCAGGCGGACGTGTTGACGTGCACGCCCTTGCCCATGCCGGACAGCACCTTGGTCTGAAAATCGTAGTCGGCGTCGACCTTGCCGTTGGCGTCGGTGTTGAGCTTGTCCAGGGTCTTGGTCACCACCTGCGCGCCCATGGTTTGCAGGTCCAGGGCCGAAGTCGTGGGTTTGGCGCTGCCGCCGTTCACCGCGTCCATGTCGCCTCCTTGAGGGGAAATTTCCCGCTCCTCGTCACTTATCGGCCACGGTTCGGGCGGAGTTTAGCGTCCGGTTGGACAGGGCGTCCTTTTTGCTGCTATGGTCCGGCTAAGACTCAAGCCCCGTCCCGGAGGACCGCATGCCTGTCGCATCCTGCCCCGTACATGGCCTCGACGCCGACGATCTGTCCTGCTCCATCCGCGAACATGTCGCCCATTCCCTTGGGAAACGCGGCCAGGAGGCCGGCTGCCGCGACGTGGCCACGGCCATGGCCCTGACCCTGCGCGACCGGCTGGTCGACCGGATGCTCGAAACCCGCGACCGCTACCGCGAATCCCGGGCCAAACGCATGTACTACCTGTCCATCGAGTATCTGCTCGGCCGGTGCCTGGGCAACAACGTCTACAACATGAACCTGCAGGGCGACATGGCCGGCTTGCTCCAGTCCTGGGGCTTTTCCCTGGAGGAAATCCGCGAGCACGAGCGCGATCCGGCCCTGGGCAACGGCGGGCTGGGCCGCCTGGCCGCCTGCTTCCTCGACTCCCTGGCCACGCTGGACATGCCGGGCTGCGGCTACGGCATCCACTACGAATACGGGCTGTTCAAGCAGTCCATCGAAAACGACCGCCAGGTGGAGCGGCCGGACTACTGGATGGCCGAAGGCATGCCCCTGCAACTGGAGCGCCGCGACCAATCCGTCATCGTGCCGCTCTACGGCCGGGTGGAGGACCACCAAGGCCCGGACGGCGGCTACCTGCCCCTGTGGGTGGACTGGCAGGACCTGGTCGGCGTGCCCTATGACATCCCCATCGTGGGCTACGGCGACCGCACCGTCAATTACCTGCGCCTTTTCGCCGCCAAATCCACCGACAACTTCAACATGCAGATCTTTGACCAGGGCGACTACATCAAAGCCATCCACCAGAAGGTCTATTCCGAACTCATTTCCAAGGTGCTCTACCCCAGCGAATCCATCTCCTTTGGCAAGGAGCTGCGTCTGGTGCAGGAGTTCTTCCTGGTCTTTTGCTCCATCCGCGACATCACCCGCCGCTTCCTCAAACAAAACCGCAACATCGAGGAACTGCCGGAATTCACCGCCATCCAGCTCAACGACACCCACCCGGCCCTGACCGTGGCCGAGCTCATGCGGCTTCTGGTCGACGAACGCCGGGTGCCCTGGGACCGGGCCTGGAACATCGTCACCCGCACGCTGGCCTTCACCAACCATACGCTCATGCCCGAAGCCCTGGAGATGTGGTCGGTGGAGCTTATGGAAAAGGTGCTGCCGCGCCATTTGCAGATCATCTACGAGATCAACCGCCGCTTCCTCGATTCCATCCGCGTCTCGGGCGTCACCGACGAGGCGAAAATCCGGCGCATGTCGCTCATCGAGGAATCGGGCGGCAAACAGGTGCGCATGGCCCATCTGGCCGTTCTCGGTTCGCACTCGGTCAACGGCGTGTCCAAACTCCACTCCGAGCTGGTCAAAAAAGTGCTCTTCCCGGACTACGCCGCCCTGTGGCCCGGCAAATTCAACAACAAGACCAACGGCATCACGCCCCGGCGGTGGCTGTACAAGGCCAACCCCGGCCTGGCCGGGCTCATCAGCGAAGCCATCGGCGACGCCTGGATCACCGACCTTGACGAGCTGCAAAAGCTCGCCCCCCTGGCCGAGGACCCGACGTTTCGGGAGCGCTTCGCCGGGGTCAAGCGGGCGGCCAAGGCCAAGCTGGCGGACTATTTCGCCAAGACCACCGGCGTCGTGGTCTCGCCCGACGCCGTTTTTGACATGCAGGCCAAGCGCATCCACGAATACAAGCGCCAGCTGTTAAACGCCATGCACGTCATCCACGACTATCTGCGCGTGACCGAGGACGGCTATACGCCGCCGGCCCCGCGCGTCTACGTGTTCGCCGGCAAGGCAGCGCCGGGCTATTTCGAGGCCAAGGAGATCATCCACCTCATCTGCCGCCTGTCCCGGGTGATAAACGCCGACAAGCGGGCCAGCGACTGGATCAAGGTGGTTTTCGCCGCCGACTACCGGGTGTCCCTGGCCGAAAAGCTCATCCCGGCCGCCGACGTCAGCGAACAGATTTCCACCGCCGGCACCGAGGCCTCGGGCACGGGCAACATGAAGTTTTCCTTAAACGGCGCGCT
The DNA here is from genome assembly GCA_000307955.1 of Solidesulfovibrio magneticus str. Maddingley MBC34. Taxonomy (GTDB): domain Bacteria; phylum Desulfobacterota; class Desulfovibrionia; order Desulfovibrionales; family Desulfovibrionaceae; genus Solidesulfovibrio; species Solidesulfovibrio magneticus_A. The sequence continues at coordinate 7,819 of ALAO01000305.1, read as the reverse complement.
GACCGTAGGCACCCTGGACGGGGCCAACATCGAGATCCGCGAGGCCGTGGGCGCGGAGAACTTCTACCTCTTCGGGCTGACCACGCCCGAGGTGGAGCGGATGCTTGGCGAAGGCAGCTACGACCCCTGGGAATACTACCGCAAGCACCCGGAAATCCGCCGGGTCCTCGACGCTTTGTCGGCCGGGCGCTTTTCCCCGGACGAGCCGGCCGTGTTCCACTGGATGTTCGAAAAGCTCCTGTCTCGAAACGAACGCTACCTGCATCTGGCCGATTTCATGACCTATCTCGACGCCCATGAGCGCATCGGCATGGAGTACGCCAACCCCCACGTCTGGATGCGCAAGGCCGCGCTCAACGTGGCCCGCATGGGCACGTTCTCCTCGGATCGCACCATTCGCGAGTACGCCCGCGACATCTGGGGCATCAAGCCCTTCCCGCCCAAGGGGGCCGCGCCCCGGGCCTGAGGCTTTTTCCCCTTGTCCGACGCGACCGAGGCGTTGGCTAACCCCTGGACAGGCCGCCCGTAAAACGTGACCGCCGTCATGGGTTGCGGGCGGCCTGACGCCTTATGCCCGCCAATCCATTCGCCGTGGGCCGGCCGGGTTTTTCTCCCGGCCGGCCCCTACCGCCGGCCGGCAAAATGTATTATAGGCCCATCCCACCCATCGAACAAAGGACTCCTCATGATCGGCATATCCAAGCTTTACTGCGGCGGCGTGGAGGCTTCCGACGCCCTGCGCTACGGTCGCCATTCCGGCAAGCTCCCGTCGCACCTGCTGCAATTTTCCAAGGACAAAAAGCCCGTCGTGGTCTGGAACATGACCCGCCGGTGCAACCTCAAGTGCGTGCACTGCTACGCCAAGGCCGTGGACCCCGAAGGCAAGGACGACATCGGCACCGTCGAAGCCAAAGCCATGATCGACGATCTGGCCGCCTACGGCGCGCCGGTGATGCTTTTCTCCGGCGGCGAGCCGCTGGTGCGCAAGGACCTGACCGAGCTGGCCTCCCATGCCGTGTCCAAGGGCATGCGGGCCGTCATTTCCACCAACGGCACGCTCATTACCCGCGACAAGGCCCGGGAGCTCAAGTCCGTGGGCCTGTCCTACGTTGGCATCTCCCTGGACGGCGGCGAAGAGGTCCACGACAAGTTCCGCGGCGTGGCCGGCTCGTTTAAAAAGGCCCTGGAGGGCATCGAGAACTGCCAGAACGAGGGCCTCAAGGTCGGCCTGCGCTTCACCATCAACAAGCGCAACGCTTCCGAAGTGCCGCTGCTGTTTGACCTCTTGCGCGAACGCGAAGTGCCGCGCATCTGTTTTTACCATCTGGTCTACTCCGGCCGGGGCTCGGAACTCATCGCCGAGGACCTCGACCACGCCGCCACCCGGGCGCTGGTGGACCTCATCATGGACCGCACCAAGGCCCTGCATGACGCCGGGATGCCCAAGGAAGTCCTCACCGTCGACAACCACGCCGACGGCCCCTACGTCTACCAGCGCCTGCTGCGCGAGGACCCGACCCGCGCCGCCGACGTCATGGAATTGCTGTCCTTTAACGAAGGCAACAACTCCGGCCGGGGCATCGGCTGCATCTCCTGGGACGGCAAGGTCCATCCCGACCAGTTCTGGCGGCACCATGTCTTCGGCAACGTGCGGCAGCGTCCGTTCTCCGAGATCTGGGACGACCCGAACATCGAGCTTCTGGCCAAGCTCAAGGACAAGAAGAAATACGTGAAGGGCCGCTGCGCCACCTGCCGCTACCTGTCGATTTGCGGCGGCAACTTCCGGGCCCGGGCCGAGGCCGTTTACGACGACGTCTGGGCGCCCGATCCGGCCTGCTACCTGACCGACGACGAGATTCGCGCCGAGGATTGATCCGGGCGCGAGCGCATAGGGACTTCATAAGCGGCGGTGCACGACCTGTGCGCCGCCGCATCTTTTTGGGGATTCGGGGTAAACGGCCACGAGCCGGCGTCTCGGGAGAGACGCTCCGGGCTCGCGGGCCTTTCGTCCGGCCTGCCTGCCGGGCCAACGGCCGGGCGGCGACCGACAGGGCCTACGAGGTGCGGCGTGGTCCGTCGTCGTCTCCACGGTGGATCAACGGGCAGAATATTTCTTTTGGAAATAATTCATCAACAGCAACAAGAAGTTGAGATGTTCCCTGGCCGGGGCTGTGATTTTTTTCCCAAGAAAACCTTGCCAGGGGACCGGGCCGGGCGTACCCGGGGCTTGTGGTCGACCGCCGGATTCGGGGCGTCTCTCAAAGAGCGCCGTTGCCTGGCGGCGGGCCAGCCCGGCGTGGAAAAGGCGAAACGGCCCTGGAAGAGACAACGCCCGCAACCAACGCCCTCGTGTTTCCGCTGTGACCGGACGCCCGCCCCTGGGGCAAGCGCCTGATCGACGAGACCCGGACCCGCCTCCGCCCGCCCGGGCCCCGGACGCCGCACGAGATCGCCGGACGCAAACCCGGCGGACGACGGCAGCCGCCCGTCGGCGACTTGGGGACACCCCCCGAGGAGTCGGACATGAGTCTGATGGATGTCGGCGCCATCCTTGGCGCGCTGGTGTTTCTGGCCCTGCTTGGGACCCTCGTCTACAAGATGAGCCTCAGGCATTGAACATGGCCGCGTAGGCGACGCGTCAGCCGGGCGTCCGTCTCCCTAGGGGGGCGGACGCCCGTCGCATTTCGGGGCGAGGGCCGTCGTGGCGGGGACGCCTGGTCCGGCCGCGGCCGCGCCAGGATCGGCCACCAACGCCTGGCGCGTGTGCAGTCGCCGTCGCCGGCAAGACCGGCCGTCGTCGGGCAATGAAGCAGACGTCCGGTCGGGCGGACCGGGGGAAAGCGTGGCCGGGTCGCGGCCTGCCTGGAAAATTGGAGAGACGGTGGCGGCGGCGAGACGCGGCCGCCGGATCGGGAGCCGCCTAGTGGCGGGGATGGTCGGCGGCGGCGACGCGGGCCAGGGCGACTTCGGCCCGGCGGCGCATACGGAAAAGCGCCCGCATGCAGGTCAGGTCGTTCTCGGCCACGATGGCGGTCAGGGCCTCGACGGCGATGGCCAGACGCTCTTCGGCGGAGAGGTTCATGTCGGCGGCAACGGTCTCGATTTCCTTGGCTTTCTTGACAGTGGCGGCTGTGGCGCTCATCTCGCATCCCCTTGCTGGCCGGGCGGCCGTGTTTTTACCCGGCGGCTTCATACGCCCGGGCCGCCGGTCTGTAAAGCCTCTTCCCCGGTTGACCGTGCACAGGAAAAAGGAATAGTGTTGCGGTTACGACTGGCCGCCGTTCGGCATGTGCGGCCGGCAAGGGGGAGACCGTGGCCTGGTTGCCTGTGGACGCCCTGGAATCCGGCATGACCCTGGCCTCCGATCTCAAGGGGCCGGACGGCAATATGCTGTTGCCCAAGGGGATCGTCCTTACCGAAAGCCATATCGCCAGCCTGCGGCGTCGCGGCGTGGTCCAGGCCGACGTGGGCACGGGCCAGGACGAGGCCATGGCCAGCGCGGCCAATCTCGACCCGGCCTTGATCGAAGCCAGCGCCCAGTACGTGGTCCGGCGTTTTGCCGCCAATGACGTCGAGCATCCGGCCGTGGCCGCCGTCTACGAAGCCGCCGTGCTGCGCCAGGCTCTGGAGCTGGCCGCTGGCGCGCCGCTTCTGCCCGATATTTTTCCCAATCCCCGGGCCGAGTCCATGCCCGACATGTTTTTCCGCGAGGAAGGCAACGTCAAGGACATCGTCACCAGCGAAGTCAAGCTGGCGTCCTTCCCGGACATCTATTTCAAGATCCGCCAGATCCTCGATTCGCCCACCAGCTCGCCAAGCCAGGTGGCCGACGTCGTCAGCAAGGACACGAGCCTTTCAGCCAAGCTTTTAAAGCTCGTCAACAGTCCGTTTTACGGCCTGCCCCAGCGCATCGACTCCATTTCCCGGGCGGTCATGGTCATCGGCGGCCAGGAGATCTCCACCCTGGTGCTCGGCATCTCGGCCATGAACGCCTTCAAGGACATTCCCCCGGAACTGATCAACATGCGCACGTTCTGGGAGCATTCCGTGGCCGTGGGCGTCTACGCCCGGCTGCTTGGCGCGGCCGCCGGCCAGGGCGGGGCCGAGCGGCTGTTCGTGGCCGGCATCCTCCACGACATCGGCCGGCTGGTGCTTTTTAAAAAAATGCCCCACGCGGCCGTGGAGGCCATCTACTACGCCAAGGCCAACGGCTTGCCGCTCTACGCCGCCGAGGAAGAGGTCATGGGTTTTTCCCATCCGCTGGTCGGCGGGCTGCTGCTGCGGGCCTGGAAGTTCCCCGACGCGTTGGTGTCCTGCGTGGCCTGCCATCACAAGCCGGCCAGCTGCGCCGGCAGCGTCGAACCGGCCCTTTTGCATGTGGCCGATTTCATGGCCGTGGGCATGGGCATTTCGCCGCCGGCCTCCTTTGTCGCGCCCATCCTTGACGCCCCGGCCTGGGAGCGGATCGGCGTCGCCCCCGAGCGCCTGGGCGAACTGGCCGAGACGGGACTGTCCCAGGTGGAAGAGATCGTCAGCGCCTTTTTCCCTGTCCGCAAGCATTGATTCAACTCCCAGAAAACGAGGTGCATCGTGAATATCGGTGATTTCCACCGTGGCCGTCGTCTACGGCGCACGGCAGGGCTGCGCGACATGGTCCGCGAGACCGAACTGCGCCCGGCCGACCTCATCCAGGGCTACTTCGTGGTCGACACCCCGGACGCCGACTTTGAAAAGCCCATCAAATCCATGCCCGGCCAGAGCCAGTTCTCGGTGGAGCGGCTGGTGGCCCGGGTGGGCCAGGCCATGGATATGGGGCTTCGGGCGGCCATCGTCTTCGGGCTGCCCGAGAAAAAAGACCCGGCCGGTTCCGGGGCCTACGCCGACGACGGCATCGTGCAGCGGGCCGTCACGCGCCTGAAGGAAACCTATCCGTCGCTGACCGTGGTCACCGACGTATGCCTGTGCGAATACACCAGCCACGGCCACTGCGGCCTGCTCGACGCCCACGGCGAGGTGCGAAACGATCCCACCCTGGAACTCTTGGCCAAGACGGCCGTGAGCCATGTCCGGGCCGGGGCCGACATCGTGGCCCCCTCGGACATGATGGACGGCCGGGTGGCGGCCATCCGGGAAGCTCTCGACGAGGCCGGCTTCTCCCACATCCCCATCATGAGTTACGCCGTCAAATACGCCTCGGCCTTCTACGGCCCCTTCCGCGACGCCGCCGACAGCGCCCCGGCCTTCGGCGACCGCCGGGGCTACCAGATGGACCCGGCCAATTTCCGCGAAGGCCTGCGCGAGGCGGCGGCCGATCTGGCCGAAGGCGCGGACATCCTCATGGTCAAGCCGGCCATGCCCTATCTCGACGTCTTGCGGGCCCTGCGGGACAATTTCGACACGCCCATCGCCGCCTATCAGGTCAGCGGCGAGTACGCCATGCTCCAAGCCGCCATCGCCAACGGCTGGCTCGACCCCAAGCGGTCGGTGCTTGAGGCGCTGCTGGGCATCAAGCGGGCCGGTGCGGACATGATCATCACCTACTTCGCCGAGGAAGTGCTGCCCTGGATCAAATAGGGCGGCGCGGCGGCCACATGGAAACGGCGTCCGGGAGCGAGGCTTCCGGACGCCGTTGGCGTTTTGCAGGCTGGAGCAGGACGTCTTTCAGCGACTATCAGGAAGTGGCGAGGTTCAGCCGATTTCCATGACAAAAGCCAGGGCTCTGCCCAGGCGATCCATGACCGTATCGTCCATGCGGCCGATGGCCGGACCGACTTTTTCCCGCCGGGCGGTGTAGAGTTTGTCAGCTTGAATCTGAGAGACCTTGATCAGACCATTGGCGGGAGAAGGCTGCACCGTCAGCCGGAAAAGCGGCGCATCAACCACGTGCGAAGTGATCAGGCACAGCAGGATACTGGCGTGGGTGTCGTTGATGCAGTCGGTCTGGACGACCACGGCTGGACGCGGTTTGGCGAAATCCCCGGGTGGGGCCACCAGAACCACGTCGCCCCGCTTCATGCTTCCCAGTCCTCGGGTTCCACCAGCGATTCCAGAAAATCCATGGTTCTCATTTCGTCTTCCTGGCTGGCCAAGAGCAGGGATTCGCGCCGAGCTTCCCGGCGCACCGCCGTCAGGGAAGCATCGGGCACAAGCAGGGTGATACGGCGCAGGCCGGCCGTGCGCAGGCCAACGCGGAAGCGCCCCGCCGCGACAAGGCGGACTCTCCAACCGGACTTGGCCGGCACATGCAATGAACAGGCGTGTCGCATGAAAAACCCATAACGCCTTGACCCGCCCCGGGCAAGTCCCCGCCCCTGCCTTGCCTCGCGCCGCCCAACCGTTATATTGAGCGGACCGTCGCCGCCAAGCCGGCGGCAAATTCCCGCCAAGGAGGACGCCGCGACGCGTCGCGGCCCACGCCATATGCAGCATCCCCACAGCAAAGGTTCCGGCCATCCTCACGGCCACCCCGGCGGCCAGCCGCTTGGGCATCCGGACGGCCAGCCCCAGACCGGCCCGGCCGGCGCGCCGCCCCTGCGCCTCATCGCCTGGGAAGTCACCCGGGCCTGCAACCTGGCCTGCAAGCACTGCCGGGCCGAGGCCTGCCTCGATCCCTGGCCGGGCGAGTTCGACACCAAGGACGCCAAGGCGCTCATCGACACCTTCCCCGAGACCGGCAGCCCCATCATCATCTTCACCGGCGGCGAGCCGCTGCTGCGTCCCGACATCTTCGATCTCGTGCGCCACGCCAGAAGCCGCGACCTGCGCTGCGTCATGGCTCCCAACGGCACGCTGATCACCCCGGAAAACGCCCGGGAGATCAAGGCTTCGGGCATCGCCCGCTGCTCCATCTCCATCGACGCCCCCACCGCCGCCGACCATGACGACTTTCGCGGCGTGCCCGGCGCGTTTGAAGGGGCGCTTCGCGGCATCGAATACCTGAAGTCCGCCGGCATGGAGTTCCAGATCAACACCACCGTGACCAGGCACAACATGGGGAACTTCAAGGAGATCTTCAAGCTGGCCGAAAAGCTCGGGGCCGCCGCCTGGCACATTTTCCTGCTGGTGCCCACCGGCCGGGCCGCCCAGCTCGGGGCCGAAATCATCACGGCCAAGGAATACGAGGAAGTCCTCAACTGGTTCTACGACTTCCGCAAGACCACGAGCATGCACTTGAAGGCCACCTGCGCCCCGCACTACTACCGGATCATGCGCCAGCGGGCCAAGGCCGAGGGGCTGGCCGTCACCCCGGACACCTTCGGCATGGACGCCATGACGCGCGGCTGCCTGGGCGGCACCGGCTTTTGCTTCATCTCGGCCGTGGGCCAAGTGCAGCCCTGCGGCTACCTCGACCTTGACTGCGGCCAGGTGCGCGAAAAGCCGTTCCCGGAAATCTGGCGCACCTCGCGCCAGTTTCTCCAGTTCCGCAACAAAGAGGAATATGAAGGGAAGTGCGGCGTGTGCCAGTACCACCGCGTCTGCGGCGGCTGCCGGGCCCGGGCCCAGACCATGTCCGGCAACTACATGGCCCCGGAACCCCTTTGCGACTACACCCCGCCCAAGGCGGGCGAATAAGAACAGCCTCTGCGGGGCCGGGGCGAGCGCTCCCGGCCCTCGATCCCGACCGGACCGGCCGCCCGGCCGCGCAGATGTCGCGGCCGCGAAAAGCGTATACGGCGTTTCGCGGCCAGCAAGCTGAAACCACTGATTTTTCTGGCCACTTCATGGCCACCCACCGACGTGCCCTCACCCTTTTTTCGTACCCAACTGGAGGGTCCGGGGGCCTCAGGCCCCCGGCGGGTGCGGGCAGAGCCCGCTCTTC
>ALAO01000304.1 GCA_000307955.1 Solidesulfovibrio magneticus str. Maddingley MBC34 | reverse complement strand
GGGCGATGGCCACGCGCTGCTGCTGGCCGCCGGAGAGTTCGGCCGGAAATTTCTTGGCCTGTTCGTGGATGCCCACCCGTTCGAGCAGGGCCAGGCCCAGCTCCTCGGCTTCCTTGCGGGGCATCTTCTTCACCTTGATGGGAGCCAGGGTGATGTTTTTGAGCACCGACAGGTGAGGATAGAGATTGAACTGCTGGAAGACGATGCCGATGTCACAGCGCAGCTTGTTGACGTCGACGTCGTCGCCGTGGATGTCGTGGCCGTCGAACAGGATGTGGCCCTGCTGGTATTCCTCCAGGCGGTTGACGCAGCGAATCAGCGTCGACTTGCCGGACCCGGACGGGCCGCAGATGACGAGCACTTCGCCCTGGTCCACGGAATCCGTGATGCCCTTGAGCACGTGGTAGTCGCCGTACCACTTCTGAACATTATGAAATTCGATCATGGCCATAGGGCAGCAATTCCTCTCGGCAAAACGGATTTCGACGCCCTGCCGCAACGGCAAAAGGCCAAACGGCAAGACGCACCCGGAATGCCCGAGCCTGCGCGAATTGACCGCTTTTGTCAATCCATGCCGCCGGATTGGCGACTCCTCGCGCCGAACGAAGGGCCTGCCCGGCGCGCGGGAAGAGGCGCGGACAGCGTGGCGTTCGTGCCCGAACGCACGCGCCTTGCCTCCCGCGCGCGGGGAGGCGCGCCTGGCGGCTATAAGGTATACCAGTCTTGCGCCTTGCCCGCGCGCCTGGGGCTGCTTCCCGCCGCGCCCGGACCCGGCGCTCTCGGCCTTTTTCCCGGACCCGCCGACGACGGCCCGGGCCGCCCAGACCGCCAGGGCGGGAAAGGGGATGCACTTCCTTTGAAAACGTGCTACGTTTGTTGCAATTTCCCAAGGCTTGGCCCGTGATCGGCGTGGACCAGCGGCAGGCGTGCAAGGGGTGGCATTTTGACCCATTTTTCGCCGAAGGCTAGCGCACTTTGTCTTTCCAGGCATAACACCCTGGTTTATTTGGCTATCGACAATTTATACAACGCCTTCCCCGGATTTCCTCCCCTTCCGGTTCCCCCAGAGCTTCCCACCCTTCTCAGCCCGCTGTGTCTCAAATTTCATCAATACGTCGAAATTCTTGATTTTCTTAAACTGGCCTGCTTCTTGCTGAAAGGAGGCCGATTGCGCGTGCAGCCGACCTTCGCGGGGGGACGCCCCAGGAGCATGGCCGGCTGTCGCAACCCCCCTTAATTTGTGAAAATAATCACAAATTAAGGCAACGAAACACAAGGGGGCCGCCCCGGCTGCCGGCCGACGTCCCGGCGCCGCAAGCAGGCCCACAGGCACTCGACCCGCAAAACCCGTTAAGGAGAGGTGCTCGCGTATGCAAACTTCAACATGTCAGGCGATTGGCGAATGCCGGATGCCGGAGCACGCCGTGTTGCCCCAGCCGCTCTACCGGGAAGTCGTCCAGTTCATTGACGCCCTGCCCCAGAAAGAGGGCCATCTCGTCACCGTGCTGCACAAGGCCCAGAGCGTCTTCGGCTATCTGCCCATCGAAGTGCAGCAGTTCGTGGCCGACCACATGGAAGTGCCCCTGGCCCAGGTCTACGGCGTGGTGAGCTTTTACACCTTCTTCACCATGGTGCCCAAGGGCAAGCATCCCATTTCCATCTGCATGGGCACGGCCTGCTTCGTGAAGGGCGCCGACAAGGTGGTCCACGCCTTCAAGGAACAGCTCAAGATCGACATCGGCGACGTCACCCCGGACGGCAAGTTCTCCATCGACACCCTGCGTTGCGTCGGCGGCTGCGCCCTGGCCCCCATCGTCATGGTCGGCGAGAAGGTCTACGGCAACGTCACTCCGGGACAGGTGAAAAAGATCCTGGCCGACTTCTAGCCCCGATCCTCACCCACACACGCAAGGAGCGCCCCATATGAGCACCATCGCCAGTCTCGACGCCCTGCGGGCCCGGCGCGAGGAAATCCTCGCCCGCCAAAAGGCGCGCAACGGCAAGATCGTCATCAACGTGTCCCTGGCCACCTGTTCCATCGCCGCCGGCGGCAAGGTCGCCCTGGAGGCCATGCAGGACGAGGTCGCCTTAAACGGCATCGCCAACGTCGAATTCATGCAGTCCGGCTGCATGACCTTCTGCTACGCCGAACCCACCGTGGAGATCACCCTGCCGGGCAAGGCCCCGGTGGTCTTCGGCGGCGTGGACGAGGCCAAGGCCCGCGAGCTCGTCACCGAGTACGTCATGAAGGGCGAACCGGTGGAAGGCATCATTCCCGTGACCTACGAACGCGTGGTCCTCTAAGACGCCAGGAGACGCAGATATGGCAGCCACAACCGACATCAAGCAACTTCGGATAGCCACCCGCAACTGCGGGTTCATTGATCCCGAGAGCCTCGACGACTACATCGCCGTGCGCGGCTACGAGGGCCTGGCCAAGGTCCTGACCATGACTCCGGCCGAAGTCGTGGAAGTCATCAAGACCGCCGGCCTTCGCGGACGGGGCGGCGGCGGCTTCCCCACCGGCGTCAAATGGGGCATCGCCCTGTCCAACCAGGCCGACCAGAAATACATCGTGTGCAACGCCGACGAAGGCGACCCGGGCGCGTTCATGGACCGCGCCGTGCTGGAAGGCGACCCCCACTCCGTGGTCGAGGCCATGGCCATCGGCGGCTACGCCATCGGGGCCACCTTGGGCGCGGTCTACATCCGGGCCGAATATCCCCTGGCCATCAAGCGCCTGCGCAAGGCCATCGACGACGCCCGGGCCATGGGCTTGCTCGGCAAGAACATCTTCGGTTCGGGCTTCAATTTCGACATCGAGATCAAGTACGGGGCCGGCGCGTTCGTGTGCGGCGAAGAAACCGCGCTGATCAAGTCCATGGAAGGCCGCCGGGGCGAGCCGGTCAGCAAGCCGCCCTTCCCGGCCCAGTCCGGCTATTGGAAAAAGCCCACCATCGTCAACAACGTCGAGACCCTGGCCAACATCCCGGCCATCGTCATCAAGGGCGCTGACTGGTTTTCCTCCATCGGCACCGCCACCTCCAAGGGCACCAAGGTGTTCGCCCTGGCCGGCAAGATCGTCAACGTGGGCCTTATCGAAGTGCCCATGGGCACCACCCTGCGCGAAGTCATCTTCGACATCGGCGGCGGCTGCCCGGACGGCAAGGAGTTCAAGGCCGTCCAGACCGGCGGCCCGTCCGGCGGCGCCCTGGCCCACAAGGACCTCGACGTGGCCATCGACTACGAGTCGCTCATTGCCCGCAAGTCCATGATGGGCTCCGGCGGCATGGTGGTCATGGACGAGGACGACTGCATGGTGTCGGTGGCCAAGTTCTTCCTCGACTTCACCATGGATGAGACCTGCGGCAAGTGCACGCCCTGCCGCATCGGCTCCAAGCGCCTCTACGAGATCCTCGACAAGATCACCAAGGGCCACGGCACCAAGGCCGACCTGGCCCGGCTCAAGTCGCTGTCTGACAGCATCAAGGACACCGCCCTGTGCGGCCTGGGCCAGACCATGCCCAACCCGATCCTGTCCACCATGGACACCTTCGGGCACGAATACGAGGCCCACGTCAGCCAGAAGAAGTGTCCGGCCCACGTCTGCACGGCCATGCTGACCTACACCATCAATCCGGCCAAGTGCACCGGCTGCACGCTGTGCACCAAGGTCTGCCCGGTGGAGTGCATCTCCGGCACGAAGAAGCAGCCCCATGTCATTGATGCCTCCAAGTGCATCAAGTGCGGGGCCTGCTACGACAAGTGCAAGTTCGACTCCATCATTAAGATGTAAGGCCGAAGGAGGTCTGCAATGTCCATGCTGACAATAAACATAGACGGCAAGGTCACTACCGTCCCGGCCGGCAGCACCATTCTGGACGCCGCCAGAAAGCTGGATGTCGACATCCCGACCCTGTGCTACCTCAATCTTGAGGATCTCAAGGTCAACAACAACGCCGCTTCCTGCCGCATCTGCGTGGTGGAGGTCGAGGGCCGGCGCAACCTCGCTCCGGCCTGCGCCACGCCGGTCACCGACAACATGGTGGTCAAGTCCAACACCCTGCGTGTCCTGAACGCCCGCAAGACCGTGCTGGAGCTGCTGCTCTCCGACCACCCCAAGGACTGCCTTGTGTGCGCCAAATCCGGCGAATGCGAGCTGCAGGACCTGGCCGAGAAGTTCGGCATCCGCGAGTCGCCCTATGACGGCGGCGAAATGTCCCACTACCGCAAGGACGTCTCGCCTTCCATCATCCGCGACATGGACAAGTGCATCATGTGCCGCCGTTGCGAGACCATGTGCAACGACGTCCAGACCTGCGGCGTGCTGTCGGGCGTCAACCGCGGCTTTACCGCCGTGGTCGCCCCGGCCTTCGAGATGAACCTGTCCGACACCGTGTGCACCAACTGCGGCCAGTGCGTGGCCGTGTGCCCGGTGGGCGCGTTGGTGGAAAACGACAACAGCTGGGACGTGGTCGATGCCCTGGCCGACCCGGACAAGGTCGTCATCGTCCAGACCGCCCCGGCCGTGCGCGCCGCCCTTGGCGAAGACCTCGGCATCGCCCCGGGCACCTCGGTCACCGGCAAGATGGCCGCCGCCCTGCGCCGCCTGGGCTTTGACCACATCTTCGACACCGACTTCGCCGCCGACCTGACCATCATGGAAGAAGGTTCGGAGTTCCTCGACCGCCTGACCCGCTATCTCAATGGCGACCAGACGGCCAAGCTGCCCATCCTCACCTCCTGCTGCCCCGGCTGGGTGAAGTTCTTCGAGCACAACTTCCAGGACATGCTCGACGTGCCTTCGACCGCCAAGTCGCCCCAGCAGATGTTCGGGGCCATCGCCAAGACCTACTACGCCGACATGCTGGGCATTCCCCGCGAGAAGCTGGTCGTGGTCTCGGTCATGCCGTGTCTGGCCAAGAAGTACGAACGCGCCCGGCCGGAGTTCTCCGTGGACGGCAACCCAGACGTGGACATCGTCATCTCCACCCGTGAGCTGGCCCGGCTCATCAAGCGCATGAACATCGACTTCGCCAGCCTGCCTGACGAGGACTTCGACGCACCCCTTGGCGAGTCCACCGGCGCGGCCCCGATCTTCGGCGTCACCGGCGGCGTCATCGAGGCGGCCCTGCGCACCGCTTACGAGCTGGCCACCGGCGAAACGCTCCAGAAGGTCGACTTCGAGGACGTGCGCGGCATGGACGGCGTCAAGGTGGCCACGGTCAAGGTCGGCCCCCACGAACTGCGCATCGGCATCGCCCATGGCCTGGGCAACGCCCGCAAGCTCTTAAACCGCGTGCGCGAAGGCGAAACCTTCCACGCCATCGAGGTCATGGCCTGCCCCGGCGGCTGCATCGGCGGC
>ALAO01000303.1 GCA_000307955.1 Solidesulfovibrio magneticus str. Maddingley MBC34 | reverse complement strand
CCTGAGGCCCCCAGACCCCCCGAATGGAGAAGGGGTTAAGGGGGGACGGGGAGCCGGTGGTCGGGAGGCTGAAGGCTAACCCCGCCCTGGCCCACCCCAGGCCGGGGCGGGCGCGAGGAGGCGAAGCGTGCTTAGGGGGCCGGCTTGGCGGCGACGGGAAGGGCGGCGGCGGCGGACGGGTCGCACCAGGCGCTGCTGCGGGCGTCGATGAGGCTCGACAGCGGCAGCATGAGCACGAAGATCAGCGCCAGCACCGAGAGCCAGGTCTCCAGGGAACGTTTGCCGTGGGGCGCGGCCGCGGCGCAGATGATGCCCACGGCGGCGCAGCCGATGCCGCCGTCAAGGCAGGCGTTTAAGGGCGAGAGCTTGGGCACGGCCACCAGCGGCACGAAAAGCGCCCCGGCCACGGCACCGCCGATCATGGCCCACAGGAGCCGGCCGGACGTTTCGCCGGCTTCCTTTCCGGCGGCCCGGGCCACGGTCAGCCCCGCGCCCACGACCAGGCCCGTCAAGCCCACGGACAGCCCCAGCCCGGCCAGGCCGCCGGCCAGGGACGTCGTCAGGCGTTCGCCCAAAAGCGCCACTGGCAGGCACACGGCCATGGCCCCCATGGCCGGGGCGGTCAGGGTGGCCGGATTGTCGCTGCCCAGGCGCGGCCGGACCAGGCGCGCGCCAAGGGCCGCCAGCCCGAGCAAGGCGGCGGCGGCCACGGCGATGACGGCGGGCACAGGCGCGACGGCCAGGGCCTCGCGGCCGACGAGCAGGACAAGAGCCGCGCCGGCAAAGGCCAGAGCAGCGGCGGCGGCCCGGGGGCGGCCGTGGGCGGGACGGGCTTGGGTCATGTGAAAAGACTCCTGAACCGGGCGAAGAGGCTTAAGGCCTCGGCCTGGGCATCGGGTTTGGAAGCGGCATGGTTGGCGGCGGCCCGAGCCTCGAAAATGGCCCGCACCCGCTCGACCACGGCCGGATGGCGCGACAGGACCAGCCGGAAGCCTTCGCGGTCGACCACCAGACATTCGGTGGGCTCCACGGCGCGCACGTCGGCCTGCCTGGGCTCGCCGGTTAAAAGGGCCATCTCGCCGACGATCTGTCCGATGCCCAACCGGGCCACCTCGCGGTCGCCCACGGTCACGGCCGTGAGGCCGGACAAGATGACGTTCATGGTGCTGCCGGACTCGCCCTTGGCCATGATCACTTGGCCCGGGGCAAAAACGCGCCGGGTCGAGGCCCGCACCAGCAGGTCGAGATCGGCTTCGCCCAGGCCGGCCAGCAATTCCACACCGGCCAGGGAGGCGAGCTGCTCGGGAGTGGCCCCGGCCTGGGCCGATTCCTCGGCCATGACGATGCGCCGCCCTGGCGGGGGCAGGCTCACGCCCTGCTCCATGAACTGGTACCAGATGGCCGCCAGTACGGCGTCGGCCACGGCCATGCGGCTGTTGAAGGCGGCAATGTAATAGACGGCGGCGTAGACGATGCGGTCGCCCTGGACGTCCACGAGACGCGCCGCCGGGGCCGGATCGGCCAGCACGCCCTCGGCCCGGCGCAGGGCGGCCAGGATGGCCGAGCGCACGGCCACGGGCGGCGCATGGACCGGAGCCGGAACGGTGGCGATCTGGCGCAGGTGGGAGGCCGGCCGGTCGTAGTTGACCAGCCGCTCCTTGGCCACGAGGTTGTTGGGCAAAAGCACGGCGTTGGCCTCGATGGTCACCACCTTGGTGTAGCGCCAGGTGACTTCCGTAACCTGCCCCTCCACGTCGCCCACCTTGATCCAGTCGCCTTCGCTGAAAGGCTTTTCGATCTGCAGCAGCAGGCCCGAAAACAGGCTGCCGATGGTGTCCTGCATGGACAGGCCGATGACGGCGGTGAGGATGGCCGAGGAGGTGAGAAGCGGCCCGAGCTGGATGTCGAGGATGTCGCGCAGCCCCCAGCCGGCCAGCACGGCCAGGATGAGGAACTTGCTCAGGTCTTGCAGGATGTGGCGCGTGGGCCGCACCTCGCCCCGGCCCGGGGAGAACTTCTGGAAAAAGAAGTCCACGGCGTAGCGAGCCACCATCCACAGGGCGATCAGGCTGGCCAGGGACACGGCCTTGTCCCCGGCGGCGGCGTCGGCCGGCGGCAGGGTGGCGGCCAGGCCCCAGACGAGTCCCAGGCCGCACAGCCACTTGACGAGGCCCCCCAAGGGACGGCTAATGGCCCCCCGGCGGGCGAGCAGCGACAGGGCCAGGGACACGGCCGCGAAAATCGCCAACCCAAGGGCAAGGCGCGCCCCCACATCCACCACGGATGGAGAGAGGCCGGTGGCGCTGCTGATGAAGGCAAGGGGTCCCAGGGTCAAGGGCGGGGCTCCTGTGGCGTTTTCGTGACGACAAGGCGCACCCCTCCTACGTCGCCGGCCGGGCGGCGTCAACGCGCCGACTTTTTTTAAGGAGTAGAGAGAGATGGCAAAAAGGAAAACCGAGCGTCCGGACCCGTCGAGCCTGGGGCTGCCGCTTGTTGGGGTGGACAGCCACGCCCATCTCGACGGCGCGGGCGAGGATCGGGCCATGGCCACGGCCGAGGCCATCGGGGCCGTGCTCGACCGGGCGGCGGCGGCCGGCGTGGCGCAAGTCGGCCACGTGTTCCTGGGGCCGGCCGCCCATGCCGCCGGGCGCGGGCTTTTCGCCGGCCGGGGCGAGGTCTTTTTCCTGCTCGGCATCCATCCCTGCGACGCGACCAAGGCCGCGCCCGGGGACGTGGCCGCCATGGAAGCGGCCTTTCGGGCCGATGCGGGCCTCAAGGCCGTGGGCGAGATCGGCCTCGACTATTATTGGGACGCCGGCACGGCCGAGGTCCAGAAGGCGCTGTTTCGCGACCAGCTGTCCCTGGCCCGGCAGCTCGACCTGCCCGTGGCTGTCCACAGCCGCGCCGCCGCCGCCGACACCCTGGCCATCCTCGACGACCTGGGCTTTGCCGGCCGGCCGCTGGTGTGGCACTGCTTCGGCGGCGACGCCGCCCTGGCCGCCGAGATCGCGCGGCGCGGCTTTCATCTCTCCGTGCCCGGGCCGGTGACCTACGCCAACAACACGGCCCTGGCCGAGGCCGTGGCCGGTTGCGACCGCTCGCGGCTACTGCTCGAAACCGACGCCCCCTATCTCGCTCCCGAGCCCTGGCGCGGCAAGCGCAACGAACCGGCCCTGCTCGCCTTCACGGCCGTGCGCGTGGCCGGGCTGCTCGGCCTGGAGCCGGCCGAGCTGTGGCGGCTGACCGGCGACAACGCCCGGGCCTTTTTTCGGCTGTAATGCCGGCGCTTGTGGCCAAGCGGTTCACGCCTCAAGAAAAAGCCTTGCCCTTGGAAGCTTGCAGCGAAAAGCGCGCAAGCGCGTTTCCCGGATCTGCCGTGAGGCTATCCCCTTCGACCTCGCCTGCCCGCCGGCCGTCTTGCCCAAAGCCGGCCGGCGGGGTAAGGTCGGCGGTGAAGTCTGACGCACAACCGGGAGACCTGCTGCCATGACCCTTGAAATCGCGACCCAGGGCGACATCGATCAGATCGTCGTGTCCTCGCTGTCCCGCGCCTTTGTCCAGAAAATCTACCGCCACTGCTGGGGCAAGAACAACACCCCCTATTTCGCCGGCAACTGCTTCAAGGGCGTGCTCTATTTCGACGAACGCCTGGCCATCAAGTACGCCGAGGATGTGGGCTTTCCCTGGCGCGGCTGGCTGTCAGCCCCCAAGTTCCACCACCGCACCGGGGCCAGCCTGCACGGGCTGTCGCTCACCGTGCGCGCCGCCGCCGGCCAGCGCGAGACCTCGGCCCTGGGTCTTGCCGTGGCCGAGGAGCGGCCCCGGCTCGACGGCTTCCTGGAAGGCCTTGGCGACGACGAGGTGCTGGCCGTGCTCGGGGCCGTGGACAAGGGCGAGATGCTTTTCACCCTGGCCGATTTTGACGGCGCTTTCGACGCCGACAAGCTGGTCATCGAGGTGGAGCGGTTCTCCGACCTGTACTGCGAGGAAGCCGTGGTCACGGGCATGCGCTACGACGGCCGGGTCATGAGCATGGAGACCGGCGAATCCCGGGGCAAGAGCATGGTCGATCCGCTGCTCATCGGCCGCGACGGCAAGCTGCTGGACATGTACGACTTTGCCTGATCGGCGGTTCGTCATAACGCCGGGCCGCCGGCGGTCCAGGCCATTGTCCGAGTCCGGTTCTTGGGCGGGGGCGTCTTTTCTTGACGCCCCGGGCCAACCCTCCTATAACTGTACACTGTGACGATCCCCGCGATAACGCCGCGTCAAACGCTGCGGAGGCAGACGTGAAATCCGTACTGGTCGTGGACGACGATCCCAGCATTCGCGCCCTGATCCGGCTCTATCTGGAGAGCGCCGGCTATGCCGTCATCGAGGCCGGCGACGGCAAGCGGGCCATGGCCGCCCTGGACGGGCAGCCGGTGGATCTGGTGATTCTCGACATCTTCATGCCGGAGATGGACGGGCTGGAGGTGCTGCAGGTGTTGCGTGGCCATTGCCAGACTTGCCGGGTCATGGCCATTTCCGGCGGTTCGGCCAAGATCGGCATGGATTTGCTTGGGCATGCCACCATTTTCGGGGCCGACGCGGTGCTCGAAAAACCCTTTGGCGAAGCCACGCTGCTGGACAAGGTGACCGCCCTTGTCGGCCCTGCCGCCGACTGATCGCTTCCCCCTTCCCCTTGCGCCGGCTGGTCCCCCCGTTGGTCCGACGTCACGGGTCGCCTGAAACTTTTCCCTCCGCGGGTGCCCAGGGCGTCAGCCCCGCCGCCACCCGCTCAACGGTGTTTTCCGTCAAGCGCCGTCCAACGCCTCTTTGGCTTCCCGACCGACCGCGTGCCCATCCTCGCCGTCCCCCTTGAATCCTTTTCTCCATGCGGGGGGGCCGGGGGCCTC
>ALAO01000302.1 GCA_000307955.1 Solidesulfovibrio magneticus str. Maddingley MBC34 | reverse complement strand
AGCTGGCCGAAAAGACCATGACCGCCACCAAGGAAGTGGGCGAGGCCGTGGCCGGCATCCAGCGGGGCGTGGGCGGCACGCTTTCGGGCATGGACAAGGCGCGCCAGATCATCGAGCAGTCCCTTGGCCGCGCCGACGAGGCGGCCAAGGGCTTGGCCGCCATGCTCGACCAGTTCGCCCAGTCCTCGGACCAGGTGCGGGCCATCGCTACGGCGGCCGAAGAGCAGTCTTCGGCCACCGAGGAGATCAACCGGCACATCGAGGAAATAAACGGCATCGCCTCCGAAACGGTGGGAGCCATGCGCGAGGCGGCCCGGGCCGTGGCCGAGCTGGCCGAACAGGCCGTGGTGCTTAAGACGCTCATCGATTCCCTGGAATCCCAAAGCGCCGGCGCCCGGCGCCTGCCTGTCTAGGGCGGCATGAAGGCGTCCGCAGCCCCCTCTGGGGGCCGCGGACGCGACCTGCGGGCCGATTCACCCACACGCCGCCAGACAGTGTGTTGCACGCGGGAGCTGTTGCCAGTCGGCCGGAAATTCTCTATTTTCAAAATAGCCGTATCGGGTTTTATTGCCTCGTGCCGGCAAGCGCCGTGGCGCGTTGCGCCAGACGCTTGCGTCGGGCATTCTTATGGAGAGAAAGCAGCTGTAAGAGAAGGACAATATTAGAAAAAAGAGGCCGCGATGAAGACCATCCTGCCACAACAGTCTTCTGTGCCATGTCGCTTCCGCCCAAAAAGAGCAGTGACGTCGGCGAGCCGAGCGCCGAGGGCCTGGCGATTGTTTTTCAGGCTGGCGGTCGGCATGGTCCTTGCCGCAACGCTGTTGTGCGGACAGGCCCTGGCGACGCATACCCTCAATATCTATTTCGACACGAGCGCCTACAGACAAAACGTCTGGATCGTCATCAAGGGGCCGTTTACCGGCTCCTATAACGGCACGGCCATCAATGTGCTCGCCAACAACAATTCGGCCGGCATCGCGTTGGTCGCGGACAACATCCCGCTTGTGGTCACCAACGCGGACAGTTCGGCCATATTCGTTTGCTATGACAATCCGTCGAGCTTCCCGTCCTCCGGGGAGCCCTATTATTTCAATTCGCCCCTCCGGTACCAACCGTTTGAGCTGACCATGACCGGCATCTCCAGCGACAACGGCAACCTGACCGCCATCAATTACTTCACCGCGCCTCTCGCCATCGCCAGCTACCAGAACGACCCCATCGCCCAGCCCGGCCAGACGCCCCTGCAACACATCGGCTGGAAGGCCGGGGCGGGCGTCATCGCCTCCTGGTTCAGTTCGCCGGCCATCAATGCGTCCAACGCGGCTGTTACGGCCAACGGGAAGATCATCCGCTATATCGGCCCGAGTTCGTATGACCCCAACAATGCCGACCTGCCCAATCCCTGGCCGTCTTTTCTTCCCTACACCCAGGCCATCAACAGCGCCTCCACCACCTTCAATCTGAATAACAGCGTCCAATACAATCTCAGTAATGGCACGAACGTCTTTCACCTGGACCTGACCGTCTCGGCAACGCCCAACGGCTCCCCTTCCGGCTACGGCTCCCTTTCCGCCCAAGGTTCCATCACCGTGAGCATCCTGAACAGCCAGGCCGCTCCGACCGTCTATTCCAATGTCGCCGTCTCCGTGCCGGCCTCTACTCCCGCCAGCTTCAACGCGGTCATCTACGGCGGCAACAACATCGATTACACCGAGCACACGACCTTCCCGGACCACGCCCTGGGCTACGCCACGATCACCGGCGTCACCGACTTCAAGACCTATGTCGGGAACCATTATACGACCCAATCAGGCGATCCGTATATGCCCTATACCCAATTCATGGACTTCATCTTCGGCGAATTGGCCACAAGCCTCCTGGGCGGTTTCGTGCTCAGCCCCTACGGCTCCCAGCCGAGTTCCAGCTGGTGGACGCTCGGCAAGGCGTTTTCGCTGGTCCAGTCCAATCCAAACTATTACAACAAGTACGCCAATGTCGTGTACACCTTGTCCAATAATGAGGTCTACAGCACCTCCTACACGGACCGGTTCGGCAAGGTGTCCATCAACAGCGTGGAGTACGGCGGCGCTTCGGTCAATTCCTGGGTAGTCGGCATCGGCGCGCCGTTGCCGGCCGGCCTGGCGAACGCGCCGCAGGATTTGCTGTTGCTGAATGAGCACTGATCAAGCCGTTGCAGCGTTTTTCCGGCGCGGCCGAGCCGCCCGGCAACAGACCGTCCGGCCGGTCGTGTCGGGGCGCTTGGCCGCTCCGGCGCGGCTTATGCCGGGCTGGCCCGAACAAGGATGTCCATGCCTCGTCTTTTTGTCGGCATCGGCCTGCCGCCGGCCCATCAGGCCGTGGTGGCCGGACTCGTCGCCCGCCTGCGGCCCCTGGCCTGCGGACCGGCCACTTGGACCCGTCCGGGCAATGCCCATCTGACGCTCAAGTTCCTGGGCGAGACCGATCCCGCCCAGCTGACGGACATCACGCAGGCTCTGGGCGGCGTCGCCTTCGCGCCGTTTCCCCTGGCCGTGGCCGGCGGCGGATTTTTCCCATCCCCGGCCCGGCCCCGGGTGGTCTGGGCCGGGCTGGCCGAGGGGGCCGGCCCTTGCCTGGCCCTGGCCGCCGCCGTGGACGCGGCCCTGGTCCGGATCGGCTTTGCCGCCGAGGCTCGGCCTTTTGCCGCCCACCTGACCCTGGGACGGCTGCGCGACGCCTCGCGCGGCGGCGACGTCCGGGCCATGCTCGCCACGCTTGGCGAAACCGTCTGGCCGCCGGCGACGGTGGAGGCGCTGACGCTCTACGAATCGACCCTGGGTCCCCAGGGGCCGCGCTATGTCCCGCTGGCCCGCTTTGCCGGTAAATAATCTTGCCGGGCGGCGGGCATCCTTGTCGTCTTGCCGTCTGCCGCCTGGATCGGTGTTCCCAACGGTTGCCGCTTCCGCCGGCCAAGGCCGGGCGATCCTTTCCCGCTGGCCGGGGGCCACAAAAAAAACCGCCCGCGCGGGACGTCGCGGGCGGTTTCGGAACAGTCCTTCGGACGCCGGGCGCGTCCGGACCGGGACAGCTACACGAGGTAGTCGCCCCGATTGAATTTGAACTTCTCGGTAACGGTCATGACTTCCATTTCGTTGACCAGGGAACCGAGGCTTGCGCTGGCGCCTTCAGGCAGATCTTCCTTGAGCTGCTGCACGCCGCTTTCAATGTTTTGCAGAACGCCGTACGCCTGCTTGAGGGAATCGCCGCCGCTGTGGGCGGCCAGCGTGTCGGCGTAATCCTCCCACTTGGCCAGCAAGGTGTCCATGTTGTTCATAACCGCGCGCTCTCGTTCGGTGATGTCCCCCGCGGCGTCGGTGGATTCGACGCCTTGGAGGCTGGCGAGGTCGATTCCGGCCAGGCTCGACAGCGGCGGCGCGGCCAGTCCCGTGGACTGCGTCCCGCCGGTCGAACCGGTTTCCTTGGCCAGGATGGCGGCGAAGGCGTCCGAACTCTCCCGGGTCCCCGTGGACTGTTCCGTGGTCTGCCGCAGGGCGGTCAGTTGGTCGGTCTGGATCTTCATCGGCCTTCCCCCCCGTTGACGTTTGCCAGTTACAAGCAAAAAACTTGCCAGACAGGTCTTTTTGGCTAACGCAGCGGATTTTCAGTCAAAGTAAATTTTATGGGCGGCATTTTTTGCCTCTTCGCACCGCCCGCGCCTCTTCCATAAGACACCGCAAACGCCTTGTCTATTGGCGGCCACTTTGGCATCCTGGCGCAAGACGGATCGTGCCGGTCTTTTCGGCCGATCCGGCCGGAACTTGAGCGCGGGAATGGCCCACGCCCGGAAAAAAGGAGCGCCCTATGGCCAGCGTCAAAACGATCGTGTGCGCCGTGGATTTCTCGGAAGGCTCCCCCAGGGTGGCCGAATATGCCGCCACTCTGGCCAAGGCCACCGGGGCTAGCCTGGTGTGCGTCTACATTGCCCCGTCCCTGGCCGAATACGTCGGCTTCAACGTGCCCCAGGCGGCCCTGGACAGCTTCGTCGGCGACGTGGTCTCCTCGGCCGGGCAGACCATGGACGCCTTCGTGGCCGAGCACTTCGCCGGCCTGCCGGCCAAGGGGCTGGTCCTGGCCGGCTATCCGGCCGAGGAAATCCTGGCCGCCGCCGAGGAACAACATGCCGATCTCATCGTCATGGGCACCCATGGCCGCACCGGCATCGACCGCATCATTTTCGGCTCCGTGGCCGAAAAGGTGGTCAAGTCGGCCCGCTGCCCGGTGCTGACCGTCAAGCCCCGCGAGGAAGCCTAAGGCTTCATGTAGGGCATGGGGCCATGGTGCTGGTGGGCATAGGACAAGAGCGAGGAGAGCCTCCGGCGGCCGGGGGCCTGAGG
>ALAO01000301.1 GCA_000307955.1 Solidesulfovibrio magneticus str. Maddingley MBC34 | reverse complement strand
CGGCCGGGCCGGGGTTGGTGCCCCAGCAGATGACGGCGTCGGGGCTGGTTCCCTTGAGCTTGGTGAGCTGGGCGGTCATGTCCGTGTCTTTCGGGCCGTAGACCTCGTCGCCGACCAGTTCGAAGCCCCCGGCCGGGATCAGTTCCTTGAGCACCTCGCGGCCTGCCTGGCCGTAGCCGTCGGACACGGTGAGCACGGCCAGCTTCTTGTAGCCCTGCTTCTTGGCGTGGGCCAGGATGCGGGCCACGGCCAACCGGTCGGACTGGGCGGTCTTGAACACGAACGGGTTGACCGGCTTGACGATCTTTTCGGCGGCGGCCATGGACACCATGGGCGTCTTGGCGGCCTCGACCTTGGGGGCCACGGCCAGGGAGTTGCCGGACACCGTGGGGCCGACCACGGCCACGACGTTTTCCTTTTTGAGCAGCCGATCCACGGCCAGCACGCACTTGTTCACGTCGGTCTCGTCGTCGAGCACGATGACTTCCACCGGCCGGCCGAGCAGTCCACCGGCGGCGTTTATGGCGTCGGCCTGCATCTGCAGGGTGTTTTTCTCGGGTTCGCCAAGGAAAGACGCCGGGCCGGTGGCGGAGACCACCGCGCCGATGCGGATGGGCTCGGCGGCTCGGGCCGGCAGGGCGACGGACAGGGCGGCAAGAAGGAGAATCGTCAAGGAAGCAAGGCGCATGGAACCTCCAGGCTGGTATGGGGCAACGAATCTTCGGATATTGGGTCACTTCCATACCGGCGAGGCGGTTTTTTGGCAATTATGTCATAATAACTATTTTGATTTTCAACTTTTTATCAGGCCGAAGAAGATGCGCCAGACATGAGGCAGCGGGGCAGCTTCCGCCGTTTTGCGGCCTTGAACGGGCGATTATCCTGCGCCCACATCGTTTGAGCCTTGTTGTTTGGGGCACGGCCGGAGCGTTTTGGCGCGCAAGGCCGGAGCATGCCGGGGGAATGCCATCGCGCAGGCTGGAGCGGCTTGCCTCGGCAGGCGCGGCTTTGTATGGAATGGGAACAACGTGAAATGTCCTGCCCAAGGAGTGCGCCATGCCCGCCCTTTGCCGCGCCGCTGCCGCGGTGTTTTGCCTGCTGGTCCTGTCTACGTCCCTGGCCCTGGCCCAAACGCCCGGCCCGGCGTCCGGTCAGGACACGAAGTCCAAGCCGGCTCCGGCCCAGGCCGCGCCGGCCCCGGAGCCGGTCGCCAAAAAGGGCGACGAAGCGGCGGTCAAAAAGACGCCCGTGGCCGTGGAGCACGACGACGCCGACCCGGTGGGGGCGCGCCTGGCCTACCGTATTAAAGAACTGCTGGGCCGCTCCTCGCTCATGACGCCCACCAACAAGGACGAAAAGAAGCTGGTCATCGTGCTCAAGACCAAGGAGGAGTTCCCGGGCCGGCCCAATCTGTGCTCGATCTACAGCGTGAGCTGGGTTTTTTCCTCCCGGGAGGGGGCGCTCAAGTACTTCCTGGCCTCCGAGGCCGGCATCGTGGACGCTTCCGGCGTGGACCAGACGGCCGAGGCGCTCCTTGGCCGCACCGACAAGCTGGCGAGCACCTACGGGTATCTGTTCTAGGTGAGGAGATGCCTCCGGCGGCCGGGGGGCT
>ALAO01000300.1 GCA_000307955.1 Solidesulfovibrio magneticus str. Maddingley MBC34 | reverse complement strand
CCCCCGGCCGCCGGAGGCCTTCTTCAATAATATAAAACTGGGGCCGGTCGGTCTCGTAGCAGGGTTTGGGGCGATGCCCAAGCAAAAAGAGCGGGGCGGCTGGAAAAACGCTGGGCGGGGCCTGGAGGATTGGCTACAACGCCGGCCATGTATTGGGAAACTGCCGCCTCCGTGCCGTCTTCGTTGGAGCTTGCCCCGGAAGTACGGTCGCTCATTGGCCCTGGGGACCGTCTTGTGGACCTGGGCTGCGGCCCGGGCCGGACCTTGGCCGGGCTTCGCCGCGACGGCCTTGGGGCCTGCCATGTCGGGGCCGACTGCAATCCGCCGAGCCTGGCCCTGGCCGCCGGCCTCGGGCTGGTCGTGGTCCGGGCGGATCTGGCCGCCTTGCCCTTCGCCGACGGCGCTTTTGACGTGGCCGTGCTCCAGGCCGTCATGACCACGCTGCCGACCCCGGCCGCCCGGCTGGCCGTGCTGGCCGAAGCCCGGCGGGTGGCCGGGAGCCTGCTGTGCCTGAGCGACTTCCTGCGCAATCCCGATCTGCCGTATTACCGCGCCCGCTACGAGGCCGGGCTGGCGGAAACCGGCGAGGAGGGGAGCTTTGTGGTGCGCGAGGGCGAGGCGGTCTTGTATCAAGCCCATCATTTCACTTTTGAAGAACTTGTGGACTTGTTGTCGCAGGCGGGCTTTGGCGTGGTGCAGGCCGTCTTTCCACGGGTGAAGACCCGTAGCGGCAACATCGTGGCCGGGGTGTCGTTGGCCGCAAAGGCGCTTTGACTTTCCGGGACCAAGGGGCTATCAGCCTACTTTTCGCGCCCTATCCTGGAGGTTCATATGAGCGTTGCCGCCGACATGGAAGTCATGGCCCAAAAGGCCAAGGAAGCGTCCCGGGCCATGGCCGCCGCTTCCGGCGCGGCCAAGGACGCCTTTTTGGCCAGGCTCGCCGAACTGCTGGAGAGCAGCCGCGAAGCGGTCCTCGCCGTCAACGCCGCCGACCTGGAAAAGGCGCGCGCGGCCGGCATGGACGCTCCGCGTCTGGACCGCCTGACGCTGACCCCGGCGGTCATGGACGGTATGGCCAAGGCCTGCCGCGAGATCATCGCCCTGCCCGACCCCGTGGGGGCCATCGAGTCCATGCGGCCCCGGCCCAACGGCCTGCTCGTCGGACGCATGCGCGTGCCCTTGGGCGTTATCTGCATGATCTACGAATCCCGCCCCAACGTGACCATCGACGCCGCCATCCTGTGCCTCAAGGCCGGCAACGCCGTGATTTTAAAGGGCGGTTCCGAAGCCCTGGCCTCCAATCTGGCCCTTGCCGGACTTTTGCGCGAAGCTCTAGAAGCTTCGGGACTGCCGGCCGACGCCGCCCAACTCGTGCCCACGGCCGATCGGGCCGCCGTGGCCGCCCTGTGCAAGCTCGACGAACTCATCGACGTCATGATCCCGCGCGGCGGGGAAGGGCTTATCCGGGCCGTGGTCTCCCAGGCCACCATGCCGGTACTCAAGCATTACAAGGGCGTGTGCCACGCCTATGTCGACAGCGGGGCCGACGAGGCCCGGGCCGAGACCATCGTGGTCAACGCCAAGGCCCAGCGTCCTGGGGTTTGCAACGCCCTGGAGTGCCTGCTCGTCCACGCCGACGCCGCGCCGACCTTTTTGCCCCGCATCGGGGCCGCCTTGCGCCGGGCCGGCGTGGCCATGCGGGCCTGCCCGCGCTCCCTGCCGCTTCTGGGCGAAGGGGCCGAGCCGGCCGCGCCCGAGGACTTCGGCCACGAGTTCCATGACCTCATCCTGGCCGTCAAGGTCGTCGATTCCCTGGACGAAGCGTTGACCCACATCCACCGCTACGGTTCCGGCCACACCGAGGTCATCCTCACCGAGAACCACGACCGGGCCGTGGATTTCCTGCGCCGGGCCGACGCCTCCATGGTCGGCATCAACTGCTCCACGCGCTTCAACGACGGCGGCGAACTCGGCCTTGGCGCGGAGATCGGCATCTCCACTTCCAAGCTCCATTCCTACGGCCCCATGGGGCTGGTGGAACTGACCAGCGCCAAGTTCGTGGTGCTCGGCCAGGGGCAGGTGCGGGGCTAGCGAAACGGCATGTCCGGGGCCAGAATCGGCATTTTCGGCGGGACGTTCAATCCCGTCCACGTCGCCCATGTGCGGGCCGCCATCGAGGTGGCCGAGGCCTTGGGTCTCGCCTCCGTGGAATTGATCCCTTCGGCGAGGCCGCCCCACAAGCTCGGCGGCAAGCTGCTGGATTTCGAGCTGCGCGCCGCCTTGTGTCGAGCCGCCATTGCCGGCATCCCCGGTTTTTCCGTCAACCTTATGGAAGCTGACCGACCCGGACCGTCTTATACCTGCGACACCCTGGCCGAGCTGGCCGCTTCACGCCCGGGGCAGGACTTCTGCTTCATCCTCGGCCTGGGCGACCTGCTGTGCCTGCCTTCCTGGAAAGACGGCCTGGGCCTGGGCCGACTGGCCGATCTGGCCGTCCATTCCCGGGAAGGGCAGGGGATCGAGGCTTTTACGGCCTTTCTGACCACCCACGCCCGGGGCATGGGGGCCGCGCCCACGGCCGATCCGGCCGTCTGGTCCTTGCCGGGAGGCCACGCCGCCCGTTTTGTGCCCATCACCCGGCTCGACGTCAGCGCCTCGGACATCCGGGCTCGCTGGCGGTCGGGCCGACGCATCGACGGGCTGGTATGCCAGGCCGTCATGGCCCAACTTCTCACCAACGCCGAGACGCTGCGGACCGCCTGGGGCCGCGCCGTATCGGCCTGACGTACGGACGCTCGCCTTGCAAAGCCGATCTTCATTTTTTTGCCGCGTCATTGCCTGCCTGGCCTCGTGCCTGTTTGTGACCATGCTGGTTCTGCCGACCGCCGACCGGTATCTCGCCTTCGCGCCCAAGGGGACCATCGCCGAGAGCGATACCGCGCCCTTGCCGTCGGTCAGCGCCGATCCCGCCACCTGGGGCCGTTGGTTCAATGCCCTGCGCCGGGGCTACCTCGACCGTCGCTACAATCTGCGCGGCCTGCTCATCAGCTGGAACAGCTACATGGACACCTTTGTCCTGGCCTCCACCACGCCGTCCTCCAAGGTCATGGCCGGCAAGGAGCATTGGCTGTTCCTGGCCCAGGACGGGGCGTTTCGCAACGTCATCGAGGACGCCCGCTCCCCCGAGGACCTGCCGGCTGCCTCGGTCGACCTGCTGGCCACCGAACTGGAGCATCGTCGCCAATGGCTGGAGGAACGCGGCATCCGCTATCTGGTGATCCTGGCCCCCAACAAGAACTCCGTCTATCCCGAGATGCTGCCCGAGGCTTTGCGTCCGGCGCGGCTCAAAAGCCAACGCGAACAGTTCGTGGAGGCCGTGCGCGCCAAGGGCCATGTCGAGATTATCGATGTCACGCCGGCTCTGCTGGAAGCCAAAAAGCAGCATAATGTCTTTTACATGACCGACAGCCACTGGAACGCCTACGGCGCTTACGCGGCCTACCGGCAGATCATGGGGCCCATCGTCCGGGAGTTCCCGGCCGTCAAGCCCTTGCCTCGCGAACAGTTCCGGGTGGAGCAGTATGCCTGGATGGCCGGCGATCTGGCCTTCATGATGGGACTGTCCGATTATCTGAAGGAAGACCGGGTGCTGTTTTTTAACAAAGAATGGTACAAAGCCCGAGGCGTGTCCTACGACGGTCCGACCGATCCGCACTACTTCGAGGTGCCGCAGTATTCCTACACCGGCAATGCCAAGCTGCCCACGGCCGTCGTCTTCCACGATTCGTTTTGGTGGGAGTTGTTGCCGTTCATGGCCGAGTCCTTCGACAAGGCGCTGTATGTCTGGCTCAAGCCTCAGTCCGAGATGGAGCTGCGCTTTTTCGACAAGGCGCTTATTGAGCGCGAGAAGCCGGACATCGTCATTGAAGAGTTCACCGAGCGCTACATCATTCCGCCGCTGAAGGGCGGGTTTCGGATCCAAAACGCCACGGCAGCGTCCAAGGAATAACGGCCCGGCGGCCTTTACACCGGCGCGGGAGTTCGTATAAAGGGTTGACGACCCAATCTGTCGCGGACCGTCCGCCTGGAGTTTTGCCTTTTCCCATGGAACACGACACGTCCCCGTCATCGCCTGACGCCGAATCCGCCGAACCCGCCAATTCCGACCCGGCCAAGCGCCTCGGGACCGGAGGCGGATCATGCTGACCCTGGCCTTGGCCGTCGGCTTGGCCGTCGTGCTGTCCGCGTTTTGCTCCATGAGCGAGGCGGCGCTGTATTCCGTGCCTTGGAGCTGGATCGAGCGGCTGCGCAAAAGCGGCCGGGCTTCGGGCGAACTCCTTTTTACCCTGCGCAGCAACATCGAAAAACCCATCACCGCCGTCCTGACGCTCAACACCATCGCCAACACCGCCGGCGCGGCCGTGGCCGGCGCGGCGGCGGCTTCCGTGTTCGGCTCCGACGACCTGTGGCTTTTCACCGCCATTTTTACCGTCGTCATTCTGGTTTTCGGCGAGATCCTCCCCAAAACCGTGGGCGTGGCCTACTGTCGGCCGGTCTCGGCCTTCATCGCCCGACCCATGAAACTTCTGATCCTGGCCCTTTTGCCTATCATCTGGGCCGGCGGGTTTCTGGCTCGGCTGGTTTCCGGCCGCCGCAAAACCCCCATGTCCTCGGAAGAGGACCTGCGCGCCGTGGTGAGCCTGACCCGGCGCGAGGGGATCATCAATCCCCTGGAGGAACTCTCCATCACCAACATCCTGTCGTTGGACCGCAAGACCGCCAGCGACGCCATGACGCCGCGCACCGTGGTCTTTTCCCTGCCGGCCGAAATGACCGTGGCCGAGACCCGGGGGCAGGGCAAGGGCGTGTGGCCCCACAGCCGCATCCCGGTCCACGCCGCCGACGATCCGGAAAACATCGTCGGCATCGTCTACCGCCGCGAGGTCCTCGAAGCCCTGGCCAACGATCAGGATGACAAGCGTTTGTCCGACCTGGCCAAGCCCGTGCGCTTCGTGCTCGACACCATGACCCTGGACCGGGTGTTGGTAAAATTCCTGGAATCGCGTATGCATCTCTTCGTGGTGCTGGACGAATACGGGGGCGTATCCGGCGTCATTAGCTTGGAAGATGTCTTGGAAGAGATCTTGGGGAAGGAAATCATTGACGAAACCGACCAGGTGGCGGACATGCGCGAACTGGCCCGGACCCGTCGCGAGGCGCTCTTGCGCCAGCGCGCCCGGGACGACGCGGTGCCGTCCTAATCTTCAACCGATCGGGTTTTGCCATGGCGAAAAAAAGTAACACTCCCATGTATCTCGTGGCCCTGACCCTGTTTCTCGGGGGCCTGGGCTATTTGCTCTATTCCGGTCTGGGTGAAAACACCGCCTACTTCCTCAACGTCTCCGAAGCGTTGGCCATGCAGCCCAAGGAATTGTCCAAGGCTCGCCTGTTTGGCACCGTGGCCGAGGACGGCATCGACCGGCCGGCCGACGCCATGGGCGTCAGCTTCACGCTCCTGGACAAGGATCAGGCCGCCAAGACCATCCGGGTCGACTTCAAGGGCGTGGTGCCCGACACCTTCAAGCCCGGCGTCGAGGTCATCGTGGAAGGCGGCGTCAATCCCGCTTCCGGAACGTTCGCGGCCAGCACGCTCATGACCAAGTGTCCCTCCAAGTACCAGAAGGAAAACCGGGGCTAACCCACAGTCCCGGCCACGGGTCCGCGAAGCCGACCGCAGGGCCGCTCCGAGCGCCAGCCGCCTTGGCGGCGACGCGCGACCGCCCCATGCTCAATTGCCGCGAAACCGCTTGTCATCCCCTGGCGTTGTCGGCCCGACGCCCTGTGTCCGTGCCGTCGCCGTTCCCGGGGACCTTATAGAGGAGTTTTCATGCACGTTACGGCGTATTTTGCCCTGCTTGCCGCCATGATCATCTGTCTGGCCGGCGCGGCGGCCGCCCTGTTCGCCCTGTGGCGAAACGACTACGGCCGTCTGGCGATGATCGAAAAAGGCCACCTGCTGGCCTCGGCCTGCGTGGTCCTGTCCTCGGTCATTCTCACCGTCGCCTTGTGGAAACGCGATTTCTCCTTTGTCTACGTGGCCGAATACACGGACACGCTGCTCCCGCTTTTTTACGCCCTGACCGCCTTCTGGGCCGGCCAGGCCGGATCGCTGCTGTTCTGGATGCTGACCCTGGCCCTTTTCGGCGTCTTTTTCGCCGTCTCGCCGGCCTACCGCAGCCTGTCCGCGCCCACGCGCCACGCCTATTGGCTCTTTTTCCTCGTGGTCGAAGCCTTCTTCCTGCTGCTGTTGACCGGTCCCTCCAATCCGTTTCTGGAGGCCGTGCCGCCCGTGCCCGAGGGCCGAGGGCTCAATCCGTTGTTGCGCAATCCCGGCATGATCTTCCACCCGCCGCTGCTCTTTATGGGCTACGCCGGGTTTGCCATTCCGGCTTGCCTGGCCCTGGCCGGCTGGCTGACCGGGGAGCGCGCCTCCTTTGCCGCCGCCGCCCGCAACACCGCCATCCTGTCCTGGATCTTCCTCACCGCCGGCATCATCCTCGGCGGCTGGTGGTCCTACATGGAACTGGGCTGGGGCGGCTACTGGGCCTGGGACCCGGTCGAGAACGCCTCGCTGATCCCCTGGCTGGTCAGCACCGCGTTTATCCACACCGCCATTGTCGAACGCCGCACCAAGGCCCTGGCCAAGACCAACGTGGCCCTGGCCGTGGTGACCTTCGTCACCTGCATCCTCGGCACCTACCTCGTGCGCAGCGGCGTGGTCGAGTCCCTGCACGCCTTCGGCGAAGGCGGCGTGGGCGGGCCGCTGCTCCTGTTCATGCTCTTCACCCTGGTTGTCCTGGCCGCCACGCTCCTGGCCGGCGCGCCCTTTTTCGCCGACCGGGTGAAACCCCTGTCCGGCCTCATGAGCGTGCCGGGCTTCCTGGTGATCCTGGCCTGGCTCATGCTCGCCCTGTCCGCCGTGGTGTTCCTGGGCACCCTGTGGCCGGTCATCAGCAAGCTGTGGAGCGCCAACCCCGTCGGCCTGGACGCAGGCTTCTACAACCGTGTCTGCCTGCCCCTTTTCGCCCTGGTCACGGCCCTGGTCGCCTTTTGTCCGCTCATGTCCTGGTCCGAGGGCGTGCGCGACAAGGCCGGCCTGGGACTGACCGTCGGCGCCTTCGTTGGCGGCGGGGCCATCCTCTACGGCCTGGGCATCCATCTGCCCGTGGCCCTTTTCGCTGGCGCGGCCTCCATCGCCGCCATGGCCACGGTCGCCTATGTCTTTGTCCGCCAGCGCCATGCCCGGAGCCGGGCCGGGGCCCTGGGAGCCTACAGCGTCCACCTGGGCCTGGCCTTGGTGACGCTCGGCGTCGCCTTTTCCGGTCCCTACCAGCTCAATCAGGAAGCCGTGCTGACCCCGGGCAAGACCATGGAGATCGGCGGCTTCAAGTTGACCTTTAAGGATTTGGAGTTCGAGGAAAACAAGGCCGTGGCCATCAGCCGCGCCGTCATCGACGTGACCCGCGACGGCAAGCCCGTCGGCGTGCTTGCCCCCGAACGACGTATCTACACCGGCTTCGAGCAGCCCTTTGCCGAGGTGTCCACCATCCCGAGCCTGGGTGACGAAGTCTACGCCACCCTGGTCAGCGCCACCGAGAAAAAGGCGGCCAGCCTCAAGATCAGCGTCAATCCGCTCATCAACTGGATCTGGATCGGCGGCACGCTCATGTGCCTCGCCCCCTTTGCCAGCCTGCGCCGCCTGCGCCGCAAGGGCGAGTAGGGCGGCGAGAAACCCATGGCCCAAGCCCTTGTCCGCCTGCGCCGGGTCAGCCGTTTCTACGGCGAACGCGCGGTGCTCAAAAACATCGACCTGGAGTTGGCCCCGGCCCAGGTGACGCTGGTGGTCGGTCCCAACGGCGCGGGCAAGTCCACGCTGCTGCGCCTTGTCGCCGGGCTTTTGCCGCCAAGCGAGGGCGAGGTGGAAACCGAACTGCCGCCCGGCGGCATCGGCTACCTCGGCCACAAGACGCTCATCTACCCCAAGCTCACGGCCCGGGCCAATCTGGCCTTTTGGCAGTCCATGTTCGGCCAGCCCCGCGACGACGCGGCCGTCACGGCCGTGCTTTCGCGCGTGGGGCTGGCCGGCTTCGCCGACGAGGAAGCCGGGGTGTTCTCCCGGGGCATGTCCCAGCGCCTGAGCCTGGCCCGGGTGTTTTTGACCGCGCCCAGGCTGCTGCTCCTCGACGAGCCTGCCTCGGGCCTGGACCCGGCTTCGGCCGTGTGGCTGCGCCGGGAGATCCGGGCCGTGGCCGACGCCGGAGCCTCGGTGGCTTGGGTCAGCCACAACATCGCCGCCGACCTGGCCGCTTGCGACCGGGTGGTGCGCCTTGACGGCCACCGCGTCGCCTATGACGGCCCGGCCGCCGGCTTCGACGCCGCAGCCCTGGCCGGGGAGGGCGTATGCTGAAAGCCGCCCTGGCCATCGCCCGCAAGGACCTGTCCCTGGCCCTGTCCGGGGCTCAAGGGCTGGTCCAGACCGTGCTCTTGGGCTTGCTCCTCATCTTCATCATGAGCCTGTCCCGGGAGCCGGGCGAACTCTCGCCCCCCTTGGCCGCCGCCGCCGTCTTCTGGCTGGCCACGGCCTTCGGGCAGGTGCTGGTCTTCAACTTCCTCTACGGCCTGGAAGAGGCCGAGGGAGCGCGTCTGGGACTGCTCTTGTCCCCGGCCCCGGCCCAGGCCGTGTGGCTGGGCAAGGCGCTGTCCGGCTGGGTGTTGCTTTTTTGCTGTCAGATGGTATTCGCCCCTGCGGCGGTCGCCTTTCTCGGACAGACCGTGGCCGGCTCGCCGCTGACGGGCCTGGCCGTGGTCGCGGCCGTTGACTGGGGGCTTTGCGCCCTGGGTTCGCTTCTGGGGGCCTTGTCGGTGGGAAAATCGTCGCGGGAGTCGCTATTGACCGTGATCCTTTTCCCGCTGCTCGTGCCGGCGCTTCTGGCCGGCATCCGGCTGCTGGAAACCGTCATCTCGGGCCGGGGCCTGGAGGCCGTGGGGGCCTGGACCGGAACGGTGGTCGCCTTTGACGCCGTTTTCACCGCCGCCGCCCTGGTCCTTTTTCCGTTTCTCTATACCGGCGAGGAATAGCCTTACATGATCCGCCTGTGCGCCCTGGCCTTCGCGGCCGCTTCGATCATCGCCCAGTACCTGATCTGGTTCCATGCCCCGGTGGAGGAATCCATGGGCGTGGTGCAAAAGATCTTCTACACCCACATGCCCTTGGCCTGGTGGTCCACGGTGAGCTTTTTCGTCAACTTCGTCGCCTCCATCCTGTATCTGGCGAAACGTCGGGACGCCTATTCCCGGCTGGCCGGGGCGGCGGCGGAACTTGGCGTGCTCTTTTCCGGACTGGCCCTTATTACCGGCATGTGCTGGGCCCGGCCCATCTGGAACGTCTGGTGGACTTGGGACCCCCGGCTCACCACGACGCTCGTCATGTGGTTCGTCTACGCCGCCTATCTGCTGCTGCGGGCCTCGGACGTCGGCGGCCAGCGCCAGGACACGGTCCTGGCCGTCCTTGGCGTGGTGGCCTTTCTCGACGTGCCGCTCGTCTTCATCTCAGCCCGCTACTGGCGCAGCATCCATCCTTCGGTCCTGGGTTCCCAGGGCGGCGGCATGGAGCCCGAAATGTGGCTGGCCGTCTTGGCCAACCTCGTGGCCATGGGCCTTTTCTGGTTGGCCTTGCTCGCCTTTCGTACCCGACAACTCGGAACCGGCGCGGCCGTCACGGCCCTTATGCGCCACGGTTCCATAAGGAATTAAGCCATGGGGAAGGAAGTCTACCTGTTCGCGGCCAACGTCCTGGTCTGGGTCGGTCTCGGCTGCTACGTGGCTTTTTTGGCAACTTCCCAACAGCGTCTCAAGCGGCGTCTGTCGCGCCTGGAGATCTTAAATGACGACAACTGAACACGGCCCCAATGCCTCGGGCCGCATGGTCCTGGCCTTCATGGCCTTTTGCCTCGTGATCATTTTCGCCGCCTCCTTCATCTATCGTATGGAGCGGCCCACCCTTGAAGTGCACCAGAAAAAAGGCGGCATGGGCCAGGGGATGCCCGGGGGCATGCCGGACGCCATGAACGGTCCCATGCGCGAAGTCATGGAACTCATGCAGAAGCTTCAGGAAAATCCCGACGATCCTGGTCTGCAAATGGCCATGGCCGAACGCTTCATGGCCATGGGTTCCTTTGACCGGGCCAAGACCTTCCTCGACAAAGTTGCAAAGGTTCGTCCCGACGATCCCGACGTCTTAAACGCCCTGGGCGTGGTGCGTTACAACATGCAGGACGTCGACGGGGCCAAGGCGGCTTTCGAAGCCATCCTGGCCAAGGATGCCGAGGATTTCCGGGCCCGCTTCAACCTGGGCCTGCTCTACAAATACGCCTACAAGGACGAAGCCAAGGCCAAGGAAGCGTTGTCGGCCGTCATTGCTTCGCCCAAAACCGATCCCGAGACGCGAAAAACCGCTCAGGAAGAACTTGAAGCGAAGCCGGTTTCCTAAGCGAGATTGCTTTTCGTGTCGATTTGGTGAATGTTGCCGCGTAACGCGACCGTACCCAACCCGGGCCGGCTTTAGGGCCGTTCCCGGACGCCGAGACCGATGCCCTATGCAACCGCAACCGGAGGAAACGTGATGTTTGGCAGAAAAACGACCCGGGCCGCCTTTGCCTGCGCCCTCGGCCTGACCCTTGGCTTGGCCGTCGCGCCGGCTCATGCCGCCGACACTATCAAGATCGCCGTTCCCACGCCCCTGACCGGCAGCGCCGCCGGCTACGGCGAGAACGTCAAGGCCGGCGTGGACCTCAAGCTCGAAGAGATCAACGCCGCCGGCGGGATTAACGGCAAGAAGCTCGAGGCCGTCTACTTCGACGAGCAGTGCGAACCCCGCGAAGCCGCCACGGTGTCCTCGTCCATCGTCAACGACGAGTCCATCGTCGCCATCGTCGGCCACCTGTGCTCCTCGGCCCACCTGGCCGGCCTGCCGGCCTACGTGCGCGAAGGTATCGCCGCCATCACGCCCACGGCCACCAACACCACCATTTCCTCCAAGAGCAAGGATGAGAAGGGCAAGGCCTGGTCGTTCCGCAACGTTTACCGCGACGACTTCCAGGGCAAGTTTCTGGCCGACTACTCGGCCAAGGTGCTGGGACTCAAGAAAGTGGCCGTGTTCTACGAGAATAACGACTATGGCATCGGCCTGAAAGACGCCTTCATCAAGGAAGCCAAGGCCCTGGGCCTGACCGTGGTCGGCGAGGAAGCCTACAAGAAGGGCGATCAGGACTACACCCCGCAGCTGACCAAGCTCAAGGGCACCGCTCCCGAAGCCATGTTCATCGCCGGCTACTATCCCGAAGGCGCGCTCATCGCCGACCAGGCCAAGAAGATCGGCCTCAACGTCGCCAAGATGGGCGCCGACGGCTTCGACAACCTCGACTACGTCAAGCTCGGCGGCGCCGCGGCCGACAACACCTACCTGACCGCGCCCTTCCTGGTCGAGACCGCCGGTGCCGACGCCAAGAAGTTCATCGACGCCTTCAAGGCCAAGTACAAGCGCGACGTGGACTGGATGAGCGCCAACGCCTATGACGCCGCCGGCATCATCGCCGAAGCCATCGCCAAGGTCGGCGCCGACCGGACCAAGATCCGCGACTACCTGGCCGGCCTCGATTCCCCGGAAAAGGGCTACAAGGGCGTCACCGGCGTCAACTACTTCGACGGCAACGGCGACTGCCTCAAGCCCGCCTATGTCAAGTTTGTCAAGGACGGCAAGTTCGTCCCGGCCGAAAAGCAGATGAACTAGGCGAAAACCGCCGCAGGAACAAAACGCGAACAGGCTGGAGACCATCCGGCCTGTTCGCGCTTCATGCCCCTCTAACTCGCCAAACGCTTCGGAGCAGACGTTGCTCGAACAACAGCTCGTCAACGGGTTCACCCTGGGTCTCATCTATGCGCTCATCGCCGTGGGCTACACCATGGTCTACGGCGTCATTGAGCTGATCAATTTCGCCCACGGCGAAATTTACATGCTCGGGGCTTTCCTTACCCTGTCGTTTATTTCCATGGGACTGCCGCTGCCCCTGGCCGTGCTTTTGGCCATGCTGGCCGCCGCCGCCATCGGCGTGCTGCTGGACATCATCGCCTATCGCCCCCTGCGGGAGGCCCCGCGTCTGGCCGCGCTCATCACCGCCATCGGCATGTCCATCTTTCTGCAAAACCTGGCCATGATCATCTGGGGCAGCCGGCCCTTGCCGTTTCCCAAACAGGCCTTGCCCGCCTTTTTCAGCGAACCGGCCCTGACGTTTTCCGACGTCACCATTTCTTGGATGCAGGTCATCATCTACGCCGTGGCGCTGCTGCTCATGGTCGGCCTCAACCTCATCATCACCCGCACCCGGGTCGGCACGGCCATGCGCGCCCTGGCCCAGAACCAGACGGCCGCCGCGCTCATGGGCATCAACGTCAACCGGGTCATCTCCTTCACTTTCGCCCTCGGCTCGGCCATGGGGGCCATGGCCGGCATCATGGTGTCCATGTACTATAACACCATGTATCCGACCATGGGCTATCTGGCCGGGGTCAAGGCTTTTGCCGCGGCGGTGCTCGGCGGCATCGGCTCGGTGCCCGGGGCCATGCTCGGCGGCGTGGTGCTCGGCATCGCCGAAACCCTGGGCGCGGGCTACGTCTCCTCGCCCTACCGCGACGGCGTCGCCTACGCCGTCATGATCCTGGTCATCATCTTCCGTCCCTCGGGCCTGCTCGGCCGGGCCGTGACGGAAAAAGCCTAGCAACCGGCGGCCGTCGCCGGCCGCCTCGAACCGACTGGAACACACATGCGCGGCGCGGCTCATACTCTCAAATACCTGCTTCTGGCGGCGGCCCTGGCCTATCCGCTGTTGCCCTTTCGGGATGTCTATGTCCTGCACGTCCTGGTCCTCATCATGGTCTACATGGTGCTGGCCATGGGGCTCAACATCCTGCCCGGCTTTTGCGGCCTGCTCGACCTCGGATTCGTGGGATTCTACGGCATCGGGGCCTACACGGCCGGGCTTCTCACCATCCACTACAACATGTCGTTTTGGCTGATCGTCCCTCTGGCGGTCTTAAACGGCGCACTGTTCGGGGTGCTTTTAGGCGCGCCGACCTTGCGGCTGGTCGGCGACTATTTCGCCATCGTCACCTTCGGATTTTCCGAACTCGTGGTGCTTTTCCTCACCAACGAGATCTGGCTGACCCGGGGACCGCTTGGCATTCCCGGCATCGCCCCCATCTCCCTGGACGTCACCTGGCTGGCGACGCTGCTTGGCGTGGACGAGCGCTGGCGCTACGCCTTTCGCGGCGAGGTTCCCTATTACTATCTGGCCATGGTCATGGTGGCGCTTGTCTTCCTGGTCATGACCCGGGTGGAGGATTCGCGCCTGGGGCGGGCCTGGCTCGCCATTCGCGAGGACCCCATGGCCGCCGCTTCCTGCGGGGTCAATCTCTTCGCCTACAAGGTCATCGCCTTTGCCGTCTCCACCGGCATCGGGGCCTTGGCCGGCGCGTTTTTGGCCCGGTGGACCCTGTTTATTTCGCCGGACATGTTCAAGTTCTGGGAATCCTTCCTGGTCCTGTGCATGGTCGTGCTGGGCGGCCTTGGCAACATCCGGGGCGCGCTGGTCGGTTCGGCCATCCTCATCGCCCTTGGCGAGGTGCTGCGGGTGGCCCTGCCCAAACTCGGGCTGCCGGCCGAAACCCGGTTTCTGGCCTACGGCCTCATCATGGTGGTCATCATGCGCTTCCGCCCCCACGGCCTGTTCACCCAGGTGGCGGAATCGACCATGCAAAGCGGACTCATCAAGGATTTGCGCGCCAGGATCGCGGCGCGCCGGACGGCCTAATATGGATGCGATACTTACCGTAGACGGAGTCAGCAAACGCTTCGGGGGCCTCATGGCCTTAAGCGACGTCTCGTTTGCCGTGGAGCGCGGGGCCATTACCGGCCTTATCGGCCCCAACGGCGCCGGCAAGACCACGATGTTCAACTGCGTGGCCGGCATCTACACCCCTACCGACGGCCGCATCCTGTTTGCCGATGGGGTAGGGGAGCCGCTAAACGTCGCCGGCCGCAAACCCGAGCGCATGACCGCCCTGGGCGTGGCCCGCACCTTTCAAAACATTCGCCTTTTCTCGGCGTTGACCGTGCTCGACAACGTGCGCATCGCCCGCCATTGCCGCACCTCGGCCAACTTCTTCGGCTCGGTGCTGCGCACCCCTTCCCAGCGGGCCGAGGAACGGGCCATCATCGACGCGGCCATGGAAAACCTTGATTTCGTGGGGCTTGGCGAGACGGCCCTGTCTCCGGCGGCCAGCCTTTCCTACGGCGACCAGCGCCGGTTGGAGATCGCCCGGGCCCTGGCCACCGACCCCAGGCTCATCCTTCTCGACGAACCGGCCGCCGGCATGAACCCCAGGGAAACCGAGGCCCTGGTCGATCTCATCCACGCCATCCTGGGCCGGGGCGTCACCGTCGTGCTCATCGAGCACGACATGAAGCTCGTCATGCGCATCTGCAAACGCCTGGTGGTCCTGGACCATGGCATCAAGATCGCCGACGGCTCGCCCCAGGAAGTGCGGGCCAACCCCGACGTCATCGAAGCCTACCTCGGCAAGGGGGCGGCCCATGCTTGAACTGACCGCCATTGAAACGTTTTACGGCAACATCCAGGCCTTAAAGGGCGTCTCCCTCAAAGTCGCCCAGGGCGAGATCGTCACGCTCATCGGGGCCAACGGCGCGGGCAAGTCCACCACGCTCAT
>ALAO01000299.1 GCA_000307955.1 Solidesulfovibrio magneticus str. Maddingley MBC34 | reverse complement strand
CCGGCGGCCGGGGGCCTGAGGCCCCCGGACCCCCCAACGGGAAGAAAGGGGGTAAAGGGGGTCTTGTCGGGCCGCCGGGTGGGTCGTGTGCGCGCCGGGACAGGGGATTGAGAGGAACATGCGGCGGCTGTTTTCCAGTCCCTACCCGGCAGCCTTGCCCTCCGGCTTGCCGGCGCTCCTTGCCCCGTAAGCCTTGGGCTTTGCCCGGCGGCTTGGGCCGCACGGCCCTGGTTCCAGCTCCCGGCAACGCCGTTGCCTTGATGACGGGATATCTCTATTGTATGAAATCTTGATTGTCAAACATTTTGAAAAACAAAAAGGCGGGGAAGTCGCCTTCCCCGCCTCGCTTTAAAACAAACGTCAGGTCTTACAAGCCTTTCTCGGCCATGAAGGCGACCAGGTCGGACACGCGGCAGGAATAGCCCCATTCGTTGTCGTACCAGGCCAGGATCTTGGCCATGTCGCCGCCCTGGACGAAGGTGTATTCGCCGTCCACGATGGAGGAACGGGAGTCGGCCTTGAAGTCCGAGGACACCAGCGGCAGGTCGGAGAAGCCGAGAATGCCCTTGAGCGGGCCTTCGGCGGCGGTCTTGAGCGCCGCGCGCAGGTCGTCGGTGGTGGTGGCTTTTTCAAGCTGCACCACGAAATCGACCAGGGAGACCGTGGGGGTCGGCACGCGCACGGACAGCCCCGAGAATTTGCCCTTGAGATCCGGGATGACCAGGGCCACGGCCTGGGCCGCGCCGGTGGAGGTCGGGATCATGTTGCAGGCGGCGGCCCGGGCCCGGCGCAGGTCCTTGTGCGGCAGGTCCAGGATGCGCTGGTCGTTGGTATAGGCGTGGATGGTGGTCATCACGCCCTTGACGATGCCGAAGCGCTCGTGGACCACCTTGGCCACCGGAGCCAGGCAGTTGGTGGTGCAGGAGGCGTTGGAAATGATGTGGTGGACGGCCGGATCGTACTTGTCGTCGTTGACGCCAAGGACGATGGTCAGGTCCTCTTCCTTGGCCGGCGAGGTGATGATGACCTTTTTCGCGCCGGCGTCGATGTGGGCCTGGCACTTGGGGCCGGTGCGGAAGATGCCGGTGGATTCGATGACCACGTCCACCCCGAGTTCGCCCCAGGGCAGGCCCTTGGGATCGCGTTCGGCGTAGTTGCGGATACGCCAGTCGCCGACCACCATGACGTCGCCTTCAACCCGGGCGGCCACGGGCAGCTTGCCGTAGTTGGTGTCGTAGGACAGCAGATGGGCGTTGGTGGCCACGTCGAAAAGATCGTTGATGGCGACCACGTCCATGGCCTCGGCGTGGCGTTCCAGAATGGCTTTGAGGACTTGCCGGCCGATGCGGCCGAAGCCGTTGATGGCGATGCGAAGCTTTTGCATATGCCGTTTCCTCTACTCGTGCATGGTGTATTCGTAGGCGGTCAGCAGTTCGTAATCGGTGCGCAGCGCCTGATGCAGCCGGGCGTTTTCGATGGCCATGGCCGAAAGGTTGGCGATGGCCGTGGCGAAATTGATCTCGCTTGTGGAAAACTCACGGACGTTGGAGCAATACAGGCGCATGACGCCGATATGGCGGCCGTCAACGGTGAGCGGCAGGGCCATGACCGAGGCGATGCCTTCCTCGCGCGCGGCGTCAGGGTACTGGAACATCGGATCGGAACCGGCGTCCTTGATCTGCACGACCTTGCCGGTCAAGGTTTCCTGGTCGATGCGGCTTTTGGCCACCTCGATGGTCCCTTTGCGCAGGTAGCCCTTGCTCAGGCCATGGGAAGTGCCGGCAAGCAAGGTCTTGCCCTGGCGGTCCAGCAGACGGATGGAGCAAGCCTTGGCGTTGACCGCCTTGGCTCCTTGCTCGGCGATGGCGTGGAGCACGGTGGCCGGCTCCAGGCTCGAATTGATGCACATGGCCACTTCATAGAGGCTGCGGTAATAGGCGCATTCCTGTTCGCTCATGACTCCCTCCCGCAAGGGGGTGGTTGGGGCGGCGGCGGACGATCCGCCGGCCGGGTCTCGTCTTCATGCCGGCCCATTGCGAAGGCCGGATGACGACTGTGCGGCAGCATACGGAATTCGAATAAAAAGGAAAAGGTTTTCATTATATCGACAAGCGTGACCGCAAACAGGCTGTTTTGGCCCGTCTTCCCGACCTTGTCACGGCAGGCTGGTCAATTCGGCGCTGCGCGACGGTAAATGGCTGTTCTGGACTGTCTCGGCTGGATTGCAGCCTCAGCCGGTCTTCAGGCGGCCGGCTGCTCGAACCGGGCGACATTGTTGCGTCCGCCGGATTTCACCTGATACATGGCCGAGTCGGCGGCGGCGATGAGGTCGTCGCCGGACATGCCCGGAACAAAGGCGGCCACGCCAATGGACACGGTAAAACGGATGGGCGCGTCGGCCAGCTTGCCGTCGACGCGGGGGCGAAACTCGTAGTTCTGCACGGCCAGCCGGATGGCGTCGGCATGGAACTGGGCGTCGTCGCCGTTCAGGTCGCACACCAGCACCAGCTCGTCGCCGCCGTAGCGGGCGGCGAACCAGCCGTGGCGGCTGGCATGGGCGTCGATGATCTTGGCCAGGGTGCGCAACACGTCGTCGCCGACCACATGGCCGTAGGCGTCGTTGATGGCGGTCTTGAAGTTGTCCACGTCGATCATCATGGCGGCCAGCGGCGCGCCATCGGCCGTGGCCCGGGCCACGGCCGCGCGCAGATGCCCTTCCAGGGACCGGCGGTTGTGCAGGGGGGCCAGCAGCGGATCGACCTGGATGATCTTTTCGAGCTGCTGGGCCTTGCGTTCCCAGGCCTGGGCCTCCTCGCGGTAATGGGCGAGCATGTTGCCGACCAGGGCGCGCAGTTTGGGGATCATGACCGAGGGGTCATCGCCCCCGGCCAGGGTGTCGAGGGTCTCGCGGCCAAAACGCCCCACGAGCTTGTTGCGCTCCTGCTCCGAGGTCAGCGTCTCTTCCAGAAAGGCGGTGATGGATTGGGCCAGGGACTTGGAGGCGGCCTTTTCGTTTTCCAGTTGGTCCCTGACGGCGGCCATGGGCAGATGGTCGGTGAGAAAGAGTTCGAGCCCACTTAACAGACGCCGCAGATGCTCCTCGGAAGGATCACGCCGGGCCAGCTCGGAAAAGACGTATTCCTGCAGGCTCTTTTTGCGGGTATCATCGAAGATCGTGAACTGCCGCAGCAGGTTGCGCACGAAAAGCAGCACCGCCAGCCAGGACGGATCATTGCCGCAGCCAAGCTTGTGGAGTTCGCCGCACAGTTTACGGATGTCGCATGGCGCTTCCTGACAGCCCATCACCATCAAATCCTTGACCTCCTGGAACCGGCCCGTTTCAAACCGGCCTCTCGGCCAACGGTCCAAGGTACGGCATACCCTGCCCGCGCACCCGGAGCAAGACCCAACGGCCTGCCTCGCGGCAAAATGGATCATTTGTCACTCCGCCA
The DNA here is from genome assembly GCA_000307955.1 of Solidesulfovibrio magneticus str. Maddingley MBC34. Lineage (GTDB taxonomy): Bacteria > Desulfobacterota > Desulfovibrionia > Desulfovibrionales > Desulfovibrionaceae > Solidesulfovibrio > Solidesulfovibrio magneticus_A. Next base: position 6,122 of record ALAO01000299.1, on the reverse strand, counting down.
GCCGGCCAGGACATTCTGACCCGGCTTGGTCGCCCAGCCTCCTAGGCGGGTGACATTTTGACGCAAGGCCCGATACCTCTTTACCTCCGGCCCGGTTTTGATTACTGAAGTCAATTTTCAAGCCGGAGCTGTAAGGCCGGCGGCCGAGGAGGACTTCATGGATCCCAAGGACGTCGAATTTTTCCGCGAACTTCTAAACGGCATGCTCCAAGACATCCTCAAGAAGGGCGAGGAAACCATCGAGGACATGACCGACACCGTCGAGGTGTACGCCGACCCGGCCGACCGGGCCACGGCCGAGTCCGACCGGGCCTTCACCTTGCGCCTGCGCGACCGGGAACGCCGCCTGATCAAGAAGATCAAGGAAGCCATCGAGCGCATCGACGAGGGCACCTACGGCGAGTGCGTGGAGTGCGGCGAGGACATCAGCGTCGCCCGCATGAAAGCCCGGCCGGTCACCACCTTGTGCATCAAATGCAAAAGCCGTCAGGAGGCCGACGAAGACCTCCGGGGAGACTAGCGCCGCGTCCCTTGCAAAATAGGCCCGTGTTTTTCCATCCTGAGCGACGCCTCAGGGGTTGTTCTTGAGCTTCGACCAACGGGCATGAAGGACGTCGCGCCGCGCGCCGGCCGGTCCGGCCGCCCCTCGCCGCCCCACCGGCGGCGGCGGTCGTTGCATCCGGTTCGGCCGCCGGCTCCGCCTGGCGGCAGGCAACCCTGTCCGGGACATCCCGGACCGGGGGGAGACGTCGCCCATGGAGGCCGTTTTTTTCCGCGTCCTGATCCGCGAGTTGGCCGGCGTCCTGCCGGGCGCGCGGGTGGAAAAGATTTTCCTGCCCGTGCCCAACGTCTTCACCTTGTCGCTCTATCTGCCTTCCGGCCGCGTCGTCGCGGGTTGTCCCGGCAAGAAAACCGTCCATCTCCACGCCCGCTACGGCACGGGGCGATTTTTCCTGTTCCTCTCCGGCGCCAAGACGGCCCAGCCCGACCGCGCCCCGGCCCAAGCCATGCGACTGCGCAAGCATCTGCGCGGCCGGCGCGTGGAGCGCCTTGTCGCCGACTGGCCAAGCCGCCGCCTGACCCTGGTCTTCACCGGCGACGGCCCGGCCCTGGTCCTTGATCCCCGCTCCTTCCCGGCCCTGGCCGAGGCCCCGGCCCCGGACGCGACGCCGGCCGAACCGGGCTGGCCGGACATCGAAACCGTCACCGGCGATCCCGACGTCTGGCAGGCCCATCCCCAGCTCTCCCCCGGCCTGCGCCGCCGGCTGGCCACCCTGCCCCGGGACGGCCGCCAGGCGGTCTACGACCGGTTGCAGGCGGACGCGGCCGAGGGCTTTTTCTTGGAGCGCAAGGGCGATGCCCCCCTGGCGCTTTGGCCCGTGGCCTGGCCCGGCAAGCCCCAGGCAGGCGTGACGACCGAGAGCTTTCCCACGGCCCTGGAAGCGGCCGCCGCCTTCGGCTTGCCCCTAGCCTTTGGCGAGGTCTCGGGCCGCCGCGACGCCCCCGAGGCCGACGCCTCGGCCGCCAGGACACGCCGCCGTCAGCGCGCCTTGGCCAAGCTTGAGGCCGACGAAGCCCGGATGCGGACCTTTATTGCCCGCAAGGCCGAGGCCGACCGCATCGCGGCGCATCTCCATCTGCTGGACAAGACCGCCAAGATTCCTGAACTTTTTTTCACCAATGACGACGGCACGGAAACGGCCCTGCCCCTCGATCCGGCGCTGACGATCCTTGGAAACATGCAAAAACTCTATCATTTGGCGGCTAAAGGCCAACGGGGCCTAGCCGCCATCGCCGCCCGCCGCCGGGACTTGCAAGGCGAAAAAAAAGACTTACAAGGTCGGGAACACGCGCCGGCGTCGCCCCAAAGCGCCGCAGGCGCGTCCGGCAGCCTCAAGGGCGTGGCCGCCCACGCGTATCGCACCTCAGACGGCTTTTTGGCCCTTCGGGGCAAAAACGCCAAGGCCAACGACCAGCTCCTTAGACTCGCCAACGCCTATGACCTGTGGTTCCACGTGGCCGACGGCCCGGGAACCCATGTGATTTTGCGGCGCGATCATCCCGGACACGAGCCGCCGCGCCGCAGCCTTGAGGAGGCCGCCGGACTGGCCGGACTGGCCAGCTACGCGGCCAAGGCCGGCACGGCCGACGTGTGGATGGCCCGGGTCGGCGACGTGCGCCGGGTCAAGGGCGGCGCGCCGGGGCAGGTGACGGTGACGCGAATACTGGAGACCCTGCGGGCGGCCGTGGACCCGGCCCTGGAAAAGTTGCGGGAAAAGGCGTGAACATGCGGTTTTGCTTGTCCTTGTCGGCGCGTTGTATTACTTGCGTGACCGGAGTGCGCGCGCGGGTTCCCGACCGTAACCAGGCTTCGTGACGTCATGATGGAAACGCTGTGCATGGAGCGACGGCTCGACTTTGACGACCCGGCGCTCGCCCGGGACCTTTTTGGCCCCCACAATGCCAATATCGCCCTGATCGCCGGCAAATCCGGCGCTCGTCTCGACACGCGGGGCAGCTCCGTCATATTGCGGGCCGACTCCGAAGAGACGCTTTCCCATGTGGCCAACGTGCTGGTGCAGCTCTACGGCCTGCTGCGCCAGGGCAAGCCCATCTATCCGGCCGACGTCGAACAGGCCCTAAGCGTCCTGGCCCGGGAGCCCGAGGCCAGCCTGCAGCGCGTCTACCGCGAGGAATCCCTCGTCATTTCGCCCAAAAAAACCGTCACCCCGCGCACCGCCACCCAGCGCGACTACTTGGCCGCCATCCGCCGCCACGATCTGGTCTTCGGCATCGGCCCGGCCGGCACCGGCAAGACCTACCTGGCCGTGGCCATGGGCGTGGGGTTCCTGCTGGAACGGCGGGTCAAGCGCCTCATCCTCACCCGGCCGGCCGTGGAAGCCGGCGAGAAGCTGGGCTTCTTGCCCGGCGACATGGTGGAGAAAATAAACCCCTACCTGCGCCCCCTCTACGACGCCCTCAACGACATGCTCGACTTTCGCAAGGTGCGCGAGATGCTCGACACTGGCGTCATCGAGGTGGCTCCCCTGGCCTTCATGCGCGGGCGAACGCTCAACGACGCGCTCATCATCCTTGATGAGGCGCAAAACACGACGCCCGAGCAGATGAAAATGTTCCTCACCCGACTGGGCCTGTCCTCCAAGGCCGTGGTCACCGGCGACGCGACCCAGATCGATCTGCCGTCCCACACGGCCTCGGGACTCGTCGAAGCCCGGCGGGTGCTTCGCAACGTACGCGGCATCGAGTTCGTCACCTTCAGCGACGCCGATGTCGTCCGCCATCCCCTGGTGGGAAGGATCGTCCAAGCTTATGAGCGAGATAGTCGACAGGGTTAAGCGGGCCATCAAGGCCCCTTCGGCCCCATCCCCGGTGCAGCAGGCGGCAGGCGGCTTCACGTTGCCCGAATGGGCGCCGGGCTTCCTGTTTTTCCTGGCCGTGGTCTTCACCTTGTGCTTCGTGGCCCGCCTGGGCCTCGACACCTCGGTGCGGCTTTTCACCGCCGGCGAGATCGCCACCCAGGACGTGGCCGCCGACCAGAGCCTGCAAATCGAGGACATCGAGGCCACCACCCGCCGCCGCGATCAGGTCACCGAGGCCCAGCCCCCGGTCTTCGACGTCAGCCCCCTGCCCTTCGAGGCCCTGGCCAAGAGCGTCGAGGACATCATCGGCGCGGCCCGGGCTGCCACGGCCGAGGATCTGGAAAAGTTGCGCTGGCAGGTGGCCGAGAACCTCAACACCGACATCGGCCCGGACATCATCGAGGTCTGGCGGCAGGACGACTTCAAGTCGCTCATGCAAAAGGACGTGCTGCCCTGGCTCAAGCAGAACTATGAGCCCGGCGTCGTCAGCTCCATCTCGGTTTTCACACCGTATAAAAACGGCATTCTCCTGCGCGAACTGCCCTCCAAGATGGAGACGCTTCGCGTCGAGACCCGCGACATCAAGGACATCAAACAAGTCAAGGACGACCTGGAGCACATGCTCAAGGTCTCCCTCAATAAGCCCTTCCGCCAGCGCAAGGCCGTCTACGCCCTGGTCTATCCGCTCATCGCCCCCAGCATGACCCTCAACCAGGAAACGACCCAAGCCCGCAAGGCCGAGATCGCCCGGGCCGTGGAGCCGCTGTACTACCTCATCAAAAAAGGCGAGATCATCGTGCGCCAGGGCGAGCGCGTGGGCCCCATCCAGCAGCTCAAGCTCCAGTCGCTCTACTCCCACCGCAAAGGCCCCTACAACCTGCTGCGGGCCACGGGCCTTTTCGGCATTTGCCTGATGTTTCTGGCCGTGCTCTACGTCTCCCTGGAACGGGCCGGGATCAAACGCGTGCGCAGCACCGACTGGGTGTTTCTGGGCGTGGTGCTGCTCATCTTCGGCATGTTGGCCAAGGTGGGCGACATGGTCACCCTGCCCGGCGGCGGTGGACTGCCGGAGGCGACAAGGTCCATCTACTTCGCCTACAGTCTGCCCATCGCCGGCGCGGCCGGCATCCTGGCGCTGTTTTTCCCCAAGCGCCTGTGCATCTTCACCAGCCTCATCCTGTCGTTTCTGGCCGCCAACATGGTCTACGGCGGCATCGGGGCCTTTTGCTACTACTTCGTCGGCTCCATGATCTACGTCTATCTCATCAAGCGCTCCGAAACCCGGGCCCAGCTGCTCAAGTCCGTCTTTCCGCTTTTGGCCGCGTTGTGCGTCATGTGGTGCTCGGTCAACCTCATGGACTTAAACGACCCGTCGGTAGCCGGCGCGGGTCTGCCCTTCGTGACCCTGTCCGCCTTCCTGTCGCTTCTGGCCGTGGTCGGCATCGCGCCCATCATGGAACTCATCTTCGGCTACACGTCGCGCTTCAGGCTCATGGAACTGCTCAATCTGGAGCAGCCGCTGCTCCAGGAACTCATGGTCAAGGCCCCGGGCACCTACCATCATTCGCTTATTGTCTCCAACATGGTCGAGGCCGGCGCCCGGGCCATCGGGGCAAATCCGCTGCTGGCCAAGGTCGCGGCCCTGTACCACGACATCGGCAAGCTCAAAAACCCGCACTATTTCATCGAAAACATCTCCTGCAAGGAGAACCGCCACAACAAGCTCGCGCCGTCCATGAGCGCGCTCATCCTCATTTCCCACGTCAAAAAGGGCATCGAACTGGCCCGGGAACACCGCCTGGGGCAGGCCATCACCGACCTCATCGGCCAGCACCACGGCACCACGCTCATCGCCTACTTCTACCACAAGGCCAAGGAACTGGCCGAGGCCAAGGGCGACGACCCCATCCGCGAGGCTGATTACCGCTATCCCGGCCCCAAGCCCCAGTCCAAGGAAGCTGGCCTCATCCTTTTGGCCGACGCCATCGAGGCCTCCAGCCGCACCCTGGTCGACCCGACCCCCAGCCGCATCAAGGGCCATATCCAAAACATCGTGCGCAAGATCTACACCGAGGGCGAACTGGACGACTCCCAGCTCACGCTTAAAGATCTGACGCTTCTCAGCGACACCTTCCAGCGCATCCTGACCGGCATCTTCCACCAGCGCATCGAATACCCCAGCGCCAAAAGCCCGGAGAAAAACGGCAAAACCCGCGAGGAAACGGCCTGCGCCGTGGACCCCAAAGCGGCGGAACACGCCGCGTGATCGGCCTTGCCCGGGGCGTCTTCGCCCCCGACCTGCCGGCCTCGCGCCCGGAGATCGCCGCCCTGTGCGACGCGCTGCTTGACGCCCTGGACCTCGACGGCCGGGACTTCGACCTGACCCTGGCCGACGACGCCGCCATCGCCGCCCTCAATAAGGAATTCCTGGGGCTTACCGGCCCCACCAACATCTTGAGCTTCCCGGCCGAAGACCCGGGCCGCCCCGACTACCTCGGCGAACTGGCGCTCAGCCTCGACGCCGTGCGCCGGGAAGCCTTCCTCTACGGCCAGCCGCCGGGCCTGCACATGGCGCGGCTGCTGGCCCACGGCTTCCTGCACCTGGCCGGCCTGGACCACGGACCGCTCATGGAGTCGCTGACGGAGACCGCCGCCGAATCGGCGGCGGTGAGGTTGGGGCTGGACTGAGGGGAAGAGGAAGAGATGCCTCCGGCGGCTGGAGGCCTGAGGCCCCCAGACCCC
>ALAO01000298.1 GCA_000307955.1 Solidesulfovibrio magneticus str. Maddingley MBC34 | reverse complement strand
TCGGGGGTCCGGGGGGCTGAGCCCCCCGGCCGCCGGAGGCTTCCCCCTGCCTGCCGCCTGCCTGCTTAAAAAAATGGTTTGGGCGTATCCTCGATCAACGGCCCGTCATGGGGCGGTTTTTCCTGGGCTGGCGGCGGCGGGGCCGGTTGCGGCGCGGGCGCGGGCGCGGCGGCCGGTTTCTCCGGTTCGCCCTTGATGACGATCTTTTCCTTGCGCACGGGCTTTTTGGCCGGGGCCTTGGCCGGCTGGGCTTGGGGCTGCACCTTGAAGCTCGGGCCGACTGGCTCGCCGTGGAACTCCCGGATGCGCCACAGATAATTTTCATCGCGCACCAGGCCGAAATAGCAGCTCACCACGGCATCCCTGGGCTTGCCGCCCTCGTTCCAGCGCAGGTCGGCCACAGCCCGCACGCTGGCCCGTTCGCCCTTGACCTGGATGTTCATGGGTTCGCGCCAGCGCATGCTCAGCCCCATGCGCCGCTGTTCGGCCAGGGAGGCGGGAAGCTGGCGCTCCAGTTCGCCGATTCCCCGGATGGGGCGCACGTCCTTGCCCAGAAGCGGCACGTAGCGGGCGTCCTCGGTGAAAAGGCGCTGCATGGCTCCGGCGTCGCCGCTTGCGGCCACGTCCGGGAAGCGGACGATAAATTCGTGGATGTTTTTCGCATCGGCCGAGGCAAACCCCGAGGGTTTGGCCGGCTCGGCCTTGGACTTTTTGCCGCCGCCGCAGCCGGCCAGCAGACACAGGGCCGCCACAAGCGCGATGCACAACGCCGCCGTCTTCGGCATACGCCTTATTCTCTCGCCTCCACATCCGTCCCGGACCATACGCCATCCTCCCACAACGCCCCCGCCGCCCGCCGAACCCAGGTGGGATTCCAAAGGGCTCAGCCCTTTGGCCGCCGGAGGCCTTCTTCGTCTTCCCTTATCACATCATCCCATCAACTTCGCCACCAACTCCCCCACGTCGGCCGCCAGGTAATCCGGCCCGTGGCGGGCCAGTTCGTCGCGGCCGACGTGGCCGCTGGCGACTGCGGCCGTGCGCGTGCCGGCGGCCTTGCCCACGGCCAGATCCATGGGATGGTCGCCGACCATGAGCGAGCGGGCCGGTGCGGCGCGAAGGGCCTGGAGCGCGGCCAGCAGATGCTCGGGATCGGGCTTGACGCGCGGCGTGTCGTCGCGGGCCACAAGCACGCCCACGAAATCGTGCAGATCGGGAAAGACCGTCAACACGGCCCGGCGGCAGTTGCGGGTGATGACGCCGACCTTGACGCCGCGTCCGGCCAGGGCGGCAAGCGCGGCCCGGGTTTCGGGGAAAAGGCTGGCGCGGGCGGCCCCTTCGGTCTCCATGGCCTCGATGCCCTGGGCGGCCAAGGCGGCGAAACGCCGGGAGGCGTCGGGATCGGTCCGGGCGATGGCGGCGGCGAGCTTCGCGGCGTATTCCAGGGCCGGCAAGCCGTTTGCCGGCGGCACGTCGGGCAAGAACGCGGCGGCCTGCCGGGCCACGAACTGCTTCATGGCCGTGAAATCCAGGACCAGCTCGGCCAGGGTGCCGTCGAAGTCGAAAACGGCGGCATCGAAAATGGTGTCGGGCATGAGGATTTTGCCTTGCCGGCGGATTGCCCGCCGGGCGCGTCGCGAGTATGCTCCGCCCGGTTTTACGCCCGGGCGGCGTCCCTTGGCAACCCGGCGGCGGGATTGCCGGGCGCGCCCCAACCTTTTGCCCGCGATCCAACATGACTCCAACACACGACGTCGTCATCGTCGGCGCGGGGCCGGCCGGCTCCACCGCCGCCCATGCGCTGGCTTCCCGGGGCGCAAGCGTCCTGGTCCTGGACAAGGCCGAATTCCCTCGCGACAAGCTGTGCGCCGGGCTGCTCACCTGGAAGGCCGTGGACGTGCTGGAGCGCGTTTTCGGCGACTCGCCCGAGGGCCTGCTCGCTTCGGGCGTTTTTAACGCCGCCCCGGCCGGCTACTGCATCCGGTTCCGCGACCACGTCATCGCCCAGGGCGAGATGTTTTATCCCTTCCATCTGACGAAGCGGCGGGTGTTCGACAAGCATCTGGCCGACCGGGCGGTCAAGGCCGGAGCCGACGTGCGCCTGGGCGTGGCGGTCGCGTCCGTCGATCCGGACACGGGCACCGTGACCACGGCCGACGGGCGGGAGTTTCGCGGCCGGTATGTGCTGGGCTGCGACGGCGTGGCCAGCGTGGTCCGGCGGGCTTGCCCTTTTGACGGAGCCAACTGGAAGGCCGGCATGGGCGGGGCGTTGGAATTTTACATCGACCGTGACGATCCGCGTCTGGCCGCGCCGGCCCATGCCGATCTGCGGGCCGAGCATCCCACGGTTTACGCCGGATTTTTGCGGGCGGGCTACGGCTGGGTGTTTCCCCATGCCGACCGGCTGGCTATCGGCATCGGCGGCCACAGCGCCCGGCATGGCCGGGAGTTTCGGGCCAAGTTCCGGGAGTTCGTGGAATTTTTGGGTCTGCCGCCGCAGCTTGCCGACGCGGCCAAGGGGCATGGGCTGCCGTACGGCAACTTCATTGAAAAGCCGTGGCATGGCCGGGTGATGCTGGCCGGCGACGCGGCCGGGCTGGTGGAGACGCTTTTTGGCGAGGGCATCTACTACGCCCTGCGCAGCGGCGAGCTGGCCGCCGAGGCGGCCCTGGCGGCGCTGACCCGGCAGGCCGATCCCCACGCCATCTACGCCAAGGGGCTTAACCGCGACATTTTGCCGGAGCTTATCTGGTCGCGCAAACTGCGCCGGGTGCTCTACGCCAGCCAGTCCTGGGGCTTCATGCCGCTTCTATGTTTCGTGCGCGGCGGCGGCAGGCTTCTCGCCGAGATGGTGCACGGCATCCGGTCCTACCGTTTCCTGCTGCGCCGCGCCAAAGGCCCAGCCGCCTAACCCCGGCCCGCCGACACGCTGACGCCAGACCGCATCTCCCTTATCGGGAGGGTCCGGGAGGGGCTGAGCCCCTCCCGGCCGCCGGAGGCAT
>ALAO01000297.1 GCA_000307955.1 Solidesulfovibrio magneticus str. Maddingley MBC34 | reverse complement strand
CCGGGGGGATGATCCCCCCGGACCCCTGCAATGGGAAAAGTGGGGTAAGGGGGGGCGGGGACGTTGGAACCGCTTGATTTTTCGTGAACCGGCATTATTGGGGTTGACGGATTGACGTTCTTGCGTGGTAGATCGGGACATGAGCACCCAAGTCATGCAGCACGGCGGCAAACACATGCACATCACCTTCGAATTCGAGCAGGAAGTGGACGGTCGTTGGATCGCCGAGATCCCGGAGCTGCCGGGCGTCATGGCCTATGGGGCGACACGCCAGGAGGCCTGGGACAAGGTGACGGCCCTGGGCATGAAAACCCTGGCCGAGCGGCTGGAAAACGGCTCCTTGCATGTTCAGGACGTGCAAGGGCTTTGCTTTGCATGAATTGGCCGTCAGCCAAGGGCAAGAAGGTTCTCAAGGCGCTGCAGCGGATTGGCTGGGCGGTGAAGGCCCGACATGGCGGCTCGCATCGAACGCTTTGCCGGGAAGGCTGGCCAAACTACACCTGGGCCTTTGGTGACGACGAAGAACTGGGACCCAGGATGCTGGCCAGGATTGCCAAACATACCGGCTTAACGCCCCAAGATATTTAATGGAAACCAGCCCCGCTTCGGCGGGGCTTTTCGTTGTCGGCCGCGCTCCGCCGCCCCTCCCCGCGATCCCGTCTATTCCCGGGGCAGGGCCACACTGACCGATGTGCCGGCGGTTTCCGACACGTCGAGGCGGATGATCCCGCCCTGGCATTCGGTCATGAGCCGGGCCGAGTAGGTGCCCAGGCCATTGCCCTGGGCCTTGCCGGCGGTGGCGTATTTCTCGAAAAAGATCGGAATGATTTCGGCCGGCGGGGGGGTGGGGTTGGCGATGGCGAAACCGGCCTGGTCGTCGGCGGCGAAAAAGCCCACCGTGACCGTCGCCCCGGCCGATTCGGCTTCCAGGGCGTTTTTGAGCAGATTGCCGGCCGTGGTCTGGACGAGGAGCGCGTTGCCCAGGGCAAACACCGGCGACTGGTTAGGCGGCAAGACGACGGCGACGCCCCGGGTCCGGGCCAGGGGGGCGAGCATGTCCGCCGCCGTGGCCACGATCCGGGCCAGATCGATGCGCTGGAGGTCCGGCCGGTAGACCCCGGTTTCCATCTTGTAGAGGTCCAGCGACAGGTCGATCTGTTCGAGCATGAACCGGCCGGTCTGTTCGATTTCGGCCAGGATGTCGCGCTGTTCGTCGTTGACCTCGCCCAGGGCGGCCACGAGTTCGGGCAGGGTGACGATGCTGCCCAGGGGCGCCTTGAGGTCGTGGCGCATGATGCGTTCCACGTCCTCGCGCACGCCTTCGAGTTCCTTGCGCGCGGTGACGTCGTCGAAAATCCAGATGGAGCCGGCTTCCGGGGCGGCCGGGTCGATGAGGCGGCCGTGGACGGCGCACCACAGCGTGCGGCCGTCGCGGTTGCGGAAGCGTTCTTCCACCGAGGCTTCCTGCCCGGCGGCCACGGCGGCCAGGATCTCGTGGCGCAGGGCGGCCCGGCGTTGTTCGTTTTCGTGGATGGCCTCCAGGGGGCGGCCGGCCAGCGTGGCCGCGTCCAGGGCGAACAACGCGCCGAAGCGGGCGTTGGCCCGGATCACCCGGCCGTCGTGGCCAAGGTGCACGATGCCCACCGAAGAGGCGTTGAAGATGGCCTCAAGCTCGGACATGAGCCGAGCCAAGCGTTCTTCGCGCGCCTTTTGCTCGGTGATGTCCTCCTTGACCGCCACATAGTGGGTGATGATCCCCTGGTCGTCGCGGATGGGGGAGATGGAGGAATCTTCCCAGTACAGCTCGCCGTTGCGCTTGCGGTTGCACAGTTCCCCGCGCCAGACGCGGCCGGTCTGGAGGGTGTCCCACATGGCCTGGAAAAAGGCCCGGTCGTGGACGCCGCTGCTCAAGACCCGGGGCGTTTTGCCCAGGGCTTCGGCCGCCGAATAGCCGGTCAGCTCCGTGAAGAAGGGATTGACGTAGTCGATGGCTCCGGCGGCGTCGGTGATGACGATGGAGGCCGGGGACTGTTCCACGGCGGCGCGCAGCAGGCGCAGGCTGCGCTCCTGCTCGTGCTGGAGGGTCACGTCTTCCACCGAGGCGATGACCGACGTGGGGGCCTGTCCGGCGGCAACCGGATTGAACATGGCCCGCAGCACCCGAGTGCGGCCGCCCAGGACCGAGGTGTAGGACCCTTCCATCCGGGTCGCGGTCCCGGCCAGGGCGGTGGTCAGGGCGTCGCGGGCGGCCTCGGGCATCCGGGACAGGACGTTGGCTCCGCAGGTCGTTTCCTCGGTGGCGCCGATGATTTCCAGAAAGCGCGCGTTGCATTTGAGGATGGCCCCGTCCGGGGCGAAGGCCACCAGCCCCAGGGGTGAGTTGTCGAAAATGATGCGCAGGGTGTTTTCCTGTTCGGCCAGGGCCTCCTCGGCCTGGTTGCGGCTGGTGACGTCGATGCAAAAGCCTTCCAGGCGCAGGATGGCCCCGGCGGCGTCGCGCACGGCCCGGGCGTGGAGCGACACCCAGATGACGCGGCCGTCCCGGGTGCGGCGACGGGTCTCGTGGCCGGACAGGGAGCCGCGTTGCTCCAAAAGATTCAGAAGTCGCTGGCGGTCGGCCGGATCGACGTACATCTGGCTTTCGATGTCCGTCACCTGACGCAGCATGTCCTCGGGGTCGGCGTAGCCGTACATGCGGGCCATGCAGGCGTTGACCGTGAGATAGCGGCCCGTGGGCAGGGAGGAGAAGATGCCCACCGGCGCGTTGTCGTAGAGGTCGCGCAGGGCCTGCTCGCTTTGGCGCAGGGCGTTTTCGGCGGCCAGGCGGTCGGTGACGTCGTAGACGTAGCCGCCGACCCCGATCTGCCCGCCGGGCAGGGGCACGGGAAACTTGCGCACCTCGAAAACCCGGTCGCCCAGGGTCTCCAGGGCGGTGAGCATGGCGGCCCCCTGCTGGGCGGCCAGATCCGAGCGGCGGCATTCGGCCAGCAGTTCCGGCGGCATGACGGCGGCGTCGTCGCGGCCGATGACGGCCTCGGGCGGCAGGCCGTAAAAGTCGCACAGGTTGCGGTTGACCACCAGGTAGCGCAGGTTTTCGTCCTTGAAAAAGGCCATGCCGCTGGTGGCGTCGATAAAGGCCTGGTAGCGGGCTTCGCTTATGCGCAGGGCCTCGTTGGCCGTGGTCAGGGCGGCGGTGCGCTCGGCCACGGTGCGCTCCAGGTCGTCCTTGGCGGCGTCCAGGGCGGCGGTGGCCCGGGCCACGGCCTCGGCCAGTCGCGCCGGCCAGGACAGGAGCAGGAACAGGGCCGCCGACAGCACCACCCACGAGGCGAAGCCCCCGGCCAGAAGCGGCGGCGGCACGGGCAGCCGCGTCCAGCCGCCGGCCGGCACGGCGGCCAGTGACCAGGTTCCGCCGGGCGTGTCCAGATGGGCCTGGACCGGGGCATCGCGGAAGACGGATGGATCGCCGGCCAGGAGCCGGTCGGCGCCGGTGTCGGGATCGGTGGCCCGCACGGCCAGCCGCAGCCCCGAGGCGGGCGAAGCAGCCAGTTGGAAGAAATCCTTGGCGTCGAGAATGGCCGTGGCCAGGCCCCACAGCCTGGGCGGTGCGCCGTTCTCGCCCGGCAGCCAGACCGGCAGACGCAAAATCAGTCCCGTGCCGCCCTGGAGCAGGGGCACGGGGCCGTCGAGGACCGGGGCGTTGTTGTCGATGGCCCGGCGCAGGGCCAACATCTGGACCCTGGGCAGGTTGTCCGCCAGACGAAGGCCCAGGATGCCACCGTTGTTGATGGTCGGATAGAGGTGGGAAACAGTCAGGTCCCGGGCGAGCTGCAGGGAGCGCACGTCGGGCAGCCCGTTGGCCAGTCCCGAGGCAAAGATGGAAAAGTCCTTCTGGTCCACCTCCGGCCGGCCGGCGGCCAGGGCGGCCAGGGAGCGCAGGATGACCAGACGGCCGGTCAGGGCGGCGTCCAGGGTGAGTCGGGCTTCGGACAGGAGCAGGCTGGCTTCGGCGCGTTTTTCGGCGGCGTAACGGTCGGCCTGGGCTCCGTAGATGAGCAGGCCGGCCGGCAACGTGGCCAGGGCGGCGCCCACCAGGGCGATGGCGGCGCAGATCACCGTCCTGAGGCGGGCCTTGACCATGCGGAAACCGTCTCCTCCATGATGCCTAAAGGACGGGGCCGGGCCAGGCGGCACGAACCCCGCAGCATGGAGGACCATAGCCCTGGCGGGCAGGGCGTGGCAAGAGGGATTGAGCGGGCGTGCCCTTCCCTACAAAAAGAGCCAGACGGCGGCCAGGCCCGACAGGCTCATGGTGATGGTGTAGGGCAGGGCTTGCCGGACCATTTCGCCGTAGGACAGGCGGATAAGCGGGGCCAGGGCCGAGGTCAGCAGGAAGAGGAAGGCGGCCTGGCCGTTGGGCGTGGCCACGCTGGGGATGTTGGTGCCGGTGTTGATGGCCACGGCCAGCCGGTCGAAATGGGCCAGGGCGGCGGCCACGGCCGGCCGGGCGGTCTCGGGCAGGCCGGACAGCACGGCCTCGCGGCTGGCGGCAGGATCGCTCAGCCTGGCCAGGAGGTCGGCTCCGGACAGGCCCAGGCCGGGTATGGCGTCAAGGAGCTTCACGAAGTGGGCCTTGGTCTCGGTGATGTAGACCGTGGCCACGAACACGTTGTCGCTGATCATGGAGAGCAGGCCGTTGGCCAGGTAATAGGCGGCGGTCTGGGTGCGGCCGGACAGCGAGAGCACGAAGTTGGTGACCGGAGCGAACAGGTGCTGGTCGTGGATGACCGCCACCACGGCGAAAAAGACCACGAGCAGGGCGGTAAAGGGCAGGGCCTCGACAAAGGCGTGGCCGATGCGGTGCTCTTCGGTCACGCCGCAAAAGGCGGTGAGCAGGATGATGATGGACAGGCCGATGATGCCGACCTCGGCCAGGTGCAGGGCCAGGGCGGCCACGAGATAGACGGCGGCCACACCCTGGACGTAGAGGTTGGCCCGCTGGCGTTGGGTCATGGCCGCGTCGCGCCGGGCGTCCTCGGCGGCCAGCACCCGGCGCACCTCGGCCGGCAGCTTGAAGCCGTAGCCGCACAGGGCAAACCGCTCGACCATGATGGTCGTGGCCAGGCCCACGAACAGCACCGGCATGGACACCGGCGCGACCTTGAGAAAAAACTCCCCGAAATGCCAGCCCATTTCATGGGCGATGAGCAGGTTTTGCGGTTCGCCGACCAGGGTGCACACGCCGCCCAGGGCCGTGCCCACCGCGCCGTGCATCATGAGATTGCGCAAAAAGCCGCGAAACTGGGCCAGATCCCGGCGGCAGGCCTCGTCCATGGCGGCTTCCTCGCCCAGCCGGCATTTTTCGGCCGAGGCGTGGCGGTGGTAGACCTCGTAGAAGCCGTAGGCCACGGCCATGATGACGGCGGTGACGGTCAGCGCGTCGAGGAAGGCCGAGAGAAAAGCGCCGGCGAAGCAGAAAACGAGCGACAGGGCGATCTTGCCCCGCACCTTCATGAGCAGCTTGGTGAACACGTACTGGAGCATGTCCTTCATGAAGTAGATGCCGGCCACCATGAAGATGAGCAGCAGGATCACCGGGAAATTGTGGGCCGCCTCGTCGTAGAGGGTCCGGGGCGTGGTCATCCCCATGAGCACGGCCTCCAGGGCGAGCAGACCTCCGGCCGGCAGCGGATAGCAGGACAGGGCCATGGCCAGGGTGAAGATGAACTCGCCAATGAGCAGCCAGCCGGCGGCAAAGGGGCCGGCCGTGCTCAGCAGGATGGGGTTGACGACCAGGAAGGCGAGGATGGTCAGCTTGTACCAGTCCGGCGCGTTGCCGAGCGCGTTAGCGAGAAAGGCCCGGGGCAGAGTCCGCGGCATGGGTGAGGCTCCTTGGCTTGGGCGGTGGCGGGGAAAAACCGCCGCATCCTAGCCCAGGCCGCCGCCAAGTCCAAGGCGCTCGAACTTGCGAAAGCTTTTCTCCAACATGCTGCCGTAAATAGATTTATTCTTTTCCCTCCGGGTTGGTGACGGTTAGAACGGGAAGCTTGTTTTCTCACCGGCCGGCTGTGGCGGCCGACTGGTTGGCTCGGGCCTTTTTTCCGGCCTGGCGCAGGACTTCGGCCAGGGCGTCGACGTCGGCCGGCTTGTCCAGCACGGCAAAGGCCCCGAGCTCCAGGCAGGTCTGGCGCTCCCCGGGGCCGGGTGCGCCCGAAAGCACCACCACTTCGAGGTCGGGCCGGGCGGCCTTGGCCCGGCGCAGGGCTTCGACGCCGTTTATGCCCGGCAGCCGCAGGTCCAGCACCAGCACGTCCGGGGCCTCCCCGGCCACGGCGGCCAGCGCCGTCTCGCCGTCGAACACGGCATGGACCCCGACCTGGCGCAGGCTCAGGCGGTCGGACAGGGTCTGGACGAAATCCCGCTCGTCGTCGACGAGCAGCACCCGGGACGGCATGTCGAAATCCGCCCGGCGATAGATGTCGGATTGGTAAAAGCCCTTGCCCACCTTGACCAGCACGTCGGCCACGCCGGGCACGGCGGCGGCGATGGCCCGCAGTTCGCGTTCCAGGCTCGACAACAGCAGCACCTTGCGCTCAATGGTCAGGCTCGCCAGTCCGTCGTGGGCGGACACGCGCACGTCGTGCCCTTTGGCGGCCAGGGCGGTCTGGACCTTGGCGGCCAGGAGAAAGTCGGCCGCGGCGGCCTGGGTAGCGGCGGTGGGCTGCACGGCGGCGTCGCCAAGGTGTCCGAGGAGGCAGTCCACGGCGGCTGGCGGGGTCAGCTTGTCCATGGGCAGGACCATGTCGAAGAGCATGGGGTCCCAGGGGTCGGCCGTCCCCGTGGCCCGGGCCGAGAAGGCGGCCCGGTCGGCGTCGGCCTCGGCCAGGAGCTTGCGCGCGGTCTGGGCATCGTGGCCGGCCTCGGCGGCCAGACGCCGTCTGGCCGGGGCGTCGGCGATGAGGCAGGTCCGCAGGATGTGGCCGATGGCGCGCGGCGGCAGCAGGGCGCAGCCGCCGACCAACAGCAGCGAATCGCTTCCGGCCAGCCGCTCGGCCAGGATCAGGCGCAGCCAGGCCAGGGCATGGTTGGTCTCATGGGTGAAGCGGTCGAAGACCGAGGCCTTGGCGGCAAAGGCCCGGGCCACGGCGGCCGGCCCCAGGCCCGAACGCTCGCCGGCTTCGCGGATGACGGCCTCGTCGGTGACGACAATGAGTTCAGCGGCCGAGGCTAAGCCGTCGGCCACGGCTTTTTCCTGGCAAAACGCGCCGTGAAACAGGGAAACAACGGGCATGGCGTCTCCTTGGCGGCCGCCCGACGGCCGGGGGCCAAACGAACACAGCCGCGCCTCGGGGAGGCGGGCCTGGGCGGCGATGGACCGCCGGGGGCTGATTCCTTCACCTGGCCGCCGACGTTGTCAAGACCGGACGGCAAGGATGGTGGCGGGCGGTTCGCGCGGTTCGCGTTGACGGGTGCGCGCCGTTTGTCTACCATCATCGTATGGATGCCGCTCCATGCCTGCGGCGCTTTGGCCGCAACACCGCAGGAGGCCTTGCCGCATGAAACTCACCACGCGAAGCCGCTACGGCACGCGCATGATCCTCGACATGGCCCTGCACGGGCAAAACGGTCCGGTGCGCATCAAGGACATCGCCGCCCGGCAGGGCGTATCCGTCAAGTACCTGGAAAAACTCGTGCGCGACCTCAAGGAGGCCGGCTTCGTGCGCAGCCGGCGCGGGCCGCGCGGGGGCCACGAACTGGACAAGCCCCTGGCCGCCATTTCCGTGGGCGACATCGTGCGGGCCCTGGAAGGCGACCTGTCCTTGGTGGAGTGCGGCGACGAGGCCGGCCCCTGTCCGCGCCAGGCCGAATGCCTGACGCGGGGCGTGTGGATGGAGGCGGCCCGGGCCATGCACGAAAAACTCGATTCCATCACCCTGGCCGATCTGGTGGCCGGGACCAAGGGCTGTGCCCTGGGCGCGAACCCGGAGCCGGCCGCCATATAACGCTTGAACGCCGCCGCCATTGTGGCCTAGTATCGGGAAGTGTCCCAAAGACCCAACCCGTGAGGCATACGAGGCATGAACGGCGGAAACGACGACGGCGCAGGCGTGCTGCTGGCGGCGGTCGGGACCCGGGTTCCGGACGGGCTGGCCGAGGCGCTCGCGGCCTTGGGCCATGTCGTCGGTTCCCTGACGGCCCCGCCGGCCCGGCCCGTGGCCGGCGTGCTGGTGGCGGCCCCAGGCGGGCTGGAGACGGCCGAAGGCATCCTGCGCGACTGGCGCTTGCGCGGGCTGGCCGCCGTGTGCCTGGCCGAGGGCGGCGACGCGGCCTTTCTGTCCGCCCTGGCCGATTTGCGCCCTGCCGCCCTGCTTCCCCTGCCCGTCTCCAGCCCGGTCCTGGCCGTGGCCCTGGACGCGGCCGCCAGCCAATGCGGCGAGGACGTGGGCGAGCGTCTGGCCGTGCTCAAAAGCCTCATGGACGCCGCCGTCAATCCCATCTACGTCCAGGACACCGCCGGCCACTACATCGGCGTCAACCGCGCCTTTGCCGCCTTTCTCGGCGTCACCATCGAAAGCGCCCAGGGGCTGACGGCCGGGGCGATCTTTTCCGACGAGGTCGGCGAGTTTCTGGCCGAGCGCGACCGGGAGATTCTGGCCCAGGGCGGGGTGCAGCAGTTCGAGGTGGCCCTGGAGGACGCCTGGGGCCGCGAGCGCCACTTGGTCTTCCACCGGGCCCAGTTCGAGGACGCCACCGGCGTGCCCCAGGGCATCGTCGGCGTGGCCACCGACGTCACCGACAGCAAGCGGGTGGAAAAGGACCTGCGTGACGAGCAGGAGGTGCTGCGACGCATCCTGGCCGGCATCCGGGCCGGCATTTTCATCATCGACCCGCGCAGCCAGGTGGTGGAGGACGTCAACCCCATGGCCGAGGAGTTGTGCGGCCGCGCCCGGGAGGAACTTGTCGGCAGGCGCTGCGGCGACATCGTCTGGACCGACTCCGAGGGCCGGCCCCTGCCGACCTGTTCGGTGCTGGCCGAGCGCAACATCGTCAACGAGGAAATGCGTCTGGCCCGTCCCGATGGCCGCATCCTGCCGGTCATCAAGACCGTGGTCACGGCCAAGCGCCGGGGCGAGCTGCGCCTTTTTGAGATCGTCTTCGACGTCAGCGAACGCAAGGCCCTGGAACGCCAGCTGGCCGTGGCCCAGAAGCTCGAATCCATCGGCGAGCTGGCCGCCGGCATCGCCCACGAAATCAACACCCCCACCCAGTACATCGGCGACAACCTGCATTTTCTCTCCACCGCCTTTGACGGCGTGAGCCAGGCCCTGGCCAAGATCGAGGCCGTGGCCCGCCGGCTGGCCGAAGAGGCCGGCGACGCCGCCGCGTTGGCCGCCGTCGAGGCCGCCCGGGCCGAGGCCGACGTGGATTTCCTCCTCGACGAAGCCCCCCGCGCCCTGGAACAGTCCGTGGAAGGCGTGGCCCGGGTCACGGCCATCGTCTCGGCCATGAAGAAGTTCTCCCATCCCGGCGGCGAGGAAAAAACCGCCGTGGACCTCAACGCGGCCGTGGAAAACACCGTCACCGTGGCCAAAAACGAGTGGAAATATTCCAGCGACGTGATCCTCGAACTGGACAGGACCCTGCCCCCGGTCTACTGCCACCCCGGCGACTTCAACCAGGTCATCCTCAACATCCTGGTCAACGCCGCCCACGCCGTGGCGGAAAAGGTCAAGGGCACCACCGACAAGGGCCGCATCGTCATCCGCACCGAGGCCGACGGCGACACCTTCAAGCTGTCCGTGGCCGACTCCGGCACCGGCATTTCGGCCGAGAACCGGCGAAAGATCTTCGATCCCTTCTTCACCACCAAGGAGGTGGGCAAGGGCACGGGCCAGGGCCTGGCCATCACCCACAACATCGTGGTGACCAAGCACGGCGGCTCCATCGATTTCGAATCCGAGCCGGGCAAGGGAACCACCTTCACGGTGCGCGTGCCGTTCGGGTCGCCGCCGCCCGTCCGCGGCGCGCCGGGGGAACTGTCGTGAAAACCCGCATCCTTTTCGTTGACGACGAGCCCAACGTGCTCTCGGCCCTGCGCCGCATGTTCCACGACATGCGCGCGGAGTGGGAGATGGATTTCGCCTCGGACGGCCCCTCGGGCCTGGCCATGATCGCCGAGCAGCCCTACGACGTGGTGGTGGCCGACATGCGCATGCCCGGCATGGACGGGGCCATGTTCCTGCGCGAGGCCCAGGTCCAGAATCCCGGGGCCATCCGCATCGTGCTGTCGGGCCACTCCGACCGGGACATGATCCTGCAGACCGTGCGCCCGGCCCACCAGTTTCTGCAAAAGCCCTGTCAGCCGGCCGAACTCAAGGCCGTCATCGCCCGGGGCCTGTCGCTGCGCGAAGTCTTCCTCGACGACCGGGTCAAAAACGTGGTGGCCCGCCTGGACCGCCTGCCCACCGTGCCGCGCCTCTACGCCGCGCTCCTGGACCTGCTCTCCAAGGAAGACCCGTCCATGCGCGAGGTGGCCGGACTCATCGCCCAGGACGTCGGCATGTCGGCCGGCGTGCTCAAGCTTGTCAATTCGGCCTTTTTCGGGCTTCGCATCAACGTCTCCAGCCCGGCCCACGCCGTCAACCTGCTGGGCCTGGAAGTGGTCAAGGCCCTGGTGCTCGGCATTGGCCTGTTCGACCGCTTCGACAAGGAAGCCTTCCGCGACTTCGACCTGGAAAAGCTCTGGAGCCACTGCCTGGGCACGGCCCGCTTCGCCCGGGCCATCGCCGAAACCGAGGACGCCCCGGCCGCCATGCGCGAACATTGCTACATCGCCGGGCTGCTGCACGACGTCGGCAAACTTGTCATGGCCACCAATTTCCCCGAGCGCTACCAGGAAGTCATCCGGGCCTGCCAAGCCGGCGAAGGCACCATCCTCGACATGGAACACCACACTTTCGGCGCGTCCCACGCCGAGGTCGGGGCCTACCTCCTCGGGCTTTGGGGCGTCGAGGACGAGGTGGTGCGGGCGGTCTACCTGCACCACGAGCCAAGCCGCGACCGCCGGGCCGGATTCTCCCCCCTGGCCGCCGTGCACGTGGCCAACCGCCTGGAACACGAAATGGTGATCTTCAGCCCCGGCTACGCCATCAATCCCCTGGACGAGCTCTACCTCATGGCCTCGGGCCTCGACGCCCGGGCGCCCGAATGGCGCACCGCCTGCCAGGCCGTCCTGGACCAGCCCGGCCGTAGCGAGGACTGAGCGCCAGAAGAGAGAAGAGGGAAGATGCCTCCGGCGGCTGG
>ALAO01000296.1 GCA_000307955.1 Solidesulfovibrio magneticus str. Maddingley MBC34 | reverse complement strand
ACGATGGCGTCGTCGACGACGATGCCGATGGCCAGCACCAAGCCAAACAGGGTCAGGGTGTTGATGGAGAAGCCGAAGACCTGCATGAAGGCGAAGGCCCCGACCAGGGAGACGGGCACGGTGAGCATGGGAATGAGCGTGGCCCGGCCGTTTTGCAGAAAGACGTAGACCACGATGAGCACAAGCAGCACGGCCTCGAACAGGGTTTTTATGACCTCGTGGATGGAGGCGGTGACGAACTTGGTGGTGTCGTAGGGGATGGTGTAGGTGACGCCGGGCGGAAAATAGCCGGCCTGTTCGGCCATGATAGCCCGGATTTTGGCCACCACGTCCAGGGCGTTGGCTCCGGGCAGTTGGTAGATCTGGATGGTGCAGGTGGGGCTGCCGTTAAGGCGCGTAAAGGCGCTGTAGCTCTGGCTGCCCAGCTCCACCCGGCCCACGTCGCGCACGCGCACCATCTCGGCCCCCTTGCCGGTGCGCACGATGATGTCGGCGAACTCCTCGGGGTCGGCCAGCCGGCCCTTGACCTGGACGGACAGCTGGAATTCCTGGCCAGGGGGCGCGGGCGGCAGGCCGATCTGGCCGGCCGGAGCCTGGACGTTCTGCTCGCGGATGGCCTGGGCTACGTCCGAGGAGGTCAGGCCCAGGCGGGCGAGCTTGTCCGGGTCGAGCCACACGCGCATGCCGTAGTCGCGCTCGCCGAAAACGGCCACGTTGCCGACGCCGGGCACCCGGGCCAAGGCGTCGGTGATGTTGATCTTGGCGTAGTTGTTGAGAAACAGCGTGTCCCGGCTGCCGTCGGGGGAATTTAGGTTAATCACCAGCAGCATGTCCGGGGACTGCTTTTTCACCGAGATGCCCCGGCTGACGACTTCCGAGGGCAGGCGCGAGTTGGCCAGGGCCACCCGGTTTTGGACGTCCACGGTGGCCAGGTCGAGGTCGCGGGAAATGTCGAAGGTGACGTTTAAGACCATGCGTCCGTCGTTGGAGCTGACGGAGTTCATGTAGAGCATGTCCTGGGCGCCGTTGACTTCCTGCTCGATGGGGGTGGCCACGGATTCTTCCACGACCTGGGCGCTGGCGCCGTCGTAGGTGGCGCTGACCTGGACCGTGGGCGGGACGATCTGGGGATACTGGGCGATGGGCAGTGTGAGGATGCAGATGGCCCCGACCAGGGTGATGACGATGGAGATGACGGCGGAAAAAACCGGTCTGTCGATGAAGAAGTTGACCATGGTGGCGTCCTGGTGTTGCGTCCCTTGGAAAATACGCGCGTACTTTCTAAGAAAACTTCATGGTTTCAAGCCGTTGTCCGCGAAGCGCCGAGGCGTCTTGCGTGGACGCGACACTAGGGCTTGGCGGCCGGCGCGGCGGCCGGGGCCGGGGCTTGGGCCGGGGCGTCGGCTTCGACGATCTTGGCCGGAACGCCGGGCCGGATCTTGGAAACGCCTTCCACCACCACCATGTCGGTGGGAGCCAGGCCCGAGTCGATGATGAAGTTGCCGTCCTTGGAGCCGCCCAGGGTCACGACCTTGGCCTCGATCTTGCCGTTGCCGGCCACGACGTAGACCGACTTGCTGCCCTGGACGTCGATGATGGCCCGCTGGGGGATGAGCAGCGCGCCCTTGCGGTGTTCGAGCAGGGCCCGGACCTTGGCGAACTGGCCGGGCTTAAGCACGCCGTGGGGATTTTTAAACACGCCGCGCACGGCCAGGGTGCCGGTCTTGGCGTCCAGCGCCCGGTCGGCCATGTCGGCCTCGCCGGTCTCGGGATAGACGGAGTCGTCGGCCAGGATCAGGGTGAGGGGATAGTCCCGGGTCTTGCCGCCGGCGGCCACGACGGCCTTGGAGAATTCGAGGTAGTCGCGCTCGCTGATGGAGAAATCGACGTACATGGGGTCGGTGGAGGAAATTTCGGCCAGAAGCGTGTTGTCGCCCTTGCCGACGAGGTTGCCGACGTTGACGTAGG
The DNA here is from genome assembly GCA_000307955.1 of Solidesulfovibrio magneticus str. Maddingley MBC34. Taxonomy (GTDB): domain Bacteria; phylum Desulfobacterota; class Desulfovibrionia; order Desulfovibrionales; family Desulfovibrionaceae; genus Solidesulfovibrio; species Solidesulfovibrio magneticus_A. The sequence goes on along the minus strand of ALAO01000296.1, from coordinate 2,431 downwards.
CCTTGCCGATGCGGCCGGCGATGGGGGCGGTGACGCGGGTGTAGCCGAGGTCGCGCTCGGCGGTTTCCACGGCGGTCTTGGCGCTGTCGGTGTTGGCGGCCAGTTCGCGTTCGTTGGTCAGCCGGGTGTCGTATTCGTCGCGGCTGACGGCGCGTTGCTTGTAGAGCTGCTCGAAGCGGCCGAGATCGACCTTGGCCTTGGCCAAAAGCGCGTTCTGGCGCTCCAGCTCGGCCCGGGCTTTCTGCAAGTTTTCCTGATACTGGCGCGGCTCGATGACGAAAAGCAGATCGCCCTTTTTGACCAGCGCGCCTTCGGTGAAGTTGCGCTCCTTGAGATAGCCTTCCACCCGGGCGCGGACTTCGATGTTTTCCTTGGCCGCGACCCGCCCCACGTATTCGCCGTAGACCGGCACGTCGGCCACCACGGGCTTTTTGGCCTGCACCATGACTGCCGGCGGTTCGGCCGGCTTGGCGTCCGCCTGTTTCTTGGCCGCGTCCTGATCGCCGCACCCGGGCAGACTGGCAATGGAGGCAAGCAGCAGCAGGGACAGACAGAAAGACATGGGGCGCGATAACGGTCGGCGCATGGCGGTTCTCCTTGGCGGTGGCATACGATGTTTGTTTCATAAAGAAGCTGGCACGTTGGCGCAATCATAATCTCCGAAAATGGAGAAAACTTCGCGAAGCGACAGCGCTTGAGGCGGGACGGCTGCGGTTGTCGTGACAACAATATTATAAATTATGAAATTATTATATCTGCATGTACTGTAAATCGCATCCTCCTGATGCGAGACGGCGGCTGCCGGCCGCGCCGGCGACCAGACAGTTCAGTCTCCGGTGCTTTTCGTGGTCTTTTCCAGCTCCCGGTCCGGCCCGAGTCGTTGAAAACCGCCCGGCTGTTGACAGGGCGTCCCCTTTGCCGCATCCCTTGGCCTCGTCCGCCCGCGCGGGCGCACCATGCCAAGGAGACCGCGATGCTGAGTCCTTCCCTGCGATTTCTCGGCCCCCGCCGCCAGGATTACCTCCCGGGGCTTCTCGACCACTACGTTCCCATCGCCCGGGGCATGGCCCTTTTGGGCGAGGCCCTGGGGCGCAGCCTGGCCGCCGGACAGGACGCGGGATTCAAGGTGCTGGCCGGGGAGATCGACATCCTCGAAGCCGAGGCCGACAAGATCAAGCGGCGCATCCGCAACCACCTGCCGGCCGGCTTTCTCATGGTCGTCGACAAGACGCTGTTCCTCAACTACACGCGCAGCCAGGACAACATCCTCGACGCCGTGCAGGAAGCCGTGGTCTGGCTTGGGCTTGGGGAATTCGCCATGCCCAAGGACCTGGCCGACGCCATGATCGAGTGCGTGGCCCAGGCCCGGCGCACGGTGGAGCTGTTGGAACCGGCCCTGTCCGAAACCGTGGACCACGTGCTGGCCGGGCGCAGCGACCGGGGCGAGGTCAAGGCCCGGATGCACGAGATCCGGCTGCAGCACCTCAAGGTGGTGCGTTCCAAGCGTTCGCTTATTGCCGCCGCCTACGCCTCGGAACTGGAATTCGCCCGGGTCTACCAGATCATCCGGTTCGTGGAATACGTGTTTCGGGCCAGCCACAGCGCCGAGGGCTGCGCCGACCTCCTGCGGGCCATGCTGGCACGCTAGCGCTCAGTTCGGCGGCCGGCAGGGTCCTCCGTCGTCGCGGACGCGCGGCGTTGGTTCCCGGCAGGCGGCAGGACGCCGCCTCACGCCCCGGCCGGGTCTTGCCTGAGGCCTGAATTTACCTGATAAGTACCAGCAGCAGCCGCCCCTTCCGGGCGGCGCGCGACATCCGGCAGGGAGCAAGGGCCATGAAACCGCCGCGCTCGGATCGCCTCCAGGCCATCATCGCCCGCCTGCACGAGGGCGGCTACCGGGTCACGCCCCAGCGCGAGGCCATCCTGGCCGCCATGGCCGACAGCCCGGACCATCCCACGGCCGAGGCCGTGCATCGCCGGCTGCTGCCGGCGATCCCCGACCTGAGCCTGGCCACGGTCTACAAGACGCTCACGGCGCTCAAAGCCTGCGGCGAGGTGCTGGAGCTGCAGTTCAGCAACCAGGACAACCGCTACGACGCGGCCCGGCCCAAGCCCCATCCGCATCTGATCTGCCAGGGTTGCGGCGCGGTGACCGACCCCGAGCTGCCGGACGTGGAGGCCATGGCCCAGGCCCTGGCCGAGGCCACGGGCTACGCCATCACTTCCCATCGCCTGGATTTCTTCGGCCTGTGCCCGGCCTGCCGGGCGCGCGGCGCGGCGGACTAGCGTCACGCCCCTTCCCCCGGCGGGGGCTGGAGCTGCTTGCTCCGTTTCGTGACCGCCCAGATTACCCGCCCCCAAACCCCTTGAAAGAACTTTTCCCGGTGCAGAGGTCCGGGGGGATCATCCCCCCGGCCGCCGGAGGCCTCTT
>ALAO01000295.1 GCA_000307955.1 Solidesulfovibrio magneticus str. Maddingley MBC34 | reverse complement strand
CCCGGCCGCCGGAGGCATCTTCATCTTCTTTTTAAACTCTTCTCTTATTCGCCCGGCGGGCCGCACACGGCCATGGCGTCTTCGTCGCATTTGCCGAGGTAGCCGCAGGAGAAGGCCTGGGCGTTCATGGGCCGTTTTCCGGCCGGGATGACGGCCGGCACGAGGTAGACGGCGTCAGCGCAGGCGATGCCGATCTGGCAATCCATGAGCCCCAGGATGTCGCCGGGCTTGGCTCCGGGCGGCAGCGGACAGCCGACCTTGCCGGGCTGGGCGATGATGCGCAGGGCCGGTTTGTCGGCGGCCGGCTTCCAGAAGAAAAAGGCCCCGGGATTAGGGGTCATGGACCGGATATGGTTGTGGACTTCGGCCGCAGGCCGGGTCCAGTCGATCAAAGCCTCGGCCTTGTCGATTTTCTTGGCGTAGGTCACGCGCGTGGCGTCCTGCTCGACCAGGGGCACGCCGCCTTGGCGCAGGCGCTTTAAGCAATGCGTGAGCACGCGTCCGCCAAGGTCGGCCAACTCGGCCCGGATGGTCCCGGCGGTGTCGTTCACGCCCACGGCCAGGGTGCGCTGCATGACCATGGGGCCGGCGTCCAGGGCCAGGGCCATGCGCATGATGGTCACGCCGGTGAGCGTCTCGCCGGCGGCGATGGAGCGCTCGATGGGGGCCGCGCCGCGCCAGGAAGGCAACAGCGAGGCGTGGACGTTAAGCGGCATCAGCGCCGGCACGTCGAGGACGGCCTGGGGCAGGATCATGCCGTAGGCGGCCACCAGCAACACGTCGGGCTTGTAGGCGGCCAGGGTCGCCACCTCGGCCGGGTCCTTGAAGGTCTCGGGCTGGTGGATGGGCAGGCCGCGCTCCAGGGCGAGCTTTTTGACCGGCCCCAGCAAGCACTTCTTGCCCCGGCCGCAGGGCCGGTCGGGCTGGGTGTAGACGGCGGCCACGGTCACGTCCTGGCTGCCGAGCACATGCTCGAGCACCGTGGCCGCGAACTCCGGCGTGCCCATGAAAACGGCTACGAGTTTGTCTTCTCGGCTGGGGGCGTCTGTGCCCATCGTTTCACCCGCTTGTCGTACATGGCGCGTTTAAGACGGCTGATGCGGTCGATGAACAGCACCCCGTCCAGATGGTCGATCTCGTGCTGGAGGCAGATGGCCAAAAGCTCGTCGGCCTCGATGGTCAGGGGCTGTCCGGCCAGATCCAGGGCCGTGACCGTGACGTTGGCCGCCCGGCGCACCTTGGTGCGGTAGCTGCGCACGGACAGGCAGCCTTCCTCGTCTTCCTGCTCGCCCGAGGCGGCGGTGATGACGGGGTTGACCAGGGTCATGAGCGCTTCGCGCTTGTCCGGGCCGGACAGGTCGATGACGATAAGGCGAATGGACGCGCCGACCTGGGGCGCGGCCAGGCCGATGCCCTGGTTGGCGTACATGGTTTCGGCCATGCCGGCGGCGAGCTCCCGGACGGCGTCCGTGATCTCGCCCACCGGCTCGGCCTTTTTCGCCAGCACAGGATGCGGATATTTCAGTATTTCAAGAGGCATGGGTCAGGATTGTTCCTTATCCTTGTCGCGCGTGCGCAGTTTGATGCCCAGTTCGCGCAACTGGTTGGTCGACACCTCGCCCGGGGCTTCGGTCATAAGGCACAAGGCCTTCTGGGTCTTGGGGAAGGCGATGACATCGCGGATGGACTTGGCCCCGGCCAGGATCATGATAAGGCGGTCCAGGCCAAAGGCAATGCCGCCGTGGGGCGGCGCGCCGTACTCCAGGGCGCGCAGCAGGAAGCCGAACTTGTCCTCGGCTTCCTGGGCATCGATGCCCAGCACGGCGAACATGGCCCGCTGGGTCTCGCGGTCGTGGATGCGGATGGAGCCGCCGCCGATCTCGCTGCCATTCAGGACCAGGTCATAGGCCCGGGCCAAGGCTTCGCCCGGAGCGGACTCCAGGGTCCCGAGCTGGCCGGGCTGGGGCGAGGTGAAGGGATGGTGGCGGGCCGCCCAGCGCTTGGCCTCGGGATCGTATTCCAAGAGCGGAAAATCGGTGATCCAGACCGGGGCGAAGCTGCCCTCGGGGATCAGCTCGAAGCGTTCGCCGAGCTGGAGGCGCAGATAGCCCAGGGCGTTGTTGACCATGTCCGACGCGCCGGCCTGGAAGAAGACGATGTCGCCGACTTCCAGCCCAAAGGCCTCGGTGAGGCCCTTTTTCTCTTCGTCGCTTAGGAACTTGGCAAAGGGCGACTGCCACTCGTCTTCCTTGATCTTGATCCAGGCCAGGCCCTTGGCTCCGTAGATTTTGACGAACTCGGTGAAGTCGTCGATCTCCTTGCGCGACAGGGCCGCGCCGCCGGGCACGCGGATGCCCTTGACCAGCTCGGCCTTGGCAAAGACCTGGAAACCGGAGTTTTTAACGACGGAAGTGACGTCCACGAGTTTCAGGCCAAAGCGGATGTCGGGCTTGTCCAGGCCGTAGTCGCGGATGGCCTCGGCAAAGGGCATGCGCGGGAAGACCTCGGGCAGCACGACGCCGGCGGCCTCGCGGAACATGGTTTTGACCATGGTTTCGGCCATGCCCATGACCTGCTCCTCGTCGACGAAGCTCATCTCGATGTCCACCTGGGTGAACTCGGGCTGGCGGTCGGCGCGCAAGTCCTCGTCGCGGAAGCATTTGACGACCTGATAGTAGCGGTCGAAGCCGGACATCATGAGCAGCTGCTTGAACAGCTGGGGCGACTGGGGCAGGGCGTAGAAGGAGCCGTTGTTGACCCGGCTGGGCACGAGGAAATCGCGCGCGCCCTCGGGGGTGGACTTGGTGAGCACCGGGGTTTCGACTTCCAGGAACCCCAGCTCGTCGAGGTAGCGGCGGATGCTCTGCACGGCCTTGTGGCGCAGGATGAAGTTGGCCGCGAGCTTGGGCCGGCGCAGGTCGAGGTAGCGGTACTTGAGCCGCAGCATCTCGGAGGCGTCGATGCGGTCCTCGATGGGGAAGGGCGGCGTGGCGGCGGTATTAAGGAGCTTGAACTCCTTGACTTCCACCTCGATCTCACCCGTGGGCATATTGGGATTGGCCATGCCCTCGGGCCGGGGCCGCACCCGGCCCGTGACGGCCAGGACGTATTCCGTGCGCAGCACATGGGCGCGCTCCAACTCAGCCTGACTGCCCTCGGGGCAGAAGACGACCTGGGTGAGTCCGCCCCGGTCGCGCAGGTCAATGAAAATGAGCCCGCCGTGGTCGCGGCGGAACTGGGCCCAGCCCATGAGGCAGACTTCGCTGCCGACGTCGGAAGCCGTCAACGCGCCGCAATCGTGGCTGCGCCGCCAATCGCCCATGGTATCCAGGGCCGTGGTCTCGCTCATATCGTGTGATCCTTTTTAATGTGGGGAAAAACTTTTTTGGAAAAAGTTTTTTCCCACACCCCTTTTCAAAAACTTTCAATAGGTTTCGTGCGGTTGGAGTACGCAATTCCCCGTAATGGGGGTCCGGGGGCCTAAGGCCCCCGGCGGGGCTTGGGGCAGCGCCCCAATCTTCCTCTTCGTCTACTCGTCCTGCCCGGCGACCAGCCGCGCCCGCAGGTGGGCGGCGAGCAGGTCCTGGCTGACGGTTTCCTGGCCGCCGGCCCGCATGTTCTTGACCACCACCGTGCCGGCGGCCAGTTCGTCGGCCCCGAGCACCAGGCAAAAGGCCGCGCCGGACTTGTCGGCGGCGCGCATCTGGCTTTTGGCGCTCTTGGCGGCGTAGGGCGCTTCGCCGGAAAAGCCGGCGGCGCGCAGCTCCTGGGCCAGGAGCAGGCCGCATTCCAGGCCTGTGGCGTCGAGGACCACCAGGGCGAAATCCGGGGCCGGCTCGGCCTTTTTGTCGATGAGAAGGGCCAGGCGCTCCATGCCGCAGGCAAAGCCCACGCCCGGCACGTCCGGGCCGCCGATGGAGTGGACCAGCCCGTCGTAGCGGCCGCCACCGGCCACCGACGACTGGGAGCCTATGTCGCCGGAGACGATCTCGAAGGTGGTGCGCACGTAGTAATCCAGGCCGCGCACCAGCCGGGGGTTCAGCGTATAGGCGAGATTCGCGCCGTCGAGCACCCGGCGCACGGCGGCGAAGTGGTCGGCGCAGTCCGGGCAGAGGTGGTCGGTGATTTTGGGCGCGTCGGCGGTGAATTCCTTGCACTGGGGCACCTTGCAGTCGAGCACCCGCAGGGGGTTGCTGAGCTTGCGGCGCATGCAGTCCTCGCAGAGCTGCTCCTTGTGCATGCCTTTGAGGAATTCGCGCAGGGTATCGAGAAAGACCGGGCGGCAGGCCTTGCAGCCCAGGGAATTGAGCTCGATGACGAGTTTTTTAAGCCCCAGCGCCCGCAGATACTGGTCCAGCATGAGCAGGACCTCGGCGTCAAGCAGCGCGTCGGGCGAGCCCACGGCTTCCACGTCGATCTGGTGGAACTGGCGCATGCGGCCCTTCTGGGGCCGCTCGTAGCGGAACATCGGGCCGTAGGCGAAATACTTGGCCAGCCCTTCGGCGGCGCGGCCGTCCTCGACCAGGGCGCGCATGACGCCGGCCGTGGCTTCGGGGCGAAGCGTGAGCGAGCGGCCCTTGCGGTCCGGGAAGGTGTACATTTCCTTTTGGACCACGTCGGTCTCTTCGCCGATGGAGCGGCAGAAAAGTTCGGTGCGTTCCAGCACCGGCACGCGCAGTTCCTTGTAGCCGTAGCGGGAAAACACCTGTCGGGCGGTTTCCTCAATGAAGGAAAAGACGGTGGAATCGGGCGGAAAAAGATCGGCAAAGCCCTTGATTTTCTGTATTTTATCCATGAAATCCGCCGGGGTGGAAGGTTCTTCGCGCAGGTCAAAAAGACAGGCTAGCTTAGATGACCGAGGCGGCGTTGTCAAAAGCCGGACAAGCAGCCGGCGCACACCCCGGCCCGAAAGGCCGGCAAGGGCGTCACCACCGGCTCCCGGGTGAGGCTCACGGCGCAGGCGCACACGGCCCCAACCGGCAGCGGCAACATCCAGGAATTGAGCTGCCGCCAGGGCGTGGCCTCGCGCCAGGTGGACTTGGGGCCAACCAGCACCGACCCCATCCGCATGGGCCTTGGGCCGAGATTTTGGCGCACCAGCCGCGACAAGCCCCAGGGCGTGAACCAGCAGGCGTGGCGCAACAGCTTGCCCGTGGTCCCGGGCCAAAGCTTGCAGGACACGCCGTAGCACGAGGCGCGGTTTAAAAACCCCACCAGCACGGCCTTTTTAGCCACCCGGGCGGCCTCGCGCAGCACCAGCCCCGGATCGGGGCAGAATTCCAGCACGGTGAGAAGCACCGCGAAATCGAACTGCTTGTCGTCAAAGGGCAGGTGCCCGGCGTCGCCAAGGTGCAGGTCGGCCTTGGTGCCCAGGCGCTCCCGGGCCTCTTCGAGCATGTGGGGTGAGGCGTCCAGGCCGGTGACGTCGAAGCCGGCCTGATGCAGGGCGTCGAGAAAGACGCCCGTGCCGCAGCCGATTTCGAGCAGCCGCTGGCCCCGGCGCGGCCAGGCCGCGGTCATGCGCTCCAAAAGGCGCATCTCGCGGCGCAGGGCAAAGGCCCCCGGGCCGGTCTGGAACCAGGCGTCGTAGCGCCGGGCGGTTTCCTTGTCCCACATGTTTTCATGCCCGTGCGGTAAGGTGTTGCCGCTTTGGCCCGGCCAGTGCCCCGGAAACCGGGCTTCAGCCGGCGGCGGGCCTGCCGTCCCCGGCCTGAAGCGCGCCCCGGTCGCGGACCAAAGGCGCTCTCCAGACCCCAGGCGTCACATGCCGCCTCCGCCAACCGCATCGACGGCGGCTGGCGGGCAGCACGTTCAACCCTTGAGCGATCCGCAACAAATACGGTCGTACTTGTTGCGGATCGCGAGGCTATTTCGCCGCCGGGTCCTTGTAGACCGCGCCTTGGGCGGCGGACTTGACCAGGGAGGCATAGCGCCGCAAGAGCGGCGATTCGATGACTTTTTGCGGCGCGACAACCGTTGCCCGGCGCGCTTCCAGCTCGGCCGCGTCCACCAGGACATTGAGCTTGCGGGCCGGGATGTCCACCTCGATCCTGTCGCCGTCGCGAACAAGCGCGATGGGGCCGCCCTCGGCCGCCTCCGGGGAGACATGGCCGATGGCCGCGCCGCGCGTGCCGCCGCTGAAGCGGCCGTCCGTGATGAGCGCCACGGTTTCCCCAAGGCCCATGCCCATGATGTTGGAGGTGGGCGAGAGCATCTCGCGCATCCCCGGGCCGCCTTGGGGGCCTTCGTAGCGGATGACCACCACGTCGCCGGCCTTGATCTCGCCGCCAAGGATGGCCTTGTTGGCCGTTTCCTCGCTGTCGAACACCCGGGCCGGGCCGGTGTGGCGCATCATCGAGGGGGCCACGGCCGACTGCTTGACCACCGCGCCGTCCGGAGCCAGGCTGCCGCGCAGGATGGCGATGCCGCCTTCGTTGGCGTAAGGCTCCTTGGCCCGGATGACGTCGAAGTTTTTGACCCGCGCCTTGAGGTCGGCCAGGTTCTCGCCCAGGGTCTTGCCGGTGGCGGTCATGACGTCGAGATGCAGAAGCCCCCGCGTCGCCAGCTCGGACATGACGGCCGGAATGCCGCCGGCCCGCTCCAGATCGTCGAGATAGTGCTTGCCGGCCGGGGAAAGCTTGCACAAGTTGGGGGTCTTGCGCGAGACGGCGTCGAAGATGTCCAGCGTTAGCGGCAATCCGGCCTCGGCAAAGACCGCCGGCAGGTGCAGCACGGTGTTGGTGGAGCAGCCCAGGGCCATGTCCATGGTCACGGCGTTTTCGATGCTCTTGGCCGTGACGATGTCCCGGGGGCGGATGTTTTTTTCGAGCAGATCCATGACCCGCATGCCGGCCGTCTTGGCCAGGCGCACCCGTTTGGCCGACACGGCCGGGATGGTGCCGTTGCCGGGAAGCCCCAGGCCCACGGACTCGGACAGGCAGTTCATGGAGTTGGCCGTGAACATGCCCGAACACGAGCCGCAGCCCGGACAGGCGTTTTCCTCAAGCTCTTCCAGCTGTTCCTCGTCGATGGCCCCGCGCTTGAACTTGCCCACGGCCTCGAACACGTCGATGAGGTCGAAGCTGCCCTCGGAGGTGGTTCCGGCCAGCATCGGCCCGCCGCTGACGATAACGGCCGGGATGTTGAGCCGCAGCATGGCCATGAGCATCCCGGGCACGACCTTGTCGCAGTTGGGGATGCACACGAGCGCGTCGAAAGGATGGGCGCTGGCCATGATCTCGATGGAGTCGGCGATGATCTCGCGGCTGACCAGGGAAAAGTGCATGCCGGCGTGGTTCATGGCCAGGCCGTCGCATACGCCGATGACCGGGAAGGTCATGGGCGTGCCGCCGGCCATACGGATGCCGGCCTTGACCGCTTCGGCGATGGTGTTCAAATGGATGTGGCCGGGCACGACTTCGTTGGCGGAATTGACGACGCCGATAAGCGGACGGCGCATTTCTTCCTTGGTCAGGCCCAGGGCGTAGAGCAATGAACGGTGAGGGGCTTTTTCAAGCCCGGACTTGAAAAGCGAGCTGCGCATGACGATGTCCTTGGCGGAGGGTTGTCCGGCTTTTGGCCGCGACCCCAAGTTTCCCACATTCACCGGCCGGCTGGCAAGCGCCCGGCCCTAAGGCCCCGTTTCGCCCATGCGCATCGTCACCCTGCACCACATGGGCTTCGCCGCCATCCTGCGCAAGCTCGGCCATGACGTGCTGACCATAAGCGGCACGGCCAGCGCCGACGTGCGCCTGGCCGAGCCGATGACCGCCCCGAAATTCCTGGAGGTCCTGGGCGCGCGCGGCTTCAGGCCCGATCTCGTTCTGTGGTACGACGCCTGCCAGCCGCCCTGGGTGTTCGGCTTCGAACGCCTGCCCTCGGTGGTCATCGGCTATTCCGTGGACCAGTACATGCATCCCTGGCACGTGCCCTACAGCGCCGCCTTCGACGCCGTGCTGGTGGCCCAGAAAGATTATCTGCCGCTTTTTGAGGATGCGCCGACCGGCCGGCCGGCCCAGTGGCTGCCCCTTTTCTGCGATCCCTCCCGGGACGTGGACCCGGGAGGCGAGCGGGACATCCCGGTGTCGTTCATCGGCACCCTGGGCGGCGCGGCCAACCCCGGCCGCAAGCCGTTTCTCGACGCCGTAAAGGCCGCCGCGCCGCTTTTTTGCAAGCAGGGCGCGTACGCCCCCATCTTTGGACGCAGCCGGATCGTGCTCAACCAAAGCGCGGCCGGAGAACTCAATTTCCGCCTCTTCGAAGCCATGGCTTGCGGCGCGGCCGTGCTCACCGAGGAAACCGGCAACGGCCTGACTGAGCTCTTCACCCCCGGAATCGACGTCCTGACCTACCGGCGCGGCGACGCGGCCCAGGCCGCCGCCGCAGCCTCGGCCGCCCTGGCCGATCCCATCGCCCTGGCCGCCCTGGCACGGGCCGGCAAACGCACCGTGCTGGCCAACCATACCCAGGTGCAGCGCGCCCGGCGCATCATCGCCCTAGCCGAGGAACTGGCCGCCGCCGGCGCGCCGGCCAGACGGCTGGCCGCCATAAGCGCCGTGGACGAGGAACTGCGCAAAGCCTACGCCATGCTCGCCACCGACGAACATTTGCCGCTGCCGCTGGAAGTGCGGGAGATGTATTTGGGGATGGCGGGAAGGGGGAGTTGAGGCGAAGAGGCCTCCGGCGGCCGGGGG
>ALAO01000294.1 GCA_000307955.1 Solidesulfovibrio magneticus str. Maddingley MBC34 | reverse complement strand
CCCCCGGCCGCCGGAGGCATCTTCCTCTTCTCTTCTTTTCTCTTCTGTTCTCTCTCTACCAATTCTCGGGCGCGATCTCGAAATAGGCCTTGGGGTGTTCGCAGGCCGGGCATTTGTCCGGAGCGTGGTCGCTTTCCATGGGGTAGCCGCAGTTGCGGCAGCGCCAGAGGATCTTGCCGTCGCGTTTGAAGACCTTGCCGGTTTTGATGTTGTCGGCCAGGGCGGCGTAGCGGCGTTTGTGGAAGCCTTCGGCCTTGGCGATGTGGCGGAAGGTATCGGCCACTTCGGGGTAGCCTTCCTCGGCGGCGATGGCGGCGAAGGAGGGGTACATGTCGTTTTCCTCGTAGGATTCGCCGGCGGCGGCTTCGAGGAGGTTGTCCACGGTGTTGCCGATGACGCCGGCCGGGAAGGCGGCGGTGATTTCCACTTCGCCGCCTTCGAGGTATTTGAACAAGCGTTTGGCGTGTTCTTTTTCCTGGTCGGCGGTTTCGGTGAAGATGGCGGAAATCTGCTCGTAGCCTTCTTTTTTGGCTACCGAGGCGAAGTAGGTGTAGCGGTTTCTGGCCTGGGATTCGCCGGAGAAGGCGGTCAGGATGTTCTTTTCGGTCTTCGAGCCTTTGAGCGCTTTCATGAGTCCTCCGTTCCTTTTAGGCAATGGTATGGGTTCCCCTCGCGCGGGGACGGTCGGCTTGTTGGGCAACGCCGGTCTGGAGTTGCGCCGCCGGCTGCAAGCAGCAAGGCTCCCAGCGGTCGGCGGTCGGCGCAACGTCACGGCCGAAAGCCGGGCGATGGTTTGGCGCGGCCGTTACTTTTCGGCGTGCACCTTGGCCATGGCTTCGAGCAGCGGGCCGAGGTCCGGTCGGACGTTGATGTCATGCACATCAATGAAACGGATCACGCCTTTTTTGTCCACCAAAAACAGCGCCCGTTCGGAGACGCCGTCGCGGCGCAGGATGCCGAGCTTTTGGGCCAGGCCGCCGTGGGGCCAGAAGTCCGAGGCCACGGGGAACCACAGTCCCCCCATCTGGCGGGTCCAGGCGTAGAGGGTGGGGATGTTGTCCACGGTGATGCCGACAAGGGCGTCGTCGTTTTCCTCGAAGGCGTCCTGGGCGATGTTGTAGCCGGGCCATTGGCCGGAGCACACCGGGGTCCAGGCGGCGGGCACGAAGGAGATGACGAGGTTTTTCTTGCCGAGATAGTCCGCGAGCCTGACCCGGCCGCCGGTTACGGTCGGCAGGTCGAAGTCGGGCATGGGGCTGCCCACGGCCACGGCGAGCTGGCTGTCGGTGGGCGGCAGGTGGGGGACCTGGAAAATATTGGCGGCCAGCCCTGGCGGCAGGGGCGCGTCGGCCAGGGCCGGAGCGGCCAGGGCCAGGGCGGCCAGGACGGCGACGACGGCTGGGAGCGTGGTGAAAAGGCGCATGGCGGTTCCTCGCTGGCGACTGGGGTTACAGGCCGGCCTTGGCCGTCACGTCCTTGAGAAAATCAGCCGGGGAATGGATGAGGCCGAGGTGGGCGGCGACGATGGTAAATCCCTGCGGGGTCTTTTTGAGCACGTAGTAATAGGGCGTGCCGACCTGGCCCACGGCGCTGTGGACGGCGAAGGTGGCGTCGGAAAACAGGGCGAACGGGACTTTGAACTTCTTGCGGAAGATGTCCACCTCGGTGTCGGAGTTGCCCGCGCCGATGCCGATGATCTTGAGGCGGCCGGCCAAGCCCTGTTTGTCGATGAGCGCGGCCAGCTCGTTCACGGCCGGGGCGTCGCGCTGGCAAAACGGGCAGTACATGCTGAAGATTTCGACGATGAGCACTTCGGCCTTGATTTTGGCGATGGGCGTGGGGCCGTTTTGGGGGATGCCGAGGTTGTCGGCCAGTTCCGGCGAGACAGGGCCGATGAGCGGCACGTCGGGGAAGGCGGTCCCCACGGCCAGGGGCTTGGCCCCCGGGGCCTCGGAGGCTTCGGCGGCCAGGGCGTGGCGGTTGGGCGCGGCCAAAAGGAGCAGCGCGGCGAGGATGCCGAGGGCAAGGGCTTTCATGCGGCCTCCGAAGGCGTTTGGCGGCCTGAAACGACGGCCTGGGTGACGGGAAAAGCGGCCCCGCGCCGCCATGTGCTTGTATAAGCATTTCGCGGCGCGGGGCAATGGGAATCAGGCGACGCCAGCGACGTCCAGGGCTTGGGCGAGGTCGGCGATGATGTCGGCGGCGTCCTCGCAGCCCACGGACAGGCGCACGAGCGTGTCGCCGACGCCGATGGCCAGGCGAGCCTCGCGCGGCATCTTGGCGTGGGAGGTCACGGCCGGGAAGCAGGCCAGGGATTCGATGCCGCCCAGGCTCACGGCTTCCAGGACGAGCGTCAGGGCGTCCATGAAGGTCCGGGCGGCCTCGGGCGAGCAGTCCAGGGCAAAGGACATCATGCCGCCAAAGCCGAGCATCTGGCGTTTGGCCAGGGCGTGGCCGGGGTGGGAGGGCAGGCCCGGGTAATGGACGGCCAGGACGCCTTTTCGGGCGGCCAGCCATTCGGCCACGGCCTGGGCGTTGTCGTTGTGCCGAGCCATGCGCAGGGACAGCGTTTTCATGCCGCGTTCCAGCAGGTAGCAGTCGTAGGTGTTGAGCGTCTGGCCGAAGTTTATGGCCCGTTCCTTGACCGCGCCAATAAGCGACTTGGGGCCGGCGACCAGGCCGCAGTTGAGGTCGCTGTGGCCGTTTAAATACTTGGTGCCGCTGTGGATGGACAGATCGAAGCCCAGGGAGAGCGGCTTTTGGTTGATGGGCGAGGCAAAGGTGTTGTCCACCATGGAGATAAGCCCCCGCTTTTTGGCTATGGCGGCCACGCCTTCGAGATCGATGACGCGCAGCAGCGGATTGCTTGGCGTTTCCACGAAGACGGCCCGGGTGCGCTCGGTGACGGCGGCTTCCAGCCGGGCGGGATCGGCCTCGGGGACCATGGTGAAGCCGATGCCCAGGCGTGCCAGCTCGGCCATGAGGAACCGGTGGGTGCCGCCGTAGAGGTCGGCCTGGAGCACCACATGGTCGCCGGTCTGGAGCACGGCGAGCAGACTTGAGGAGATGGCGGCCATGCCCGAAGCCAGGGCGATGGCGGTCTCGGCCCCTTCCAGGGCGGCCAGCTTCTCGGCCGGGGCGGCCTGGGTGGGAATATTCAAATAGCGCGGGTAGCGGTAGGCCCCTTCCACGTCGTCGGCGGCCATGTAGGCGGCGGCGGTGTGGATGGGCGTGGTGACGCCGCCCACCCGACGGTCGAGGCGTTCGCCTGCCCGCACGCTGCGGGTGTTTTCCCCCATTTGCGACAAGTCCATGGTTGTTCCTCCTTGGCGTCGAGCCTATCGGATAACCGTATCCCGGACAGAAACGGTTGCCAAGGCAATCACTGGCGCTCCAGCTCGGCCGGGAAGGGGATGGGCGCGGTGTCGGCGGCGTAGCAGACGGCGTTGGTTCCGGGATGGGTCAGGCGCATGACGGCCGGCCCGGCGGGCAGGTCAAAGGCGGCCAGGGCGCGCGTGTCCAGGGCCAGGGTCAGGGCCAAGGCGTCGATGGGCCGGGCGTGGGACCAGAACTGCGCCCCGTCGCCGGTCATCTCCAGCCGGATGGCGAGCATTCCCGAGGTTTTTTCCAGGGGCAGCTCCAGGCGGTAGGGTTTGAAAAGCGGCGTCCAGCCGCCCGAGCGGTCGCTGACCAGGGACAGCACCGGCCGGAAGCTCGCGCCGCCGTCGGTGGAGACGAGCACATGGGCGGCGTTTTTGCCTTCCGGGTCGTTGGCGACCCGGGGATAGACCGTAAGCCTGGCGCGCTTGACGGGAAAACCGGAGAGAAACGGAAAGTCGGCCCGGCAGGGGGAGGCGTCTTTGCAAGACAGACCGCCGTCGTTGTCGGCGTCGGGCACGGGGCGCACGTTTACCGCCGTGTCCGGGACCATGGCGGCGAAGCGGGCCTTGGAGAAGTCCGGCCGCCACCACAACCGGCCCTGGCCCCCAGCGTTGACGGCCAGGGTCGTGCCGGCCGGCGCGGCCACGGGAATGTCCACGGTTTGGCCGGACAGGGTAAACGACGGCGCGTCGAGGCGGCCAAGGACGGTCAGCGCCTGGGCCTTGCCGCCCGCGCCCGTGGTTTCGACGGCCGGTTGCCTGGCGGACAGGCACAGGCGCGGTCCGGCCAGATCGGGGTCGTAAAGCTCCACAGCCGGCGCGCCCGAGGCGGCGGCCAGCACAGCCACGGGCTGTTCGCCCGGATGCGCGGCCTTGTAGGCGGCCAGCGCCTGCGGGCCGCCGGCCACGCCGGGCAGGGCGGCGGCGTCGGGCGTGGCGGCCAGGGCGAAGGGACCGCCCGGGGCCAGACGCGGGATGGCCGGATCGCTCCGGTCCAGGGATTCGTTTTCGGCCAGCCGCTCCAGGACGGCCCGGGGGCCGGCCAGGGGTTGGGCCGTGCCGGACAGCCTGGCTGCAAGCGCGATGTCGTCGAGGTGGAGCTGTCCTTCCTCCAGGCCCGGGGAAAGGGTCAGGCGCAGGGAGAAACGGCGGCTGCCGGCCAGGGCCTCGGTCAGGCTGATGTCCCGGACCAGTTTGCGGCAGGTGTTGTAGAGCGGGATTTCCACCAGGCTTGGGCACGGGCCTGGGGCGACGTCGGCGAAATCGGCGTCGGTGACGCGGGCGACGGTCGTGAAGTGGCCGCCGTCGCGGCTTATGGCCAGGTCCGCGAAGCAGGGGGCGGCGTGGGACGGGTGGCGCTTGTAGAGGCGAAAGCCGGCGGCCAGGGTCGCGGCGTCAAGGCTCACGCCATCCGGCACGAGGAAATCGTAGCGCACGACACCGGGCTGGATGTCGGTCGGCGAGAGCAGGGAACTGCTCGGATCCGGGGCAAGCTTGCCGAGGCTGGCCGCGTCGGCCAAAACGCGCAGGTCGTCGAAGCCGTCGGCGTAGGCGAAGCGTCCGGCCGTGTCGGGCACGAGCACGATGGGGGCGCGGCCTACGATTCCCAGCCGTTCGGCCCGGGTGTGGAAGATTGAAACCTTGAAATCCGTCAGCGGCGAGGCCCCGGGCGTGTCGAACAGGGGCGCGCCAAGGCTGTTTTGCACGGCCAGGACCCGCCGGTAGCCGACGTCCGGGGCGGTGGCCGTCTCGGCCAGGGGCGCGATGCGGCCATCCAGATACCAGCCCAGGGCGAAGCGTTTGACCGGGGCCTTGTAGCCGAAAAATTCGATGGCCTCGGTCGGGCCGCGGGCAGTGGCAAGATAGGCGGCCAACTCCTTGTCGTAGCTGATGGCGTGTCGCCACAGCCGGGGCAGGTCGGCGAACTGGGGCGCGGCCAGGGCGGCGGCGACCAGGCCGGCCAGGGCGGTTTTTCCCCAGGCCGGACGGGGCAACAGCGCCCCCATGGCGGCCGCGCCGTTGCCGGCCAACAGCAGCAGCGCCGGCAGCAGCAGCACGAAATGGCGGGTGGAGAGCACTTCATTCATTTCGGTCTTGGCCGTGATAACGGTGACGACCGGAACCAGGCTCGGCAGCAACGTCAGCAGGAGTTCCAGCCACCGGCGGCGCGCCAGGGCATGGAACAGGCCCACCCCGGCCAGGGCGGCCAACAGCAGCGGCCAGGGGCCGGGCTGAGGCTGGGCGAATCGCCCAAAATCGACCAGCATCTCGGCGAAAAGCGACCATTTGACGTGTTCCCAGGGACGCGCGGCCGGATTGTGGAAGGTCTGCTGAATAAAGAGCAGGCCGGGCAACCAGGGCAGGTAGGCGGCGGCGGCCAGGGCGAAGCCGATCGCGGCCCGCAGCAAGCGGCCCCGGTCCGTGGGCGCCGCCTCGGGCAGCCCTGGAACGTCTCGGCGATGGGCGAACAGGAAGACGGCCCCGACCAAGGCCTGGGCGGCCACGGCCGGCAGGCCGATGTAGGAAATATAGGGCAAGGCGGCGGCCAGGGCGGCATAGAGCAGCCACGGCCCTGTCCGGCCGCGTTTGAGCGCCGTCCACAAGGCCAGTTGGCTGGCCGTGAAGAACAGCAGCAGCAGGGCGTAGACCTTGATCGAGCGCGAGGCGTTGACATGGTAGAGGCAGCCGGCGAGCAGCAGGCCGCCGGCCAGGCCGGCCCCAGTGGAAAACAGGCTTCGCCCCAGGAAGAACAGGACCGCCGCCGTGAGCGCCCCGGCCAGCACGCCCGGGAGCTTGGCGACGTAAACGCTGCGGCTGATCCCCAGGGCGGCGTGCTCCACGGCGTAGTAGAGCGGCGGCTGGTAGTCGTAGGTGGTGCGCGCCGGCCCGATCCGTTGCTGGATGGCGGCCATGTCGGCCAGGGGCAGGGAAGAACGGTCCAGGGCCAGCCAGTCGTCTTCCCACAACGACTCGCGGTCGAGGTGGGGCAACCGGGCGCACAGGGCCAGGGCGAAAAGCCCCAGGGCCAGCAGGATGGCGGGCAAATGTCGCGGCATGACGGCGTTTCCTTGGCGCGCCCAATCAGGCGGCGTCGCGAGACGCTTGTAGCGTCCGCGCCGCTGTGGAGCAAGGGCGGCGGCCGCCTTGCCGCCGCAAACGCCACAAGCGCGCCATGGGTTCGTCACACGGCCGGCCTATCCGTTTCGCCATGCCCGAAACGGAGGAAACAACCATGCGCCGACACGTCCTGCCGCCCTTTAGCGCGGCCCATATCAACCGCCTGGCCTGGATCGTCCTGGCCCTGCTTGTGCTGGCCGCCTCCAGCGCCCATGCCGCCGCGCCCAAGTACGTCTTTTTCTTCATCGGCGACGGCTTGGCCATGGCCCAGCGCAGCGCCGCCGAGTATTTCCTGGCCGCCAAGGACGCCAAGCCCGAACCCGGCATCGTCAAGCTCGTCATGAACAAGATGCCGGTCCAGGGCATGACCACCACCTATTCGCTCAATTCCATTATCACCGACTCCGGCGCGGCCGGCACCGCCCTGGCCACCGGCGTCAAAAGCTACAACGGAGCCATCGGCGTGGACGGGGCCAAAAAGCCCGTGCCCTCCATGGCCGAAAAGGCCCGGGACAACGGCATGAAGGTCGGCGTCGTCTCCAGCGTGTCCCTGGACCACGCCACCCCGGCCTGCTTCTACGCCCACCAGGCCAGCCGCAATAATTACTACGAGATCGCCCTGGACGCCGCCAAAAGCGGCTTCGACTACTTCGGCGG
Organism: Solidesulfovibrio magneticus str. Maddingley MBC34; assembly: GCA_000307955.1. Lineage (GTDB taxonomy): Bacteria > Desulfobacterota > Desulfovibrionia > Desulfovibrionales > Desulfovibrionaceae > Solidesulfovibrio > Solidesulfovibrio magneticus_A. The sequence goes on along the minus strand of ALAO01000294.1, from coordinate 1,068 downwards.
CGGCGGCTTCAAGGACCCGGCCGGCAAGAAGTCCAAGACCGAAGGCGAAAAGCCCAACGCCCTGGAGGCCATGAAGGCCGCCGGCTATGTCTTGGCCGACACGGCCGAGGCCATAAAAGCCGCCAAGCCCGGGACCAAGCTCGTGGCGCTCAACCCAGAGCTCGACGCCGACAAGGCCCTGCCCTACGCCCTGGACGGTGACAAGAAAGGCCTGACCCTGGCCGACTACACCGCCAAGGGCATCGAGCTGCTCGATAACCCCAAGGGCTTCTTCTTCATGGTCGAAGGCGGCAAGATCGACTGGGCCTGCCACGCCAACGACGCCGCCGCCTCCATCGAAGACACCCTGGCCTTTGACGCCGCCGTGGCCGAGGCCGTCAAATTCGCCGAAAAGCATCCCCAGGAAACGCTTATCGTCGTTACCGGCGACCACGAGTGCGGCGGCCTGACCCTGGGCTTCGCCGGCACCCGCTACGGCAATTACTACGACTACCTCAAAAACCAGAAAGCCTCCTTCGAGGGCTTCACCGCCGCGCTTAAGGAATACAAAAAGACCCACGACGCCGCTTCGGCCAAGTTCGAGGACGTCGTGCCCATGATCAAGGCGAACTTCGGCCTCGTCGTCCCGGCCGAGGCCGATCTCGAAGCCATCAAAAGCGCGCCCAAGCCCGACGAAAACGTGACCTCCCCGGCCAACCCCTACGGCCTGTACCTGCGCGATTTCGAAGTCGTGGCCGTCAAGGACGCCTTCGCCCGCTCCATGCAGGGCGAGTCCCAGAAGTCCGGCGACGAGATGGACTATCGGGCCTACGGCGGCTACGAGCCCCTGGCCGTGGCGCTCACCCACATCCTCGACCAGAAAGCCGGCCTCGGCTGGACCAGCTACTCCCACACCGGCGTGCCCGTGGTCACCTCGGCCGTGGGCCCCGGCGCGGAAACCTTCGCCGGCTACTACGACAACACCGACCTGGCCAAGAAGCTCATGGGCGCTCTGGGCGACAAGCAGATCGCCTGTAATTAAAGAGTGTAAGATGCCTCCGGCGGCCGGGGGCCTGAGGCCCCCGGACC
>ALAO01000293.1 GCA_000307955.1 Solidesulfovibrio magneticus str. Maddingley MBC34 | reverse complement strand
GGGGGCCTGAGGCCCCCGGACCCCCCAGTTGGGTGAACGGGTTGGCGGGAGTCCAAGGAGAAAAAGATGATCGGGATTGTGGTGGTTTCCCATAGCGAGAAGCTGGCCCAAGGCGTCCTCGAACTGGCCTCCCAGATGACCCGGGGAGCCGTGCCCATGCAGGCCGTGGGCGGCATCGACGACCCGGACAACCCCATCGGCACCGACCCCATGCAGGTGCTGGCCGCCATCGAGGCCGTGGTCGAAAAGGCCTCGGACGGCGTGCTGGTCCTCATGGACCTCGGCAGCGCGCTGTTAAGCGCCGAAACCGCCCTGGATTTCCTGGACGACGCCGTGCGGGCCAAAGTGCTCCTGTGCTCCGCCCCGGTGGTCGAAGGAACCGTGGCCGCCGCCGTCCAGGCATCTGTTGGCGCGTCCCTGGCCCAGGCCAGCGCCGAGGCGCGCGCCGCCCTTGGCGTCAAGATCGCCCAGCTCGCGCCGCTGACCGGCGACGCTTCCGAGACCCCCTCCCCGGCCGCCGCGCCTGCCCAGGCCGCCGGCCCGGAACTGACGCTGGCCCTGCGCATCGCCAACAAAAATGGCCTCCACGCCCGCCCGGCCGCCGCCCTGGTGGCCACAGCCGGACGCTTCGCCGCCGACATCGTCGTACGAAAAGGCGAGGCCGCCGCCTCGGCCAAGAGCATCAACCAGGTGGCGCTTCTCGGCATCAAACACGGCGACGACATCGTCATCGCCGCCGCCGGTCCCGACGCCGAACAGGCTCTGACCGCCATCGCCGCCCTGCACGCCGACCATTTCGGCGAACGCGATGAGGATGTCGCCGAGGCCCCGGCCGCGCCGCCCGTCGCCAACCAGCCGGCCGGCGACGGCGTTCTGGTCGGCGCGCCGGTTTGCGCCGGCCCGGCCGTGGGGCCGGCCCACGTCCACCGGGCGGGGCTGCCCGAGATCACGCGCCGGGAAACCGACGACCCGGCCCGGGAAGTCGCCCACCTCGACGCGGCCCTGGCCCAGGCCCGGGCCGAGCTGGAACAACTTTCGCGCCAGGCAAGGCGTGCCTCGGACAAGACGGCGGCCGACATTTTCGAGGTCCACGCCCTGCTCTTGGGTGACGACGACCTGCGCCGGGCGGCGCTCAGGCGCATCGAGTCCGAAAAGGTCGAGGCCGCCTATGCCATGAATGCCGTGATGGCGGAAACCGCCGACGCCTACCGCAAGCTTTCCGACGGCTACATGCAGGCCCGGGCCGCCGACGTCCTCGACTGCGGGGCGCGGGTGGCGCGGCTGCTGACCGGCGAAACGGCCGTGCCCATCCGCCTGACCCAGCCGTCCATTCTCGTGGTGGGCGAGCTGTCCCCATCCGAGACGGCCGGTCTTGATCCGACCCTGGTTCTCGGCATCGCCGCCGAAACCGGCGGGGCCACCGCCCATGCCGCCATCCTGGCCCGGTCCCTTGGCATCCCGGCCGTGGTGGGCCTGGGCGCAAGGTTGCGGACGGTCGCCCAAGGGCAAATGCTCGTCCTTGACGGCCAGGGCGGCACGGTGCTGACCGCCCCGGACGAAGCCGCCTGCCGGGCGGCCGAAGAACAACGCCGGGCCTGGATGGCGGCCCGGGAAGCGGCCCGGTCCAAGGGAGCTTCCCCGGCAGCCGCCCGCGACGGCACGGTCGTGCCGGTCATGGCCAACATCGGCGGCCCGGCCGACGCGGCCAGGGCGCTGGCCGCCGGGGCCGACGGCGTGGGGTTATTTCGCACGGAATTTCTCTTCTTGGAGCGCCAGGACGCGCCGGGCGAGGACGAGCAATACGCCGCCTACATCGCGGCGGCCGAGGCCATGGCGGGCCGTCCGGTCATCATCCGCACCCTGGACATCGGCGGCGACAAGCCGGTGGCCTATCTGGACACGCCGCGCGAGGACAACCCGTTCCTCGGCCAGCGCGGAGCGCGGTTCTGCCTAGCCCGGCCGGAGCTTTTCCGCACCCAGCTGCGGGCGCTTTTACGGGCGGCGGCCGGGCGCGACATCTGGATCATGTACCCCATGATCAGCGACGTGGAGGAACTGCGGGCCGTGCTGGCCGCCCAGGAGGCCGCCCGGCGGGGACTCGCGACCGAGGGGATCAACATGCCGGCCAAGGTCAAGACCGGCATCATGATCGAGGTGCCGGCCGCCGCGGCCATGGCCGACAAGCTGGCCGAGCTGTGCGATTTTTTCAGCATCGGCACCAACGATCTGACCCAGTATGTCATGGCCGCCGACCGGGGCAATCCGGCCGTGGCCGGGCTGTGCGACAGCCTGCATCCGGCCGTGCTGCGCCTGATCGCCCGCACATGTGAGGCCGGCGCGGCGGCCGGCATCGAGGTCGGCATGTGCGGCGAGCTGGCCGGCGACGACAAGGCCACGCCGTTGCTGTTGGGTCTGGGGCTGGTCGAACTGAGCATGAGCGCCGGGCTTGTGGCCGAGGTCAAGGAAGCCGTGCGCGGCGCGGACCTGGCTGCCTGCCGCGCCCTGGCCCAAAAGGCCCTGGCCTGCGACACGGCCGGGGAAGTGCGGGCGCTTTTGGGCTAGGCCGGGGCGGCGGCGGCCACGGCGGCCAGCACCCGGGCCAGCTCGTCGGCGTCCACGGGTTTGGCCAGGAAATAGTCCATGCCGGCGGCGGCGATGGCCCGCCGGTCGGCGGGCAGCACCCGGGCGGTCAGGGCCACAATGGGCACGGCCGCGGCCGGTCCGTCCAGGGCGCGGATGCGCCGGGCCGTGTCCAGACCGTCCATGCCGGCCATGCCCACGTCCATGAGCACCACGTCAAAGCGCGTCTCGCCGAGCCGCTCCAGGGCCTCGACGCCGCAGGACACGTTTGCCGCCTCGTGGCCGAGATGTTCCAGCAGCCATTTGGCCGTCAGGCCGCACACCGGCTCATCGTCCACCACCAACACCCGAAGCGGCCGGGCGGCCGCTGGTTCCGGCGTTTCGACAGCCTTGGCGGGAAGCGCCAGCGGGGCCACGACAATGGCCGTGGTGCCTCGCCCCGGCGTGCTCTCCAGGCGCACCGTGCCGCCCATGAGCGCCGTCAGCCGCCGCACCATGGCCAACCCCAGCCCCGTGCCCTGATAGCGCCGGGTCAGGGTGTCGTCGATCTGGGTGAAGGGTTCGAACACGCGTTCCAGAGCGTGGGCCGCAATGCCGATGCCGGTGTCGGCCACGGTGAGCCGCAGCATCGGCCCGGCCTCCGGGTCGTCCAGACGTTCGGCCCGTACGTCCACCGACCCCTTGGGCGTGAACTTCACGCCATTGGAGACGAGGTTGGCGGCCAATTGGCGCAGCCGGGCGGCGTCGCCGCAGACCGGCGCGGCCAGTTCGGCATCGCCGGAAAAAGTCAGCGCCAGGCCCGCCGCCCGGGCCTGGGCAGCGAACGTGCCCACGACCTCGCGCAGCACCGGCAGCGGCGAATAGGATTCGCGGCAAAACGACAGCGCCCCGCCCTCGGCGTGGGAAAAATCGAGGATGGCGTTGATCACGCCCAAAAGCCCTCGCCCGGCGGCCAGGGCCGTGGTCACGAATTCGCCCTGCTCGTCGTCAAGGCGCGTCCCTTCCAGAAGCTGGAGCATCCCCAGCAAGCCGTTTAGGGGCGTGCGGATCTCGTGGCTCATGTTGGCCAGAAACGCGTCCTTGGCCTGGCTTGCCGCTTCGGCCGCCTCCTTGGACGCCACCAGCGCGGCGATGAGATCCCGGGTTTCGGTCTGGTCCTCGAAGACGGCCAGGAAAAGTCCGGCCTCGCCGCCGGCCAGACGGCCCAGCAGCACGTCGGCGGCGATCCATTCGCCGTCGGCATAACGCAGCCGCCAGGGCACGACCAGGCCGCCGTCGTCGTCCGGGCATTGGGGGATAAGGGCTTGTCCCGGCTGTCCGGGCGCGGCGATGTCCCGCAGAGGGGCCGTAACCGAAGGAGCCGGGTCCAGCCCCAAGGCGCGCTGGGCCCGGGCGTTGGCTTCGCGGATGCGCCCATCCCGATCGAAGACCAGGAAGGCCGTGCCGTCGTGGCGCTCCAACAGCGAAAGGCGGCGGCGCAAGGCGACAACATCATCCGGCGTTGCGGCATTGACGGCAGCGGACACGCCGTCTTCCGCAGAGGGCGAGTAGCAAGCCGCGTCCGGCCTTTTGCCGGCACGGCTGGTCGTATCGGAAATGGCTTCACGGCCCGACATGGGTCGTCCTTTATTGTTGCGGCGTAACAGCACCGTTCTTCATAAGAGCTTCGAGACGGAAACAGTATGCCGACAAGGCGACGCAAGGCAAGCCAAAGCTGCAGCCGGTCGGTCCGGCAACCAAAAATACCGGATATCCTATTGCAGGTTTTTTCCTGACGCCTCTTTGCCCCATGCCCCGGCCTGTTCGCGCTGGCCGCCAAAGCGCCAGCGCAGCCGATCCAGGTAGAGATAGATCACGGGCGTGGTGAAAAGCGTCATGATCTGGCTGACCACCAATCCTCCGGCGATGACGATGCCGAGTGGCCGGCGCAACTCGAAGCCCGCGCCGTGGCCGAAGGCCAGGGGCAGCGCGCCCAGAAGCGCGGCCAGGGTGGTCATCATGATGGGCCGAAAACGCATCCGGCAGGCCTCGGTGATGGCCTCACGCGGGCCAAGCGCCCGGGAGCGTTCGGCCTCCAGGGCGAAATCCACCATCATGATGCCGTTTTTCTTGACGATGCCGATCAGCAGCACGATGCCGATGACGGCGATGATGGACAGATCGAGCTTAAAGGCCATGAGCGCGGCCACGCCGCCCAGGCCGGCCGAGGGCAGGGTGGACAGGATGGTGATGGGGTGGATGGCGCTCTCGTAGAGCACGCCAAGGACGATGTAGACGGCAATCAGCGCGGCCAGGATGAGCAGGGGCTGGTTTTTGAGCGAATCGCCAAAGGCCTGGGCCGTGCCGGCGAAGGTGGTGCGGATGGTCGCCGGCAGCCCGAGGCCGGCCGCGGCCTGACGAATGGCGTCGGCGGCCTGGGAGAGCGACACGCCCGGAGCAAGGTTGAACGAGATGGTGGCCGAGGGAAACTGCCCCTGGTGAAAGACGGACAAGGGCGTCAGCTTGTCCTCCACCTTGGCGATGGCCGCCAGGGGAATCTGCTTGCCGTCCTTGCCGGGCAGATAGACGTGGCGCAGGCCCTCGGGCGAGGCCCAGACGCGCGGGGCGGCGTCCAGGACCACCCGGTACTGGTTGACGTCGGCATAGGACACCCCGGCCAGACTCTGGCCGAAGGCGTCGTAGAGCACGGCGTCGATGTCGGCCATGGACACGCCCAGCCGCGAGGCCGCGTCGCGGTCGACGACCACCGAGGTCATGAGTCCCCGGGCCTGCTGGTCGGCGATGACGTCGGTTACTTGCGGCAACTTTCGCAGCCGCTCCTCGACCCTGGGCGTCCACTGCGTCAGCTCGACGAAATCGCTCCCCAAAAGCGAGAACTGGTAGAGCGCCTTGCCCGGCCGGCCGCCCAGGCGCAGTTCCTGGGCCGGCATGAGAAAGGCTTGCGCTCCGGGCAGTTGGCCAAGGGACTTGCGCAGCCGCATCAAGGTCACCTGGATGGGCGGGCGCTTGTCCTGGGCTTTTAAGGTCACGAACATCTGGGCCGAATTGACCGAACCGCCGCCCGGCCCGCCGCCGCCGCCGGTGAAGCCGGTGACGCTGGCCACGTCCGGGTCGTTTTTGATCACGGCCACGATCTCGCGCAGCCGCCCTTCCATGTACTGGAACGAACTGTCCTGGGAGGCCTGGATGAAGCCCATGAGCCGGCCGGTGTCCTGCTCCGGGAAAAAGCCCTTGGGAATGGCGGCGTAGAGCCAGACCGCGCCGCCCAGCGCGGCCACGGTGACGGCCAGCATGGTTCTCGGATGCCCCAGCGCCGCTTCCAGGGCCCGGGCATAGCCCCGGGCCAGGGCGGCGAAGGCCCGGGCGAAAAGGCCCGGCCGGCCCGGGGCGTGGCCGCCCGGACCGGCCCCGTGCCCGAAGACCACGGCGCACAGCATGGGCGTGGCCGTCAGCGACAGCACCAGCGACAGCATGATGGCGATGGACAGCACGGCGGCGAATTCCCGGAAAAGCCGGCCCACCATGCCGCCCATGAAAAAGATGGGGATAAAGACCGCCACCAGCGACACGCTCATGGACACGACGGTGAAGGCCACCTCCCGCGAGCCGGCCACGGCCGCCGCCACCGGGGCCATCCCGGCCTCCCGGTGGCGGGCCACGTTTTCCACCACCACGATGGCGTCGTCCACGACAAAGCCGGTGGCGATGGTCAAGGCCATCAGTGACAGGTTGTCCAGGGAATAATCCAGCAGGTACATGACGGCAAACGTGCCGACCAGGGAGGCCACCGTGGCCACGGCCGGGATGAGCGTGGCCCGAAAGCTTCCCAGAAACACCCAGACGACGGCGATGACCAGCAGGCAGGACAAGGCCAGGGTGAATTCCACCTCGGCCAGAGACGCCCGGATGGGCGGGCTGCGGTCCATCTCCACGGAGATGTTGACGTCGCCGGGCAACGAGGCGGTCAGTTCGGGCAAAAGCGCCCGCACGTTGTCCACGGTCTCGATGATGTTGGCCCCGGGCTGGCGGAACACGATGATCATGACGGCCGGCGTGCCGCCGACCAACCCGGCGGTGCGCACGTCCTCCACCGAGTCGGTGACGCTGGCCACGTCGGACAGGCGCACGGCCGCGCCGTTTTTATACGACAGGATAAGCGGCTCGTACTCCACCGCCTTGTGAAGCTGGTCGTTGACGTCGATCTCGTAGGCCGTGTCGCCGGACTCGATACGACCCTTGGGCCGGTTGACCGTGGTCTTGGCGATAAGCCCGCGCACGTTTTCGAGGCTTAGGCCCTGCTGGGCCAGTTTGGCCGGATCGACGCTCACCCGCACGGCCGGCAACGCCCCGCCGCCCACGAACACCTGTCCCACGCCCTCGACCTGGGAGAGCTTCTGCTGGAGCACGGTGGAGGCCACGTCGTACATGGCCGCCCGCGTCACCGTGGGCGAGGTGAGCGCCAGGACCATGATGGGCGCGTCGGCCGGGTTGATTTTGCGGTAGGTCGGATTCTGGCGCAGGGTCGAGGGCAGGTCCCCCCGGGCGGCGGCGATGGCGGCCTGGACGTCGCGGGCCGCGCCGTTGATGTCGCGGGTCAGGTCGAATTGCAGGTTGATCTGGGCCGAGCCCCGGCCGCTGGTCGAGGTCATTTCCGTGATGCCGGCGATGCGGCCGAACTGGCGCTCCAGGGGCGCGGCCACGGACGTGGCCATGGTCTCTGGCTCGGCTCCGGGCAACTGAGCCTGGACCGAGATGGTGGGGAAATCCACCTGGGGCAGGGCGGCGGCCGGCAGGAGCCGAAACGCGATGGCCCCGGCCAGCATCAGGGCCAGGGTCAACAGGGCCGTGCCGACCGGGCGGCGGATGCAGAGTTCCGGCAGGTTCATAAGCCCGCGTCCCCGCTCGTCCCGGCGGACACCGTCTCGCGGCGGCCGGCCAGACGCTCGAAGAAGAGGTAGATGACGGGCGTGGTGTAGAGGGTCAGCGCCTGGCTGACGACAAGCCCGCCCACGATGGCGATGCCGAGCGGTCGGCGCAGCTCGCTGCCCACGCCCGAACCCAGGGCCAGGGGCAGCGCGCCCAAAAGCGCCGCCATGGTGGTCATCATGATGGGCCGAAAACGCAGCAGGCAGGCCTCGTAGATGGCCTCGCGCGGGGGCAGCCCCCGCTCGCGCTCGGCGGACAGGGCGAAGTCCACCATCATGATGCCGTTTTTCTTCACGATGCCAATGAGCAGGATGATGCCGATGACGGCCATGATGCCGAGATCCTCACCGCACAGCCACAAGGCCCCCACCGCGCCCACCCCGGCCGAGGGCAGGGTGGACAGGATGGTCACCGGATGGATGAAGCTCTCGTACATGACGCCAAGGACGATGTAGACGGTTATAAGCGCAGCCAGGATGAGGATGGGCTCGTTTTTAAGCGACTCCCCAAAGGCCTTGGCCGCGCCGGTAAACGCGCCGGCGATGCTGGCCGGCATCCCGAGGCTTGCCGACACGGCGGCCACGGCGGCCACGGCGTCGCCAAGCGAATGCCCGGGCGCGGCGTCGAAGGAGACCGTGGCGGCCGGGAATTGGGACTGGCGATTTCGCACCAGCGGCGCTTCGCCTTCGGTCACCGTGGCCACGGCCGACAGCGGGGCCTGGCCGCCGCCCGAGGTCGGCAGCCGCACCAGGGACAGGGCCTCGGGACCGGTCGCCATGGCCGGGTCCATGGCCAGCACCACCCGGTACTGGCTCAGTTCCGTAAACATGGTCGAGATCTGGCGCTGGCCAAAGGCGCTGTAGAGCGCGTTGTCGACGTCCTCGGGGGTGAGCCCATAGCGGGCGGCGGCCACCCGATCGATGACGACGTTTAAGCGTTTGCCGCCCAGGGCCAGATTGTGGGAGACGTTTCGCACTTCCGGCCGGGCGGACAGCGCCTCGACGAAGCGCGGCGTCCACAGGGCCAGATCGCGGGAGCTGGGGGTTTCCAGGACGTACTGGTACTGGGCCCGGCCGGCCCGTGCGTCCACGGACAGGTCCTGGACGGGCGAGAGCGCCACGGAAAGCCCAGGCAGCGCCCGGGTTTTTTCTTCCAGTCGCCGGGCCACGCCGGCGGCGTCGGCCTTGCGCGCCGCCTTGGGCACGAGCTCCACGGCGATGCGCCCCACGTTGGGGCTGGGGTTGACGCCGTCCACGCCAACGAAGATGGCGGCCGAGGCCACGGCCGGATCGGCCCCCAGGATTTCCGACAGCCCGGCCTGGGCCTCGCCCATGGCGGCAAACGAGGCGGCGGCCGGGGCCTCGAACACCCCGGACAGCCCCCCCGTGTCCTGGACCGGAAAAAAGCCCTTGGGCACGGCGGCGTACATCCAGACCGTGGCGACCACCGTGCCCAGGGCCACCAGCAAGGTCGCGCCCTGATGGCGCAGGACCACGACCAGGGTGCGGTCATAGAAGGCGGTCATGGCCCCGAAGGCCGCGCCAAAGGTCCGGGCGACCAGGCCGCCGCCGGAATGCCCCGGCCGGCCAAGGAGCCGGGCGCAGAGCATGGGCGTGAGCGTGAGCGACACCACGGCCGAAAGCAGGATGGCCACGCCAAGGGTCACGGCGAATTCGCGGAAAAGCCGCCCCACCACATCGCCCATGAACAGCAGCGGAATAAGCACGGCCACCAGCGAGACGGTCAGCGACAGGATGGTGAAGCCGATCTGCCCCGCGCCGTTTAGGGCCGCTTGCAAGGGCGGCGTGCCGTCCTCTACATGGCGGGCCACGTTTTCAATCATGACGATGGCGTCGTCCACCACGAAGCCGGTGGCGATGGTCAGCGCCATCAGCGTCAGGTTGTTGAGGCCGTAGCCCAAGAGATACATGACGCCAAAAGTGCCGATGAGTGACAGCGGCACGGCCGTGCCCGGAATCAGCGTGGCCGGCACGTCGTGGAGAAAGAGATAGATGACGCCGACGACGAGGACCACGGCCAGGAGCAGCTCGATCTGCACGTCGTCGATGGAGGCCCGGATGGTGACGGTGCGGTCGGTCAGGACGGACAGTTCCACAGCGGCCGGCAGGGCCGCGCGCAGCTGGGGCAGGATGGCCTTGACCCGGTCCACCACGGCAATGACGTTGGCCCCGGGCTGGCGCTGGATGTTGAGGACGATGGCCGGCTTGCCGTTCACCCAGGCGGCCTGGCGCACGTCTTCGGGGCCGGTGCGGATGGCCGCCACGTCGGACAGGCGCACCGGCCGGCCGTCGCGGTAGCTGACGATGAGCGGCTTGTATTCGTCGGCCGTGAGGAGTTGGTCGTTGGTTTCCAGAATCGACGACTGGCGCGGCCCGTCGAAGCCGCCCTTGGCCTTGTTGACGTTGGCCGCGGCAATGGCCGCCCGCACGTCCTCCACGGCAATGCCGTAGGCAGCCAGGGCCGTGGGGTTGACCTCCACGCGCACCGCCGGCCGCTGGCCGCCGGCCACGCTGACCAGGCCCACGCCGGAAAGCTGGGAGATCTTCTGGGCCAGCCGCGTGTCGGCCAGGTCCTGCACCGCCGTCAATTCCATGGCGTCGGAAGTCAGCGCCAGCGACAAAATAGGCGCGTCGGCCGGGTTGACCTTGCTGTAGACCGGCGGCGTGGGCAGGTCGGCCGGCAACAGGCTGGTGGCCGTGTTGATGGCCGCCTGGACCTCCTGCTCGGCCACGTCGAGGCTCAGGCTCAGGGCAAATTGCAGGGTGACCACCGAGGCTCCGGGCGAACTCGTGGACGTCATCTCGGTCAAGCCCGGCATCTGGCCGAACTGGCGCTCCAAGGGCGCGGTCACGGCCGAGGCCATGACGTCGGGGCTGGCCCCGGGATAAAACGTCCGCACCTGGATGGTGGGATAGTCCACTTGCGGCAGAGCCGAGACCGGGAGCTGGAAATAGGCCGTCATGCCGGCCAGCACCACCGCGATCATGATGAGCGTGGTGGCCACGGGCCGCAGGATGAAGGGGCGCGACAGGTTCATGGCTTGGCCGGGGTTGCCGCGCCCTGGTTGCGGGCCTCGACTTTGGACCCGTCGCGCAGCCGGTCGGCCCCCTCGACCACCACCACGTCGCCGGCTTTGAGGCCCGACTCCACGACCACATCCTGGCCCACGGCCAAACCCACGGTCACCGGGCGCGAGGCAGCCACGCCCGAAGCGTCGACGACATAGGCCCGGGCTCCCTTGGGACCGCGCTGCACCGCCGCCGCCGGCACGAGGAGCACGCCTTGCCGCTGTTCCAGCAGCAGCTCGGCGTTGACGAACTGATTGGGGAAAAGGGCCTCGTCGGCGTTGTCGAAGATCGCCCGCAGCTTGACCGTGCCGGTGGCCGTGTCGATCTGGTTGTCCAGGGTGGCCAGGGTTCCCTTGGCCAGGGGCTTGGTCATGGTGCGGTCATAGGCCGTGACCGGCAGCTTCTCGCCGGCCCGAAGCCGCGTGGCCACCTGGGGCAGTTGGTCCTCGGGCAGCGTAAAGAGCACGCTGATGGGCGAGACCTGGGTGATGACGCAAAGGCCGGTGGAATCGGCCGCCTTGATCATGTTGCCGGCGTCGACCTTGCGCAGACCCACCCGGCCGGTCACCGGCGCGGTGATGCGGCTGTATTCGATTTGCAGCTTGGCGTTGTCGATCAACCCCTTGTCCGTACGGATGGCCGCCTCGTATTGGCGCACCAGCGAGGCTTGCGTGTCCCGGGTCTGGCCGGCCACCATGTCTTTTTTCGAGAGGTTGTCGTAGCGAGTGAGGTCGGCCTTGGCGTTTTCGAGCAGCGCCGTGTCCTTGGCCAGCTGCCCCTGGTACTGGTCGAGCTGGGCGGTGAAGGAACGCGGATCGATGCGGGCGATGAGCTGGCCTTCCTTGACGAGCTGCCCTTCCTCGAAAAGCACTTCCAGGAGTTCGCCGTCCACCCGGCTTTTGACCGTCACCGTGCGCAGCGGCGTCACCGTGCCGATGCCGGACAACGTCACCGCCGCCGTGCCGATCCGGGCCGGCGCGGTGGTCACCGAGACGACTTGCGGCCCCATGCCCGGAGGTCCGCCCGGCGGCGGCCCGCCCGGCTGGGCCAAACCGTCGCCGCCGTATTGCCGCCAGAAAAAACCGACCACGGCCACCGCCGCCAACCCCATGAGCAGCCAGCGCAGGGGGCGGCGCGGCCGTGGTTCCTCGTGTCGTATCGTCATCGCGGGTGATCCTCGTTTGTGCTTGGATGGCCTTGAAGCGCCGACGGCCGTTTCCGGCGTCGCACCGGCACGTCGCGGCCGACGCCCCAAAAGTTACATCCGGAAAGTATATCGGTCATATCGAAGAAGGCCAACCTTCCGTTTTGTCAGGAACCCGGCCATGTCCTGGCGATGGCGATGCGGCTGACTCCGCTTTTGCGCAACCCGTCCCTACGCCCGGCCAGATAACGGGCATGCAGTTCCCCGGGGTCAAGGTCCTGCACCGCCGTGAAGCCGAGGTCGCCGAACATGGCGGCCAGTTCTTCCGGCAAAAACGCCGTTTTCCAGGGTTCCCCCCGGGCCGCCGCCCGGGAGGCCGTGGCCTCCCGGCCCACTCGTTCCCTCTCGCTCAGGCGGGCGGGATCAACGGCATAATCCAAAACAACCACCGCCCCGCCGGCCAAGGCGGCTATCGCCCCAAGGATTGACCGGACGGTCGGCCGCTCCAGATACATGGTTGCTCCCAGGAGTGTGAAAAACGTCGGCGCGTCGGCGTCAAACACCGTCTCGGCCAGTATCGCGGCCAGGGGCGTGGCTTCGAGGTCGGCCGGCGCAAACACGGCCGCCCCGGCGTCCAGCCCGGCCTCGGCCAGCAGCCGGCCCTTGAACGCCTGGCTTTCCGGCCGGTCCACCTCGATAAACCGGATGCCCGATTCGGCCTCCCGCCAGGCCGCCGTGTCCAGGCCGGCCCCAAGGACCACGTATTGCCGCGCGCCGGCGGCCCTGGCCTCCCGCCAGGCGTCGTCAGCCGCCCGGGCGCGCACGGCCGCCGACACGCGAAGCCCGCGCAAGGCCCCGATGTCGTAGCGGCCGGGATCGGCCCGCAACAGTTCGGCCCGCTTCGCCCCGATGATGCGCAGGGCCAGCCGGTCCTCGAAAATCAGCGGTCTGTCCAACAGTTGATGGGCCGCCCGCAACACGGCCATGGCCATGGCCGTGCCGCCGGACGCGTCCTGCCCGTGCCGGCCCGATGCTTCGTTTTCAAGCGGCATGTTCGTCCTCCCCTGGCCAGGACAAGGCCTGGCGTCGCGTCGGTTTCCCGCGAAAACGTGGCCCCAACCGACAATTTTGCGCCGCCTCCGACAGTTTTATACGTCGCCGACGCGTCATTCCCCCACTTGCCGCCGGCAAAATCCACGAAAAAACGGCCGGAACACCCCCCCTCTCGGGCAGTTCCGGCCGCGTGTCGGCTGGTTAGCCGCGCCCATGCTCGGCGCGGCGGTCCTTTCTCCGCTACACCCCGCCGCACAGCCGGGCGAAGCTCATGCACTCGAAACGATTGCTAAAGGGGCACGGTTCCTTGGAAAACCACTTGCGCTTGGGACACCAGTACGCGTTCTTGAAGGGCTCGTTGCACCCGGAGGGCGTCGTGGCCTTGCGGGTGTACAAGCCGAACCGCATCTTGCCGTCGCTATGGTTGACGTTCCACACGGCCATGGTCGACACCTCCGTTTCCCTTTTCCCTTGCATAGGGCGGGCCAAGGCAAAATCGACCAAGCCGTTACAATGCCAACTGTTTCTCCATCCCCGCCCGCGCCCCGCCCTCCCGCCGCGCCGGCCACGAAAGCCCCCTGCCCCGCCCCTGGCGCGACGCCGCGAATTGATCTATGAGCTTGCCGGACCCCATCGCCAGGACGCGCCGGCCAAGCGGCGCGAAAAGGAGGACGCCTTGGGACTTTTAGCCGCCAGCGGCGGATTCACCCGCTACCGCATCGTGGGCGAAGTGAACAAGCAGGCCCTGCGCGAAGCGCCGGACCGGCTCAAGAAATACGCCTTCGTGGACATCGACAACACCGCCGACGAACGCTCCTTCGGCTGGACCTCCTTCGAGGACTACCTCGACACCGAATGGCGCGGCTCGCCGCCGGAAAAGGGCCACTACATGGCCTTCGCCCTGCGCCTGGACACCCGGCGCATCTCCCCGGCCGTGTTCAAGAAACACCTGCGCCTGGCCATCGACCACGAAAAGGAACAGATGAAGGACGAAGGCAAGGTCTTCGTCTCCAAGGACCGCAAAAAGGAAATCGCCGAGCGCGTCAAACTTTCGCTCATGTCCCGCGCCCTGCCCATCCCCGCCGTCTTTGAAATCATCTGGAACACCATCGACCAGGTCATCTGGCTGTGCACCACCAACGGCAAGATCCAGGAACTCTTCGAGGACCTGTTTACCTCCACCTTCGAAATGCACCTGGAACCCCAGACCCCGGCCTACCTAGCCGAACGCATCGTCGGCGTGGAAAAAGGCCTGGCCATCGAACACCTCGAACCCAGCCAGTTCGGCGGCTAAAGGAGAGGCTCCGCCTCTCCTGACCTCTCCGCCAGGGGCGCTGCCCCTGGACCCCGCCGGGGGGATGATCCCCCCGGACCCCCGCAAGGGGGCTTTGCCCGGGGCCGCAAAGACGAACCGTACCGGAATGGAGCAAATATGGACTCGATGATGGCCGAAGCCAAAAACCCGGTGCTCGGACAGGACTTCCTGACCTGGCTGTGGTTTAAAAGTGAAAAAAGCGGCTGGCTCTTCAAGCTGCCCGACGACTCCGAAGTCAACGTCTACCTGGAACAGAAAATTTCCGTGCGCGGCGGCGTGGGCGAGGAAGCCGAAACCGCCACCGTCTCCGGCCCCCACGCCCAGTTCGCCGAGGCGCGCCTGGGCGTCAAAAGCGGCAAACGCGTGGACCGGGCGCTGATTCGCTTCGAACAGGACGGCGAAACCTGGACCGTGACCGTCAAGGCCGACGACTTCACCCTAAACGCCCTGCGGCCGCCCAAGATCGACACCCGCAGCGAGGAAGGCGAAGACCCCGACGCCAAGGTGCTGGAAAAAATGTTCCTCATCGAAAAGTGCACCAACTTCTTCGACGCGCTCTACGCCCAGTTCCTGGCCATCCGCCTCAGCCCCGGCTGGCCCGGCGAACTCTCCGACTTCGGCGAATGGCTGCGCGAAGGGGTGTAATTTTTTTAATTAAGATGCCTCCGGCGGCCGGGGGGGTAACCCCCCCCGGAC
>ALAO01000292.1 GCA_000307955.1 Solidesulfovibrio magneticus str. Maddingley MBC34 | reverse complement strand
TTCTTGTGTGGGAAAGTAGGTCGCCGCCAGGGCTATTTTTTAAAAGCCCCCGATCAGAAATGATCGGGGGCTTTTTTTTGTGTTTTGGGGCCGGGGAAAGGGACCGGTTGTTGGGGATCGGATGCCGTGAAGCCTAGCCGTCTCAGTGCGGCGTATCCAGCGACTGCGTGTGCGGTTGGAATCCGCCAATAATCCGCCTTGTTACATGTTTCTTGATTGTGAAAACGGGCCGCGTGTTGGGCTGTTGGCGGGTTGCAGGGGCTTGCCTCCTGTAGCCAGAAGCCTGCGGCGGCGTCCGGGTGCCGCCACACGCTATGTCCAAGCAATAAGCGAAGACCGGTCGGCCAGGTGGATTTTATCATGGCTGCGGCGGGTAGCGCAGGCTAAGGCGCTGGCGAAGGCGAACGGACGCTCGTCAGGATCGACAAGTCCAGGGACGCGGAACCTTTGACGAGAACGTCGCTGACCGGCGGACAAAGGCTTGACCGTCTTGACGACACCGTGGCTGACCGGCATTGCAGAAGATGCTGCTGCGCGACGGAGGGCTCATGGAACACATTGTGAACATGTTGAACGCTGTCCCCGACCTACGGCGTGAAAAAGCCGTGGCCGCCTGGGCGGAGCCGGAAGCACGCCATATTGCCGCGTTCGATTTCAATCCCGCCCACATGGAGAGCGTTGCCTCGATTACCCCCAGGGACGCTGCACGCACGGCCTTGGTTTTGGACCCCGCCCTCCTCAACCGCTTCGTCCTGTGCCTGCTGGCGGTGGATTGGGCCTGCTACACGGAGCCTGCCAACCGCGAGGACTACCTGCATCTGCATCAGGCGGTCACGGTCTTTCCCAAGGGCTTTCGCCTCTGGACGGCCAACGCGGACGACCGTGTCCTGCCCATCGGCTACACAGCCTTTCATCCCATTTCGCCGGCCACCTTCGCCCTCCTGCGCGACGCGCCGCACACCATCACGAACCGTCACAAGATCACGCCGCAATCCCAGACGTCGTCTGGAGAACAGTATTGCTATCTCTACAATATTGGCATCCTGCCTTGGTTTCATCGCACCGAGGCGAGCAGGGCGCTCCTGCGGGCCTTTCGGGAGGACGTTGACGCCGTACCGTATCGCGGGCTGGCCGCCATCGTCGTCTCGCCCGACGGAAAGCGGGTCATCGAACGGTTCGGACTGCGCCAATCAGGCGTCATCACCCATGACGGTCACGAAGAACTGGCGTACGTGAGCGACCAGTAAGACCCGCTCCTGGACAGCGCATCGCGCTTGACCACATTGACAGCCGCCGCCGCCGGGTATAGCCGGCTTTCGAAATATTCCCCGGCACGCACGGAGTTTCCATGCTTGGCATTCATGATCTGTGGCTGTTTATCGTCTCGGGCATCCTGTTCAACATGGCTCCCGGCCCGGACGTCATCTATGTCGTCAGCCGCAGCGCCGGACAGGGGGCCAAGGCCGGCATGGTGGCGGCCCTTGGCATCGGGGCCGGCTGCTGCGTGCATATCCTGGCCGCTGCCGTGGGACTGTCGGCCGTGCTGGCCGCTTCGGCCACAGCCTTCTCCGTGATCAAGCTCGTGGGCGCGGCCTACCTCGTGTATGCCGGCATTCGCATGATCCTCGGGGCGCGCAAAAAAGAGGCGCCCGAGGAAGCTCCCCAGACGCCCGAAATCCGGCATCGCAGCATTTTCGTCCAGGGCTTTCTTACCAACGCGCTTAACCCCAAGGTGGCGCTTTTCTTCCTGGCCTTCCTGCCCCAGTTCATCGATCCGTCCGCGCCGCACAAGGCTTTGGCCTTTGCCGTCTTGGGCGGCATCCTCAACTGCACCGGCACGACCTGGAATTTGCTTCTGGCCTGGTCCACGGCGCGCGTCACCGGAGGCCTTGGCCGCGCCCGGCGGCTTGGCCCCTATCTCACCCAGGGGGCCGGGGCCTTGTTCGTGGCCTTTGGCGTCAAGCTGGCCCTGTCCGAGCAATCCTGACGTTCGCTTCCCTGCCTCGCCGGATCGGGTTTCCTGCCCGAGCCCGCCTGACCCCATGCCGTTTGACGCCTTCTAGGCGTTGCCGGCCGGATTTTTCGTCGCGCCCGGCGTCGAACCGATCTTGAGCCGGCGTCCCGTGGCCCGCCTGTACGCCCATTCCAGACCGAACGAGACCGGGAAGAGGCCGAGCATGGTCCAGAAAGCCGGCCGGGAGTGGGCGTACATGTTGGAGCCAAGCACGCCCAGCAGCGACAGGCACAAGGCGATGGATAGCCAGATGAGCGCCGGCCGGCCGCTGGTCGCGGCCCGAAGGCGCAGGTGGGAATAGGCCACGGCGGCGTAGATGAACAGAAACGCGCCGCTGCCCATCATGGCCACGCTCGCCAGATCAAAAAACAGCACGAAAACCAGCACCAGCCCGGCGGTCAGAAACAGCCCTCCGGGCGCGAGCTTCCAGGCCAGCCGGTCGAAGGCGGCCGGCAGTTCGCCGTCCTTGGCGATCATCCAGCAGACGTTGGCCGCGCCGTAGAGCGTGGCGTTAAGCGCCGCCGCCGTGGCGAACAGCGCGCCCACGGCGATGACGGTAAAGCCCTTGCCGCCCATGAACGTGCCGGCGGCCTCGGACAGGGCGTAGTCGCTGGCCGCGTCGATGCGGGCCAGGGGCAGATGGCCGAGCACGGCAAACGCGACGCCGAGATAGACCACGATGACCGAACACACCGACAGAT
The DNA here is from genome assembly GCA_000307955.1 of Solidesulfovibrio magneticus str. Maddingley MBC34. Classification (GTDB taxonomy): domain Bacteria; phylum Desulfobacterota; class Desulfovibrionia; order Desulfovibrionales; family Desulfovibrionaceae; genus Solidesulfovibrio; species Solidesulfovibrio magneticus_A. The sequence continues at coordinate 1,293 of ALAO01000292.1, read as the reverse complement.
AGAGCGCCCGGGGCAGGGTGCGCGGCGGATCGGCCATGTCGCCGGCGGCGTTGGCGACTAGGCCAAAGCCTTCATAGGCAATAAAGAGCATCCCGCCGCCAAAGGCGATGCCCGAGGGCGCGGCCCAGCCGGCCCTGGAGAGGCCCTGCCAGTCGGCGGTGGCGCAGCCCCAGACCGCGAATACTGACAGCACGGCCAGGTTGACGGCCACGGTCAACAGTTCCGAGCGCCCGACCCAGGCCGCGCCGTAAACGTTGACCAGGGTGAAAAGAAGCACCGCGCCGGCGGCGGCGGCCTTGGGCAGCCAAAGCGGGTGGTCGTGGGGGAAAAAGGTCATGAGGTAGCCGGCGAATCCGGCGGCGTACATGGCCAGGGCGATGACGTAGCCAATCCACATGTAGATGTTGAGGCCGCCGCTGACCACGCCGTCGCCGAGGCCCCGCACCAAGAATTCCACCGCGCCGCCCTTGGTGGGGTAGCGCGCGCCGAGTTTGGCGTAGTTGTAGGAGGTGGCCAGGGCGACCAGCCCGCCGACCAGGAAGGAGAGCCACAGGGCCGAGCCGGCCACATGGGCGGCCGAGCCGAAGATGGCGTAGACGCCGCCGCCGACCATGCCGCCGATGCCGATGGCCACGGCCGAGGCCAGGCCCATCTGTTTGGCATGAGCAGGGACGGCTTTGGCGGATGGGGAGGAAGCGGGCGGCATGGGAAACTCCGAGGGGGGGGTGGGAAGCCTTGGGCCGTTTTGCGTTGTTGTTCTCGTCCCCGTTGTCCGCACTCGATCTGGTGATGCTTGTTCCCAAGCGCAGCGTTATACTTTAGGGCAGCCAGGGGATGGTCTGAGACGCCATGTTTGGACAGGGAATGCTAGGCTGAAAAGGAGGCTAGCGCAACGCCCATACAAGCAGGTGGGCCGCCAGTTGGCGGCCCACCTCGAGACGGCTGTAGTCATAACGAAGCTGCGATTTGCGACTTCCTAGACGTCCATGATCTCCAGATAGACCAGCGTTTGGTTGAGTAGCTGATAAGCAATCTCGCCAAAAGTAATTGGCCCGGTGAAGGGGTCGGTTTTTTTCCCTTCGAGTTCAGAGTAAAGGTAGTTGAGAATGCAGTTGCAGGAAAAAGCAACTCGTGCTGATTCGATGGAGCATTCTTTGCAAAGCCGGTCGTTGAATTCCTTGACGTAATCAACCACGGGCTTGGCATGTTTGTAGCGAATGCCAGAAAATACCGGAGCATAGAATTTCACCAACCCTTCCACTTCGTCGACGTCCTGGAAGCTGATGTTGACCA
>ALAO01000291.1 GCA_000307955.1 Solidesulfovibrio magneticus str. Maddingley MBC34 | reverse complement strand
TGGGGGGCCCGGGGGCCTCAGGCCCCCAGCCGCCGGAGGCTCTCTTCTCCTCCTCGTCCACCTCACTCTCTCACTCACGCCCGGCTTCGGCGGCCAGGGCGGGGCGGTCGTGGAGTTCCACGTCGCGACCGCTGACGGTGACCAGGCCCGCCTCGGCCAGTTTGCGGAAGGCGCGGGACAGCGCCTCGGGCGTGGCGCCGACGATCTTGGCCAGTTCGCGGTGGCTGATGGCCAGGCGTATGGGGCCTGTGCCCGGGAAACGGTCCGCCTCGTGGAGCAGAAAGCCGGCCAACCGGCCGGTGAGCGGCAAAAGGGCCAACGATTCCACCATGGCCTGGGTCTGCTTGAGGCGGCGGCACATGAGGCGCAAGAGGTCAAAGAGCACTTCCGGGTCTTCCCTGGCCGCCGCCGCCAGGGCCCGGGCCGGAAAGGCCAGCACCCGCGTGTCTTCCAGGGCGGCGGCAAAGGCCGGGAACTCCCCGGCCTCCACCAGCGAACACAGACAGAACGGTTCGCCGGGGCCTAAAATATACAGTGTCTGCTCCCGGCCGTCCGGGCCGATCTGGTAGAGCTTGGCCCGTCCCGAGGCCACCAGATAGAAGGCCTCGCCGGCGTCGGAGCGGGCGGCGATGAGTTCCCCTGGCCCGTGGCGCGACACCACCGCCCCGGCCGCCATGCGGGCCAGCCGCTCCTCGGGCATGCCGCCGAAAAACGGCAGCGACCGCAACAACACCATTCGCTCGACCTGCTCCATTTTTTTCTCCTGTCCAACCGGCACAGTGGCGGTGGGCACGGGGCGGCGTCAAGCCGCAAAATCGCGCCGCGTTGATCCACATCAATGCGCCCGGCCCCGGACATGGGCTAAGTCTCAAACCGTCCGGTCCGCCGGAAAGGAGCACCATTCCATGAACAGACGCGCCTTCCTCAAATCCCTGGGCACGGCCGTGGCCGCAGCGCCCGTGGCCGCGCCGCTTTTGGCCCGCGACGCCGCCGCCGCCTCGGACGGGCAGTTGGCCACGCTTTTCGACCTGTCCAAGTGCGTGGGCTGCGGGGCCTGCGTGGCCGGGTGCCGCGAGGCCCATGCCGCCGATTACCCCAATCCGCAAAAGCCGTTCCCCAAAATGTATCCGCCGCGCGTCAAGGTCGAGGATTTCTCGGACAAGCGCGACGTCGACGACCGCCTGACGCCGTACAACTGGCTGTTTATCCAGACGGCCACGGTGACGCGAAACGGCAAGGAAATAAGCCTCAACATCCCCCGGCGCTGCATGCACTGCGTGCATCCGCCCTGCGCCGAGCTGTGCCCCTGGGGCTCGGCCGTGCGCCACGACGACGGCGCGGTGGTCATCGATTCCAACATCTGCCTGGGCGGTTCCAAATGCCGCGACGTCTGCCCCTGGCATATCCCCCAGCGCCAGACCGGCGTGGGGCTCTACCTCGACCTCATGCCGTCCTTTGCCGGCAACGGCGTCATGTACAAGTGCGACCGCTGCCACAGCCGCGTGGCCGCCGGCGGCAAGCCCGCCTGCATCGAGGCCTGCCCCAATGAGGCCCAGACCATCGGCCCGCGCCGTGAAATCATCGCCGCCGCCCACGACCTGGCCCGCCAGACCGGCGGGTTCATCTACGGCGAAACCGAAAACGGCGGCACCAACACCCTCTACGTCTCGCCCGTTCCCTTCGAGGAACTCCACGCCGCCCTGAAACCCGGTCCGGGCAACCCCGGGCTGCAGGCCGCCGCCGACGTCATGGGCAAGGACAAAAACCTGGCCTCGGCCGTGCTGCTGGCCCCGCTGGCCGGCATCGCCGCCGGCATCCTGCGGGTGGCCAACCGGGCCAGAAAGGCCGCCAAGGAGGACGATCATGCCTAAACCGCTGTTCCCGGTCTGGCAAAAACGCCTGACCCTCGTCGCCGCCCTGGGGCTGGCGCTCACCGGCATGGGCCAAATGCCCATCTTCTCGCGCTACTACATCGCCGATCTGCCGGGCCTGGGCTGGCTCGGCAATTACCAGATCACCGCCGCCCTGCACCTCGCCCTGGGCGCGGCGCTGGTCTTTCTCCTGACCAGCTACGCCGCCTCCTGGCTGGCCGTCGGCGCAACCCGCCCCAGGCTGACCACGGCCGGCAAATGGCGCGTGGCCCTCTACGCCGCCATCGCGCTGACCGGCGTCGTCCGAGTCATGCAAAACGGGAGCTGGGCCATGGTCGGCCCCATGCAAGTGCGCTATCTGGACTGGCTGCACTTGGGACTGGCCATGGGACTGCTGGCCTTCGCCATGGCGGCTGGACGCAAAGCGGCCGTGGCTGGCAGAAAGTAAGAGTGCCTCCGGCGGCCAAATGGGCTGAGCCCCTTTGGAAACCCCGCATGGGGCGGCGAAG
>ALAO01000290.1 GCA_000307955.1 Solidesulfovibrio magneticus str. Maddingley MBC34 | reverse complement strand
GGGGGATCATCCCCCCGGCCGCCGGAGGCATCTTCCTCTTTCTCTTCTCCTCTCTCCCCTCCACATCGCATCAGTAGACGACGCCCGCCCGGCCGGTTAAGAGTGTCGCCGTGACGTCGGCGGCTGGAGCCGCTGTTGACCGCTTTCCAAGGAGATTTCGCCATGCTGCTTATTGACGGCAAAAAAGTCGCGGCCGAATTGCGCCAGCGCGTGAAAAACGACGTGGACGCCCTGGTGCGCCAGCATGGGCGGCCGCCGCATCTGGCCGTCATTCTGGTCGGCGAGGACCCGGCTTCCCAGATTTACGTCCGCTACAAGGAAAAGGCCTGCGAGGAAGTGGGCTTTGTGTCCCGCATCTGGCGGCTCGACGGCGGCATTACCCAGTGCGCCCTGGAGAAGCTCATCACCGAGCTGTCCAGCAGCGAGGACATCGACGGCATCCTGCTCCAACTGCCCTTGCCCAAGGGCTTGGATGCCCAGCGGTGTCTGGCCCTGGTCGATCCCCACAAGGACGTGGACGGTTTCCACCCGGAAAACGTCGGGCGGCTGTCCATCGGACTGCCCTGCCTCAAGCCGTGCACGCCTTACGGCGTCATCAAGCTTCTGGAATATTACGGCCTTTCCCCGGCCGGCAAGCGGGCGGTGGTCATCGGGCGCAGCAACATCGTGGGCAAGCCCATGGCCATGCTGCTCTCGGCCGCTTCGCCGTTCGGCAACGCCACGGTGACGGTGTGCCATTCGCGCACGCCGGATCTGGCCGCCGTGGTGCGCGAGGCTGATTTCATCGTGCCGGCCATCGGCAAGCCCAAGCTCATCACCCGTGACATGGTCAAGCCCGGCGCGGTCATCGTGGACGTGGGCATGAACCGTCTGCCCGACGGCAAGCTGTGCGGCGACGTGGACTACGACAACCTCACCGACGTGGCCTCGGCCATGACGCCGGTACCCGGGGGCGTTGGCCCCATGACCATCGCCACGCTGATGAGCAACACCGTGGAGGCCTACCGCTGGCGTCGCCAGCCCCCGGATTGCCCGATCTAAGCCTCCGGCCCTTAACCGTGTGAGACGCGCGGACCATGACTCCGGCCACCCTATCCCCCTATATGGGAGGGTCCGGGAGGGGGTAACCCCCTCCCGGCCGCCGG
>ALAO01000289.1 GCA_000307955.1 Solidesulfovibrio magneticus str. Maddingley MBC34 | reverse complement strand
CCCCCGGCCGCCGGAGGCCTCTTAGCCTCTTCTCATCTTCTCTCTCCTCACTATTCGCCGCAAGCGTCGGCCACGGGATTACGCAGCACGCCGTAGCTCTCGAGTTCGATTTCGCAGACGTCGCCGGGTTTGAGGTAGCGCGGCGGTTTGCGGGCAAAGCCCACGCCGGACGGGGTGCCGGTGACGATGACGTCGCCGGGCATGAGCGTCATGGCTTCGGACAGGGCCGCGATGAGCGCCGGCACGGGAAACAGCATGTCCGTGGTCGTGGCTTCCTGGACAACCTCGCCGTTGACGCGGGTGCACAGGAACAAGCCGTTGGCTCCAGGCGGCAGTTCGTCCGGGGAGCACAGTTCCGGGCCGAACGCGCCGGTGCCGTCGAAATTCTTGCCGAGAAACCATTGGGAGGTGCGGAACTGGTAGTCGCGCACGGAACCTTCGTTAAACAGCGCATAGCCGCCCACATGGGCCAAGGCTTGACTTTTAGGGATCATGCGGCCGGGTTTGCCGATGATGACGGCCAGTTCGCCCTCGAAATCGAGTTTGGTCGAAACAGCAGGCCGCAAAAGCGGTTCGTCATGGGCGACCAGGGTCGAGGCAAAGCGGGCAAAGAACGTCGGGTACTCAGGCAGATTGCGGGGGCTGATCTCCACGGCGTGGTCCACGTAGTTGAGGCCCACGCAGACGATCTTGCCCGGCCTGGGCACGACGGGCAGCAATTTCGCCGCCGAGAAGCGCATCTGGGCCTTGTTCGGCGCGTTTTGCACGGCTGCACGCACAGCGGCCGCCGCGTCGTCGCCGCCGGCCAGAAAGGCGACCATGTCGGCCGGCAGGCGGGCGTCAACCTGGGAGAGGTCGATGAGCACGTCGCCCAGGCGTACGCCCAGGCGGGGACCGTCGGTATGGGCAAAGGAAACGAGACGCATGGGCACTCCTTGGCGACAACTACGGCAACCCTAGGAGCATAGGCGCTTTTTCGTCAAGACGGCACGTGGCGCGGTCCATGACGGTATTATCATGCAACCACAAAAGGGTGGCGGCTGACGGGGAGACCGGCCCAACGGGCCCGGAGATCAGCGGAGTTCGGGGAGGCTTTGGCGACCTTCCAAGGCGTCGGCCAGAGCGGCCAGAGCCGCCGCGCCGCGCGGGTCGACCAGGGGTAGGGAGGAGGTCAGCTTCTCGAAGAAGCTGTTCTTTTTCTTGGGGCCTTTAAGCAGCGGCACGTCGCCCTTGAGGCCAAGTTCTTTCTTGAGGTAGCCCACGGCCTCTTCCTGGCCGCCGAGTTCGTCCACAAGGCCAATGGCCTGGGCTCGCGCCCCGGTCATGGCCCGGCCGTCGGCGATGAGCGCGATGGCTTCGGGGGAGAGCTGGCGTTCCTTGGCCACATCGCCGCTGAATTGGGCGTTGAGGTCGTTGATGAGGCCTTCGAGGTAGGCGCGCTGCTCGTCGGAGAGCTGCTTGAAGGGGCTGCCGGCGTCCTTGAGCTTGCCGGTGGTGAGCGATTCCATGCCGAGCCCGAGCTTCTGCATGAGCTCGCGGGCGTTGGCTAGCTGGGTGATGACGCCGATGCTGCCAGTGATGGAGCCGGGGTTGGAAAAGATGCGGTCTGCTCCGCAGGCGGCGTAGTAGCCGCCAGAGGCGGCCACGGACGAAAAGGAGGCCACCACGGGTTTCTTGGCCCGCAGGCGTTTGACGGCCATGTACATTTCCTGGGACGGGCCAAAGGCCCCGCCAGGGGAATTCACGCGCAGGATGACGCCCTTGACGGTGTCGTCCTCGCGCAGTTTGCGGATAAAGGCCACGACCTCGTCGGCGTCGCTTATCGGACCTTCCACACGCACCACGCCGATACGGGCCTCGGCCAGGCCGAGCAGGGATTCGCCTTCCTCGTCATGGCCGAAAACGCCAAACGCGGCCGCGATCCCGAAAACCAGGATCACGGCCGCGACGGCAATCAGGCATCCGAACAGGGCCGGATGTCTGACGGAGAGCGGTTGACTAGCGCTGGGCATCCTCTTCCAGTTTCTGGCGCAGGAGCTCGCCCAGATTGCTTCCGGTGTCGGAAGGACCGGCAGTGCGGAATTCCTTGGCCTTCTTCTTGTCCTCTTCGTCCTTGATGGACTTGATGGACAGGCCCAGGCGGCGCTCGTCGGCGGAGACGTGGATGACCTTGGCTTCGATCTCGTCGCCTTCCTTGTAGATCTCGGCAGGCGTCTTGACCTTCTTGCGGCTGATTTCGGAGACGTGGACCAGGCCTTCGATGCCTTCTTCCACTTCCACGAACAGGCCGAAGTCGGTGATGTTGGTCACCGTGCCCTTGACCATGGCGCCGACCGGGTAGGTGTCGGGCACGCGGGTCCAGGGATCTTCGGAGAGCTGCTTGATGCCCAGGGTGAACTTCTCGTTTTCCTTGTCGACGGTGAGGACCTTGGCCATGACGATGTCGCCGCTCTTGAACATCTCGCCGGGGTGGCGGACCTTCTTGGTCCAGGAGATGTCGGAGACGTGGATCAGGCCGTCAATGCCGTCCTCGATGCCGATGAAGATGCCGAACTCGGTGATGTTTTTCACCGAACCCTCAAGGATGGTGCCCTCGGGGTACTTCTCGGCCACGATGTCCCAGGGGTTCGGGCGAACCTGCTTCATGCCCAGCGAGATGCGCTTCTTGTCCGGATCAACGGACAGCACGACCACTTCGACTTCGTCGCCGACGTGGACCATCTGGCTCGGGTGGCGCAGCTTGCGGGTCCAGGACATCTCGGAGATGTGGACCAGCCCTTCGACGCCGGGCTCCAGCTCGACAAACGCGCCGTAGTCGACAAGGTTGGTGACCTTGCCGGACATGCGGGTGTCTTCGGGATACTTGCCGGCGATGTTTTCCCAAGGATCAGCGATGAGCTGTTTCATGCCCAGCGACACTTTCTGCTTGTCCTGGTCGAAGGAAAGGACCTTCAGTTCCAGTTCGTCGCCCAGATGCACCAGCTCTTTGGGATGCTTGATGCGCTTCCAGGACATGTCGGTGATGTGCATGAGGCCGTCGAGGCCGCCGAGGTCGACGAAGACGCCGTACTCGGTGATGTTTTTGACCCGACCGGTGACGGTCTGGCCCTCTTCGAGGGTCTTGAGGAGGTCCTTGCGCATGGAATCCCGGCGCTCTTCCAGGAGCACGCGGCGGGAAACGATGACGTTGCTGCGACGACGGTTGATCTTGAGCACGCGGAATTCAAATTCCTGGCCGACCAGGGCGTCCATGTCGGGCACGGGGCGCAGGTCGACGTGGGAACCGGGCAGGAAGGCTTCGACGCCGCCGAGATCGACAGTGTAGCCGCCCTTGATGCGGCGCACGATCTTGCCGCTGATGACGTCATCTTTTTCCTGGATTTCCTCGAGCTTATCAAAAAGCTGCATCCGCTTGGCCCGTTCGCGGGACAAGAAGATAGTGCCTTCGGATTCGTTCTTGGAGACGACGTAGACGTCGATCTGGTCTCCGACTTTGACTTCCAGCTCGCCCAGCGGGTCCTGGAATTCGCCGACGGGGATCTGGCCCTCGGACTTGAAGTTGACGTCCACGAGGACGTGCTCCTTGCCGATGCGGACCACGACGCCCTGAGTGATGGAACCTTCTTCCAGGTCGCCGAAATCCTCATTGAGGTAATTTTCCAGCGCGGCCTCGAAGTTGACTTCCATTTCCGAGTTAAGGTTGTTTTTCATTTCCGTGGTTTTGTCCATGAGTTGACCTCCAACGCGATCTATCCCTTCGAAAAGGATTTCAGGGCATAGCAGAAACCCCTCGAACACACAACAAAAAAGGCCCCGCCCGACCCGTCAGGCCAGCCCCACGAGATCATAGTCCTTTGCTTCCTCGATGGTCGCCGTGACCATGGCCCCGGGCGAGACGCCCGGCCCGCTGACGTACGTCACGCCGTCGATCTCCGGGGCCTGGAACCAGGTGCGCCCGACATGTAGCCCCGGCCATTCGGGATGGACGCTGTCCACGAGCACTTCCGTGTCCCGGCCGACCCAGTCTTCCAGCAAATCGGCGCTGATCTCGCGCTGGGCGGCCATGACCGCCTCCACCCGCCGGGCCTTGACGTCGCTGCGCACCTGGCCGGGCATGGCCGCCGCCGGGGTGCCGTCCTCGCGGTGGTAGGGGAACACGCCGACATGGTTGAGCTTGGCCTCGTTGACGAAGCGCAGCAGCGTCTCGAAATGTTCCTTCTTCTCGCCGGGCAGGCCCACGATAAAGGTCGAACGCAAGGCGGCGTCCGGGAAATGGCGGCGCACCCGCGCCACCACCGTCTCGGCCGAAGCGGCCTTGGGCCGGCCCATGGCGGCCAGCATGTCCGGGTGCACATGCTGGAACGGGATGTCGAAATACGGCACGAAGGGCCGGCCGGCCCCGGCCAGAAAGGCCAGCAGATCGTCCGTCACCCCGGACGGATAAAGATAGAGCAGCCGCAGCCACTTGAGCCCGGAAAGCGGCAGCAGCTTGTCGAGCAGGACTTTAAGGCCTTCCTTCATCCCCAGATCGCGGCCGTAGGCGGCCACGTCCTGGGCCACCACCACCAGCTCCGACGCGCCCTTGTCCAAAAGCCGCCGGGATTCTTCCACCAGGGCGTCCAGGGGCTTGCTGACCAGCGGCCCGCGAATCGACGGGATGGTGCAGTAGCGGCAGGCGTGGTCGCAGCCTTCGGCGATTTTGAGATAGGCATAGGACGGCGGCGTGCTGGCCAGACGGCCGGTGGGCGCGGCTGTTTCGGCGGCCAGGGCCTTGGCCAGCCGGCCCGGGATAAGGTCCAGCTCCGAAGGCAGGCCCCAGATGTCGACCTCGGGCAGACCGTCGCGCAACTCCTGGCCGAAACGCGAGGGCAGGCAGCCGAGCACGGCCAGCACCGGGCGCGGCGACAACTCGCGAATGGCTTCGGACGCTTCCAAAATGGCGGCCACGGATTCCTCGACGGCCGGGGCAATGAACGAGCAGGTGTTGACGACCACCAGATCGGCCGCCTCGGGCGTGGCCGCCGGGGTGGTGGCAAAGGGCAGACCGCCCAGCACGTTTTCGGTGTCCACCCGGTTTTTGGGGCAGCCCAGGCTTATGGTGTGGACGCGGTATATCTTGGACATGGGTTTCGTTCCATCCTTGCAGGCAATGTGGGGCCGGGCTACCATGGCTTGCCCCGGATGGCAAAAGCCGGCCGGGGCGGCAAAAAGCCTCAGGAGTCCCGATGGATACCCAAATGCAGCAAGACGGCCTCAAGGTCGTGTTGGCCACCCGCAACGCCGGGAAGATCAAGGAATTAAACGCTCTGCTGGCCGGCCTTGGCGTCACCGTGGTCGGGCTCGGGGAATTTCCGGAAATCGGCGAGATCCCCGAAACCGGGACCACGTTTCTGGAAAACGCCCGCCTCAAGGCCTGGGCCGTGGCCAAGGCCACGGGGCTGGTGAGCCTGGCCGACGATTCCGGGTTGTGCGTGGACGCCCTGTCCGGCGCGCCCGGGGTCTATTCGGCCCGCTACGCCGGCGAAAACGCTTCCGATGCCGCCAACAACGACAAGCTGCTGGCCGTTATGGCCCACGTTCCCGAGGGCGACCGCACCTGCCGGTTCGTCTCGGTGGTGGTGGCGGCCGATCCCGACAGCCGGGAACTCACGGCCGAAGGCTCCTGGGAAGGCCGGGTGGGCTTCGCGCCCGCAGGCGACGGCGGCTTCGGCTACGATCCGCTCTTTTTCGACGCCTTAGCCGGCAAAACCGCCGCCGAACTCACACCGGCCGAAAAAAACGCCCGCAGCCATCGCGGCAAGGCGCTGGCGAAGCTGGTTGGACAGTGGGAAGAATGGCGGAAAAAAAGTAAGAATTAAAGATGCCTCCGGCGGCCGGGGG
>ALAO01000287.1 GCA_000307955.1 Solidesulfovibrio magneticus str. Maddingley MBC34 | reverse complement strand
GAGATGGCGTCATTGGCGTTGCGCACGCCCTGGTTGATGGCGGAGATGTCGGACCGCATGAGCTCGCGGATGGCGAGGCCGGCGGCGTCGTCGGCGGCGGTGTTGATGCGAAGACCCGAAGACAGCCTCTGGGTCGAAGTGGCCAGCGCACCGTACGAGTTGGACAGGTTCCGGGCGGCGTTGGCGGCCATCATGTTGTGATTGATAACGAGCGACATGGCTTTTCCTCCTTGAAAAGTGTGTGCATCCAGCTGTTTTCCCATGAAGGCGAGAGCATCGCCGGCGGCATGGGGTGTTTTTGACGATTACGGCTTGCGCCGGTCTGCTCCCGATTGTTGATCCTGTATGGCGAGCCTCCTTTACCGGTAAGTCTTCAAGCGGCGTTGCCTTCAGTGGCGGCTGCTTTGACTCACCTATCGGCGGCTCGTGAAATCCCTTTAGCCGTGATTTTTTCTTAAATTGAGAAAACAGCGGGCGAAATCATCGCTCGCAACGAGCCATGACGTGTTTTGAAAACGAGAGACTAAGACATGCTGCTCGATATTTCAGATGGTTGTCTTGGCGATGTGGAGGCGTTGCAGAGTGAGGGTATAAAGCGGGCTTGTCATGACTCCTATCGGACGCTTTAATCATCCCATTAGGCGGCAAGGCCAATTTTTTTAAGAAATTTTGAAGTCGGTTGGTGTACAGGTGTTGTAAGCGTATCGAGGATGCCGCTCCAGAGGTGGGCAGCTCCGGCGCTTCGGAGGCGGCGAGGGCCAACCAAGAACGGATTGGCGGCGATTCTCGCTGGCGGATGACAGCGGTTGCCGGGCCGGTTGGTGCGCCGGCTTGCCCCTCTACGGTTTCTATGTCACTGTAGTTGTTATGTTAAGTCAAATCTAACAGAGGAGGACACGATGCGTGCAACCATGCTTGGCCGGCTGATTCTGGCCTTGGCCCTGTCCCTGGTGGTTTCCGGCTCGGCTCTGGCCGCCGGCGAGACGCTCATGATGGCCACCACCACGAGCACCGACGACACCGGGCTGTTGCCGGTGCTGGGCGAGGCCTTCAAGAAGGACACGGGCATTGAGCTCAAGTGGGTGGCCGTGGGCACCGGCAAGGCCCTGGAGCACGGCAAGAACTGCGACGTGGACGTGCTGCTCGTCCACGCCCCGGCGGCCGAGAAGAAATTCGTGGAAGACGGCAACGGCACCAAACGCACCGAAGTCATGTTCAATGACTTCATCATCGTCGGCCCGGCCAGCGATCCGGCCAAGATCAAAGGCAAGAAGGCCGGCGAGGCCCTGGCTGCCATCGCCGCCGCCAAGGCCCCGTTCATCAGCCGCGGCGACGACTCCGGCACCCACAAGATGGAACAGTCCTTGTGGAAGGGCGCGGAGATCGCCCTGCCCGACAAGGAGAGCTGGTACGTTTCGGCCGGACAGGGCATGATGGCCACCCTCAACATGGCCGGCGAACGCAAGGGCTACACCTTGGTCGATCGGGGCACCTACATTTCCTACGAGGATCAGGCCAAGGGCAAACCGGCCCTGGTGGTGCTGGTCGAGGGCGACAAGCCGCTGCTCAACCAGTACAGCGTCATTCCGGTCAATCCGGCCAAGTGCGAGAAGGTGAAGATCAAGCAAGCCCAAATCTTCTCCGACTGGCTGGCTTCGCCCAAGGGCCAGAAGGTGGTCGGCGACTTCACGGTCAAGGGCAAGAAGCTGTTTACCCCCAACGCCGCCAAATAACGCCTCTCGAAACGCCATGCGGGCGCGCCGGCCGTTGACGCCGGCGCGCCCGCCTGCCACAACGACAACATGAACTACATCCTCGACGGACTGCGCCAGGCGCTCGAACTGCTCCTGGGCGGCGACCCCGCTACCTTTTCCGCCGTCTGGACCACGTTGCTCGTCACCCTGGAGGCCATGGCCGCCACCCTTGTCCTGGGCGCGCCAGCCGGTTTCCTGCTGGGATACGCCGATTTTCCGGGCAAACGGGCGGCCCGGTTGGCCGTCGAAACCTTTCTCTCCTTCCCGACGGTGGTCATTGGCCTGGTGGTCTATGCCTTCATTTCCCGGCGCGGCCCCCTTGGCGAACTGGGCCTTTTATTCACCGTGCCGGGCATGGCCGTGGGCCTGACCATCCTGGGGCTGCCCATCGTCATCGCGCTGACGGCCCAGGCCGTGGAGAACCTCGATCCCCGGCTGCGGCCCACCCTGCTGACCTTGGGGGCCGGCCCCAGGCAGGTCTTTTTCGCCACCCTGGGCGAGGCTCGTTTCGGCTTGCTCCTGGCCGCCACCGCCGCCTTTGGCCGCATATTTTCCGAGATCGGCATTTCCATGATGCTTGGCGGCAACATCAAATGGTCCACCCGCACCATCACCACGGCCATCGCCCTGGAGACCGGCAAGGGGGAATTCGCCACCGGCATCGCCCTGGGGATCGTCCTTATGATCATCGCCTTTGCCGTCAACCTGGCCGCCTCGGCCTTTCGACGCAGGTCGGCCGCATGAGCGCCCTGTACGAACTTGACCACGTGGTCCAACGCTACGGCGAGCGCGAGGTGTTGCACCTGGACGCCCTGGCCGTGCCCGAAGGCGCGATCATCGGGCTGGTGGGGCCAAACGGCGGCGGCAAGTCCACCTTGCTGCGGCTGCTGGCCTTTCTGGAGACCCCGGCCGAGGGCACGATCCTCTACCGTGGCGAGCCGGCCGGGGGCCGGGAATACGCCCTGCGCGGCGAGGTGACCTGCTTTCCCCAGGAGCCATATCTGCTCAAACGCTCGGTGCGGGCCAACGTGGCCTTCGGGCTGGAGGCGCGCGGCGCGACGGACGTGGCCGAGCGGGTGGCGACGGCCCTGGCCCTGGTCGGTCTCGATCCGGCCCGGTTCGCCGGGCGCATGTGGCATCAGCTTTCCGGCGGCGAGGTCAAGCGCGTGGCCCTGGCCGCCCGGCTGGCGCTGCGGCCCCGGGCGCTCCTTCTGGACGAGCCCACGGCCAACCTCGACCGCGACAGCGCCGAACTGGTGCGCCGGGCCGTGACCACCGCCCGGGAGCGCCACGGCACGACCCTGGTCATCAGCGGCCACGACCACGAGTGGCTGAAAGCCATCTGCGACGACATGCTGTGGATTCGCGACGGCCAGCTCGCCGCGCCTTCCACCGAGGCCGGACATGCCCCTTGGCCCCAACCGGCCGTCTGACGCCGTCATGCGTCGAAGAGGCGCGTATTTCGAGACGACAACTTCCCCAAGGAGACACGCCATGAAGGGCGTCCAGATTCTGGGATTCAAGAAATCCGGCAAGACCACCCTGTGCGAGGCTTTGCTGGCCGAGCTGGCCGGCCGGGGCGTCGCGCCGTGCGCGCTCAAATGCACGCATAATCCGGGCATCGACAAGCAAGACACCGACACCGACCGGTTCATGGCCCATTGCCGCACCGTGGGAGCCGTGGCCGGCGGGGAAAGCGCGCTGTTTTTCAACGCCCCGCGCAAGCTCTCGGACATGCTGGCCATGCTCGACGGCGAGGTGCTGGTCATGGAAGGCGGGCGCGAACACGCCGTGGCCCCGCGGGTGCTTGTCCTGCGCGAGCCGGCCGAGGCGGCCGAGCTGTCCGACCCGGGCATGGTGCTGGGGACTTTCGGCCCGGTGCGCGCCCCGGGGCTGCCGCACATCGAATCCGTGGCCGAGCTGGCCGACCTGACCCTGGCCCGGGGCTTCGTCCTGCCGGCCCTCGACTGCGCCGCCTGCGGCCGGGATGACTGCGCCGGCCTGGCCGCCGAGATCATGGCCGGCGGCGCGACGCCGGGCGACTGCGCCACCACCCAGGTGGCCATGGCCGTCAGCGTGGGCGGCAGACGGCTCACCCTCAATCCCTTCGTGGAGCGCATCCTGGCCTCGGGCATCCGGGGGCTTGTCTCCGAGCTCAAGGGGTTTGGGCCGGGACCGGTTGAGATCCGCATCGACTGACCTCATGCCGCGTCCACGAAAAGCGACCATGGAGCGACTTAGACGGGTATATAAAGCAATTGATTTTTCTTAAAAAATCTTGTCGTATTGTTAAAGGGGCGTGACACTCGCGGGCCGGGCGGCCACGCCCGGCCCGGCTCCATGCAATCGTCGCGGGGCGGTTTTACGGCCGTCACGCCGGGATCGTATTGTCTTTGGCCGGCTACGGGCGTATTGTGAAATAAACCGCTACCTGGAGGGTTCGCGATGACCAGCGCCTGGGACGACGACGTCGCCGGCATGGGGTTCGATCCCGGCCCGGCCGGGGACCCGGCCATTCTGGACCGCCAGGTTATCGACGCCGTGGCCCGGCGCATCCATCAGAAGATGGACGACTACGAGGCCTACAACTTCTCGACCAAACAGAGCATCTCGCTCAACGTCTTTTTTGATCTGGCCCAGGAATTTCCCCAGGTCGAGCATCTCTATGCCGTGTGTCTGCTCATCCCCAAGATGTTTTTCGACATCGAGTGCAACCTTTATGTCCTGGACAGCAAGAGCGGGGCGATCCGGCGCTGCGCCTACAGCTGTTCCGACGCCGACGCCGGGGAGCTGGCCGATCTGCCCTTTGCCCGCAAGACCACCATCCGCGACGACCGGCTTTTCATTCCCATCAAGGGCAACCACGAGCTGATTTCCCAACTGCCCTTCACCCCGCGCGAAGACGTCTTCGGCATGTTGGAAATCTATCCGGTCAGCCGACTTTCCGAGCACGACCGGCTGTTTTTCGAGCGCTACGCCAACCGCTTCGGCTACCAGCTGCACAACCGCATCCTGGCCACCAAGAACAAGGAGCATCTCCAGTTCATCCGCAGCCTGGTCAAGGACATCGGCCACAACGTCATTGTCCCCAACATCTATTTCAAGCTCTATTACAAGCGGCTGCGCTCCAAGATCGATCTGCTCAAGTTCTTCGAGTGGAAGCTCAAGCAGTTTTTCGAGGGCGAGGCCGACCCGGCCGCCGCCGCCGCCCTGGAAGAGGATCTGCCGGCCACCCGGGAAAAGCTGCTGCGCGACCTGGGCTACATCCACGAAGGACTCATGGACCAGTATCGCCAGATACTGACCCATTATGAGCAGACGAGCCTGTTTCTGGAGACGCTCCTGCGGCGTTCGCACTTCGAGGAAGGCCGCTACGTGCTGGAGAAGCGGGCCTGCAACTTCAAGAAGCAGGTCATCGACCTGCAGCTTGAGCGTTACCGGCCGCGTTTCGAGGAGCGCGGCATCGAGATCGACACGTCCCTTGGCGGCGTGCCGGATCAGGAAATCGAGGTGGTGGTGGACATCGGGCTGGTCAGCCAAGTCTACGCCAACCTTTTTTCCAACGCGGTCAAGTACACCCGCGAGGTGACGGACCCGATTTCGGGCCAGCGGCGGCGCTTCATTTCCTTTGGCTGGGAGCGCAAGGAAAATTTCTTCGGCCCGGGCAAGGACGGCATCAAGCTCAACGTCTTCACTTCCGGTCCGGCCATTCCGCCCGAGACCGCCGCCCATCTGTTCGAGGAGGGCGTTCGGGGCGAGAACGCCTCGGGCGAGTACGGCACCGGGCACGGCCTGTATTTCATTCGCGAGGTGGTGCGACTGCACGGCGGCGTGGAAGGCTACGAGGCCACGGCGCTTGGCAACAACTTCTTCTTTGTCCTGCCCATGGACCCGCTCGTCTGATCGGCCCTTTGGCCGCCTTCGCATTTCTCTCCGCGCTCTCGCCATTCCCCCTTAACCCATTTGGGGG
>ALAO01000286.1 GCA_000307955.1 Solidesulfovibrio magneticus str. Maddingley MBC34 | reverse complement strand
ACGTCGCGGCCTCAGCCAGGCCGGACGGGGCCGGCGCGGCGCCGAGATCGAAAGCGAGATCCGGCTGGACCTCGGCCGGGCCGGCAGCCGGCATCGCCGGGTCAAACCCCGTCATGGCGGCCGGTTTGGCCGGAGGAACTTCGCCGAACCCCGGCCAGCGCACGCCACCAGTGCGAGGCGTGGGAGCAGGCCCCGCGCCGTAGGGATCGTACACGAGTTGCGGATTGGCGTCGGCAGCCGCTTCGAGTCGCGAATCCGTTGCCGACGTCGGCGGCGGCACCACTGCCTCTTCAACGACCGGGGCGCCCGCCGGGCCGGCCGACGCGACAGGATCGGGCTGGGCCGCCGTCGTGGGCGGGTCAACCGTCGGCCGACGGACCGCCTGCCCCGCGTTGGACACGCCAGGAGCAACCGCCCCGGCCGCTCCCGAAGACTTGCGGATGAGCTCCAGCAAACGCTGGCTCGGCGTAATTTTGTCTTCCTTGCCCACCGACTCTCTCCCGTTGTCTTGCCGTGTTCGACGCCCGGCTTAGCCCTGAAGCCGCGTCATGCGCACCACTTCGTCGTGACAAATGCGCCAGCCGCGGCCCACCTTGGCCCCGCGAAGCTCGTGGCCCTTGAGGAGCTTACGCACCGTCTGGTCGCTGCATTTGAGCAACCTCGCCACTTCCTGGACCGTGTAGGTCTCCTTCACTTCCATCTTGCGCTCGTGCATCCCGCATCGCTCCTTGTCGCTACTTAACGATAGATACGATGTCGCTAGGGCCAAAAAAAAACCGGCCGTCTTCCCAACAGCTTCCGACCGGAAGCTTGCGGCGGTTCACTTTCTCACCCATCGGCCAGCCTCGTTTCATTTCGTTAAACTCCAGGCGACCCTTCCCGCCGCCCGTTTTTCCCCCAATTGCGCCATTGACGGCATTCCGTCCGGCTTTTGGGAGATCCCATGCCGGACATTGTTCAAGACCCGTGCCCAGATCGAGGCCTGCCAAGACAATTCCAAAGCCGCCCCCTTCCGTGCTAGGCTCGATCCCATCTGTTCGCCCAAGGAGAGGCCATGGCCCAGCTCGACGCCTTCTTTAAAATGCTCAAGGATACCGGAGCCTCGGACCTGCACCTCTCCAGCGGCTCCCAGCCCATGCTGCGCTTAAACGGCCGCCTGGAACGCATCAAATACAAGGTGCTCGAAAACGAGGAATTAAAGACCCTGCTCTACGAGATCGCCCCCCAGCGGCTGCTGGCCGTTTTCGAGGAAACCGGCGACCTCGACTTCGCCTACGCCGCGCCGGGGCTGGGGCGGCTTCGCTGCAACTACTTTCGCCAGGAGCGCGGCGTGGCCGCCGCCTTCCGGGCCATCCCGGAAACCGTGCCCACCCTGGCCGACCTCGGCCTGCCGGACATCCTCGGCGAACTGGCCATGCGCCCCAAGGGGCTGGTGCTGGTCACCGGCCCGACCGGCTCGGGCAAATCCACAACCTTGGCCGCCATGATCCGCCACGCCCTCGAATCCCGGCGCGACCACGTCATCACCGTGGAAGACCCCATCGAATTCATCCACGCCTCGGCCGGCTGCCTCATCAACCAGCGCGAGGTGGGCCGCGACACCCGCTCCTTCGCCGCCGCCCTGCGCGGGGCGCTGCGCGAAGACCCGGACATCATCCTGGTCGGCGAAATGCGCGATCTCGAAACCATCGAGCTGGCCCTGGAGGCGGCCGAGACCGGCCATCTGGTGCTGTCCACCCTGCACACCGTCTCGGCCGCCAAGACCATCGACCGGGTCATCGACGTGTTCCCCGGCGACCGGCAGCCGCAGATCCGCTCGGCCCTGTCCGAGTCGCTAACCGCCGTCGTCTCCCAAACGCTCCTGCGCCGGGCCGACGCCCCGGGACGGGTCATGGCCATGGAGCTGCTGTTGGCCAACACGGCCGTGCGCAACCTCATCCGGGAAAACAAGATCTTCCAGATCAACTCCGTGCTGGAGACGACCAAGGCCCAGGGCATGCGAACCCTGGACGACTCGCTCCTGGAGCTCTTGGCCGCCGGGCGCATCGAACCGGCCGACGCGCTGCGTAACGCCGTCAACAAAACCCGGTTCGAGGGCCTCGTCCCAGCCCCGGCCGCGTCGGCCTAGCGTTGCGCCAGATGGCGAAATGGGTCAGTATTCGTCAGAAATAATGCCCCCTTGCCACGCGCCACGGCCCGGCGCGAAACCTTTTTGCGGACAGGAACCAAGGCACACCGTGGAGCACGCCCTTCTCGACGCTCTCGTCGGCCAGGCCCTGGCCGCCGCGCCCCGGGCCTCGGACCTGCTCTTCACCCCGGCCGGCACGGCCGGGGCGCTGGTGGACGGCGCGTTCACGCCCCTGCCGGCCCTTGGCGCGCCGACCACGCCCCAAGCCGCCGACGCCCTGGCCAGGGAACTGCTCGGCCAGGACGCCCGCCTGACCGCCGACCTCGCGCGCCTGGGCAGTTGCGACGTCTCCTACCGCCATCCCTCGGGCTGGCGCTTTCGGGCCAATATCCACCGGGCCGGGGGCGGCCTGGGGCTGGTCCTGCGCCGCCTGCCGGCCGCGCCCGCGCCCCTGGCCGCCTTGACGCTGCCTCCGGCGGCAGCCCGGCTGACGGAGCTGGCCGAAGGCCTGGTCCTGGTGGTCGGAGCCACCGGTTCGGGCAAATCCACCACCCTGGCCGCCCTGGCCGCCGCCATCCTGGCTGCCCGGCCCGTCCACGTCGTCACCCTGGAAGACCCTGTCGAATGCCTGCTGCCGCCCGGGCGCGGCGTCGTCACCCAGCGCGAGCGCGGCACGGATTTCCCGGATTTCGCCGAAGGCCTGCGGGCCGCCCTGCGCCAAGCGCCCCATGTCATCGTCCTGGGGGAGGCCCGGGACCGCGACACCCTGGACGCGGCGCTTACCGCCGCCGAGACCGGCCATCTGGTGCTGGCCACGCTGCATACCGCCGACTGCTCCGGGGCCGTGGAACGCGTGCTGGCCTGCTTCGGCCCGGCCGAGGAAAAACTCGCCCGCAGCCGGCTGGCCGGCTCCCTCAAGGCCGTGCTGGCCCAGCGCTTGTTGCCGCGCCTGGGCGGCGGCCGGGCCGTTTCGGCCGAACTGCTCGTCACCACCCTGCGCCTTCGCGAGCGCATCGCTTCCGGCGAGGCGACAAGCCTTGGCGTCGCCGACATCATCGAACAGGGCGCGCCCTACGGCATGGTGGGCTTCGACGCCTCCACGGCCGCCCTTTTCGCCGCCGGATTCATCACCGAGGAAACCGCCCTGGCCCGGGCTTCGGACCGGGCCGCCCTGGCCCGGGGCCTGGACGCGGTCAAGGCCGCCCGGGGACAGGCCGTCTCGACCATCACCGGCCTTCGCCTGGAGGGCGAGTGACCAGCGGACGCGCCCCTTTGGCCGCCCGGCCCCTGGCCTGCGCCCGTTGCCCGCTGCGCCTCATGGGCCTGGCGACGCGCCGACGTCCGGCCGCCGCCGCTTCCCTTTTCGCCGGCGCTAGGGGCGCGTGACCATGGACCGCATCACAGCACTCCTCGTCCATCCCGATCCGGCCGTGCGCACGGCACTTCGGGCCGAGCTTTCCCGGGCCGACTTCATCCGGGTGCTGGGCGAAGCGGCCGACGCCTACGAGGCCTCGGAACTTCTGCGCGCCATTCCCTACGGCCTGCTCTTTTGCGGCGTGGACCTCGGCGGCGAACTCGGCGGCTTCGAGCTGGCCGAGGCCCTGGCCGCCGCCAAGCGCCAGCCCGGACTGGTTTTCATCGCCGCTGACGAAACCCGGGCCTTTCGCGCCTTTGAGCTTGGCGCGGCCGACTATCTGCTGTGGCCGTTTACCCCCCAGCGTTTCGCCCAGACCCTCGACCGGCTGGCCCGGTTCCGACCGGCCTTCCGCGAGGCCCCGCCGCCGGAATGGCGGGGGGGCG